>JAYVRN010000291.1:0-23030 GCA_043776275.1 Myxococcales bacterium | reverse complement strand
GGCCGCTGCCAAGGATGCCCGGCGCGCCGCCGACCCCCGGCCCCCCGACGCCTCCCGTTCCGTTACCTCCCGCTCCGCCGAGGGTGCCGAACGAGCCGCCGGCACCACCACCGCCGGCCGTGGTTTTCACCGCGGTGCCGGACCCGCTCTGGCACGCCCGCCTGCCCGGCCCGAGCCCACCACTCAGGTGGCTCGACACGTCGAGCGTCATGCCTGCAGGGATCGAGATCTGATCACCGACGATCACGAGCGCATAGAGCCCCGTCGCCATCGTCGTGTTCACCACGACCTGCTGCGCCGCAATCACGCACGCGATGATCCCCGTGGGGCTCAAGCGCTCGCACCGGGTGTCCGTTCCGGTGTCGATCGGGCCGGCCAGCGTCACGCTGCCGGTCAGCGGATGCTGCGGACAGAACACCAGGTCGCCGTCGCCGAAACATCCAGGCGGAGCGTCGGTGCGGGCGTCGTCGGCCACGCCTTGACACATCCCTGGCGGTCCACATCGGCCGTTCTCGCACGACAACCCCGAAGGACAGCCGGTGTCCTGCGTACAGAGGACGCTGCAGGCCTGCTCGAGCGCGGGCTGATAGCAGCCCACGACCAGCACCAACAACCAGGCGCGCACGCCGCGATCATCGCACGGCTCATGCTTGCTCGCTCACATCGATCGCAGGCCCGGTCCCGCGCCCGGTGCCGAGCTCGGCCTCCACCCGCTCGAGCTGGTGATCGACCACGGGATCCCGCCCCAGGGTGCGCAGCGCCAGGAGCGCGGCCTTCGCAGCGGCGCGCTCCCCGGTCCGCAGCAGCGTCACCGCCGCGGCATAGGCCTCGAGGTGCCCGCGTCGCGGGTCCGCCTCGTCGAGGATCTCGTAGACGTCGGTGGCCTCCGTGCGGCCGCGCAGCACCAGCGTATCGAGCCAGCGCGTCCCGGCGGTCAGCCCCGCAGACGCGACCAACGTTCCCGAGACCACCAGCCGCGCACCGAACACCTTGCACAGCCCCTCGAGCCGGCTCGCGACGTTCACCGCATCGCCGATGATCGTGTACTCGAGCTTGCGCGCGCTGCCGATGCTCCCCGCCACCACGGGGCCGGCGTGGATCGCGATCCCGATCTCGAGCTCCACCTGGCCCGCGGCGACCCGCTCGAGGTTCCACGCGGCGAGCTCGCGCAGCATCCCGAGCGCGGCGGTCACCGCATCGGCCTCGGGGTGAGGGCTGTCGTCGAGCGTGCCCCAGTCCGCCATGATCGCGTCGCCGATGAACTTGTCGATCCGGCCGCCGTGACGCGTGATCACCGACGTCATCCGATCGAGGTATTCGTTGAGCATGGCGACCACCTCCTCGGGTGCCATGCCCTCGCTGAGCGTGGTGAACCGACGAAGATCGACGAACATCACCGCGGCGTGACGGCGCTGCCCGAACAGCGCCTGAGACCTGTCGGTGATCATCCGCTGCACCACCTCGGGCGCCACGTACTGACCGAAGGTCGTCTTGATGAAGTCGCGCTCCTGGAGGCCGTTGGCCATATCATCGAAGTGACGGCCGACCACGCCGAACTCGTCGGCGCGCTGGAGCTCGGCACGAACGTGCAGCCGCCCCGAGGCGATCGCGTTGGTGGCCTCGACGATGCGCGCGAGGGGCTTGCGGATGCTCCGCCCCACGATCACCGAGAGGATCGACAGCACGAGGATCGAGACGGCGAGCACCCCGAGCACCAGGAACGCGACGTCTCGCTTCAGCGCCGCGAGCCGCGAGGCGCGAACGTCCACCCCGACCAGCGCGATCCCCTTGCCCGCGCCATCGCGGATTGGCGCGTAGCCCGAGAGCACGGTGCCCCAGGCGTCCGTGTACGGCGCGTCCTCCACGGTCGGGCGATCGAAGCCCTCGTACATCTTCGTGGAGTGCGCGGGCTCGTAGGCCTCGCCGACCTTGCCGGGAGGCGCATCCCCGAGCATCACCACGTCGACCACGAGCTCGAGCGAACCGGGCGCCGCGCCTTGCCGCATGATGTAGATGTCGGAGAACTCCGGCTCGGCGACCGCCACCGCCCGGAACCGGGAGGCGATCCGCAGGTACTCGGGGCGCGCGGCATCGGCCTCGACCTTGAGCACCGCGAGATCGTCGGCGGTGATCGCCGTGGCGAGCGACATCGCGGCGATTCGTAACCGGGCCTGCAGCGCGCCGACCTCGGCATTCACGCCGCGGACGTAGAACACGCCGGCGATCGAGAGCAAGACCGCGAGGACCAGCCCGCCGTACATGAGCGACAGCCGGATGTGAAATCGCTGCCAGAGCTTCAGCCGGTCCGGCGTGGACGACGGTGCACTCACCGCTTCATCCTACCGCCTCAGAACAGCTCGGGACACCACGGGACGATCGCCGATGCGAACATCCGATCAGCGATGCCCAGCGCGTCGGCAGGCCCCGCGATCAAGTTCGCCCGCGCGAGGCGCGATGCCGGGACCCCGCCGAGGTAGAGGGCGCCCAAGGTCGCGCGCGACATCACGAGAGCGGTGCGGTCGGCGCGGTCGGAGGTCGGCGCACAGCGCACCGCGCGGCCGACTTCGACGACGAGCTCCCAGGTGGTGTCGTCGACGGTGAACTGCAGCGCGCCATCCCCGCCGAACGTGCGTGCGGCCAGCGCCGTGGCGACGTCGTCGATCCGGATCCACAGGCCGTCGTTGCGCCGCCGTCGGATCTGCCGCGAATTGGTCACGCTCCATGCGAGCACGTCATCGACCGGGGCGTTCCACCAGCTGACGTGTGGGAACAGATCCACGTTCAGCGCGAGCTGCCACAGGGTGGCCTCGGCGCGCGCGTCGACGGCGATCAGCTCGACGATCTCGAGCTTGCCCGCGGGCAGGCCGTCGGACCAGCCCGGGCGCTGGCGGTACTGCACGTACCCGACATAGCCCCCGCCCCGGCGCGCGAGGACGTGACGGCGCAGGCTCGCCCCACCGCGCATGAACGGCGCCTCGAGGAATCGCCGCTCGCGCCACCACACATCGGAGCGCACCAGCGCGCCCGGCCGCAGCGCCACCGAGCGCGCATAGATCGCAGGGAGCAGCGCGCGCGCGGTGGGCTCGTCGATCCACTCCAGCTCGTCGAGCTCTCGCGGCGCGGCGAGCTCGAGCGTCCGTGCATCAGGGATCTCGAGCACGTCCCCCTCGGTGGCCAGGCCGTAGCCGAACCGGCCGTAGATCGAGGCCTCCGACGACCACAGCCCGCCGATCGGCAGGCCACGCGCACGCGCATCATCCTGGTGCCGCCGCATCAGCTCTCGCAGCAGCCCGCGTCGACGGTGGGTGGGCCGCACCATCACCGCGGTCAGCCCGGCCATCGGCACCACGCCGCCGCCGGGCACGATCAGGCCGTGATCGATGGTCGCGGCGGTCGCGACGATCGTCGTGCCATCGAACGCCGCCCAGCTCTGCGCGCGCGGCAACAAGGCACGCGTGCGCTCGGGTCCATTCGGATCCGCGTCCCGGTCGTCGCCGAACGCGCTCATGATCGCGTCGCGGAACGTCGCGACCTCGTCGTCGGTGATCGTGCGGATCTCGAGCGCCATGCCGCCCTACTCGAGCGTCCCGGACTCGGCGAGCTTGCCGAGCTCGCGGTACTCCATCCGGATCGCGCGCTCGAGGTGCGCGTGGGTCAAGGAGCTGCCTTCTTCGGCCGCGAGGAACGCCGCGCGCAACGTGGCGTTCCGGATATAGCCACCGGACAGCCGGAACCGCTGCGCGAGGGCGGCGAAGTCGAGCTGCCCCACGACCGGGACCTCGGGCGGCAACAGCGATCGCCACAGTTGCTCGCGCATCTCCTCGTCGGGGAACGGGAACGTCACGCGATAGGTCAGGCGCCGCTTGAAGGCGGGATCGATCGAGGTCCCGAAGTTGGTGGTCAGGATCGCGATGCCCTCGAAGCTATCGAGCCGCTGCAGGAGATAGTTGACCTCCATGTTCGCGTAGCGATCCACGGACGACTTGACCTCGGTGCGCTTCGCGAACAGCGAGTCGGCCTCGTCGAACAGCAACATCACCTGGCCGTCTTCGGCCGCATCGAACAGGCTCCCGAGGTTCTTCTCGGTCTCACCGATCCACTTCGACGTGATCCGCGAGACGTCCACGCGATACAGATCGAGACCGAGGTCGCGCGCGATCACGCCCGCGACCATGGTCTTGCCGGTGCCGGGGCTGCCCGAGAACAGCGCCGTGATGCCGCGAGACGTGGTCATCGAGCGATCGAAGCCCCACTGCTCGTAGACCTTCTTGCGATGGCGTACGCGCGCGGTCAGCTCGAGCAACGAATCCAGGATGTCCTCGGGGAGGACGATATCGGCCCAGCTCGACAGCCGCGTCACGCGATTCGCGGTGGCACCGAGGCGGTTCTCGAGGTGCTGGCGTACCGCCTCGTCGAGCTCACGGACCACCGCGGCAGGATCGGTGGGGCGATCCGGGCGCCTGGCGATCTCGCCACACACCCGCTCGATGATGCCCGGCCCCACGCGATAGCGCGCCGCGAGCTCGCTGCCATCGGGCAGATCGATGCGGTGGTGCTCGAGCGCCACCATCCAGGACGCACCGCGCTCGTTCTCGTTCCTCAGCGGGATGTCGATCAGCAGGTAGCCCGGGTCGAGGGGAATCGGCACCTCACCGGGGAGCCGGATCGCGATCGGACCTGGATGCATCCGCAGCACCGACGCGAGCTGGACCTTGGTGTCGGGATCTTCGGAGTTCTCGAGCTCGAGTCCGTCGACGCACGGAATCAGACCGCGGAGCAGCGCGCGCCGCAGCACGGTCTCGAGGGTCTGGGCGAGCCGGCCGGGCTCGCGCGGCACCATCGAGAGATCGATGATCCCGAGGGACCTGCCCGCGCGCGCGGCGAGTGACGTCAGCAGCGTGTGACGCCCGGACCCGGTACGACCGCGCACGACGATCCGCACCGGCTCGTCCTCGCGCGCACTGCCGAGGAACCGCATCGCCTGGATGACCAGCTTGCGGGGCAGCTGCAGCTCTTCGAGATCGCGATCGACGTCGCGGACCTTGAGGTGGAGATCGGGCTCGCCCTCCTGCGACAGGTTCGCGATGTAGCGCACCACCAGCGGATCCACGGAGAGCGCCACGAATGGCCGCTCCCCTCCACCTGCGCGGACGAGGCCGAACTTGCGCAGGGGCCGATCGCCGTCGAGCTCGCGGGAGATCTCCGGGGCCAGGGCGCTGCCCAACAGCTGGCCGAGCAGGTGCTCGTCGATCAGCGGGCGGCCCGGATCGTTGGAGAGGATGCCGTACAGGCGCGTGAGGTCGCCACGCAGCCGGGGCGCGACCATCGCGAACAGCATCGCCACCGCCACGCGGGAGAGCTGGAAGTCGGCCGCGAGCACGTCGAGTGGCGTCAGGCGACCGGCGCGCGCTTCCTCGGCAGAGGCGTTCAGCTGCTCGGTCGCACGCAGCCGCGTGACCGACGAGCCCAGCTCCTCGGGCGCCCTGCCGGTGGCGAGGCGCAGCAGACCCGCGACCTCGTCGGCAAATGGCGGGCGCGCCGGATCTGGCTTGCTGAGGCGACCGTTGTCCCACGCCTCGGAGATCGCCACGCCGACGCGCGCCGAGATCAACTGGAGCCGGAGCTCGAGCGCCTGCGCGATCTCCTTGGGGGTCGCGCTCACGAACACCGAGACCGGATCGAGTCGAACGAGCGGGGCCTCGGGCAGCGGCTCGTCGGGCGCAGGGGCCGCGACCGTGAGCGTGCCACCGGCGTGCCCGTTGAGCTCGCTGGTCGAGCCCGAGGTGTCGCTCGCGTCGGAGTGTTCGGCCAGCGCGGCAGCGTCGGATGGATCGACGGGCTCGACGGGGGCGGTCGGCGGCTCGACAGCGTCCTGCAGCTGCGACGCGAGTGCATCCGGGTGAACCAGCTCGAGACCATCGGGGGTCGCCAGCGCGATCCGCTGCAGGCCCTCATCCACCGCGATCTCGACGACCCCGGCCGGCAGGACGAGATCGCGGATCCAGCGCCCGAACCTCAGATCGAGCACGCTGAGCCGCTCGCCCGATCGCGCGAGCGCGATCCCGCGCCGTGCAGCGATCGCCAGCTGGCTGACCCCGCGCAGTCGCATCTGGGTCGTCGGCGCACCGTCGTTGAGGGCCACCACCATCAGGCGGAGATCCGCGTCGGAGGGCTCGCTCGGCCGCGGGGCGCCTCGCTGCAGCACGAACACGAACAGGCGGCCATCGAGCACGAGCTGCGCGTCGACCACGGTCCCACTGGGCTCGCCGATCGTCGTCCGCCACGCCTCGCCGATCGTGCGCCACAGCCGGAGCTGACCGCCTTGCCACAGGATCCAGCGGCCGTCGGTGATCGGCAGGATCAGCTTCCCACCGGGGCCCGGGATTTCGGTCCGCGCGGGATTGGCGCGGAGCAGCACGGGCTCGCTCGCGTGCCACACGGGGAGATGACGCGCCGTGCTCGACTGGAGGAAGCGGCCTGCCGGATCGAGATACTCGATCGGCTCGACCGAGATCACGCTGCCGTCCTTTGCGGAGAGGCGGGTCAGCTTGTGGAGGCTGACCACCCACAGCTCGTCGTCGACGGCGACCACGTCGCTGAGCCCCTCGACCTCGGTGCGAAACCGGACCTGCCCCGCGCCGTCGTAGACGACCAGGCTGGGCGATTCGGCGGCCAGCAGGTCTCCCCGCGAGCCGAAGAACCGCAAGATTCGTCGCGCTGCCACCGGGGCCCAATCCTAGCGCGCCACCGTCCCCAACGGTGCGATCACAGCAAGGAGACGACGAGCCAGATCTTGTAGAAGAAGTAGGCGACCAGGACGAGCCCGACCACGCCGCCGAGGACATAGCCCAGGGCCTTCGCGATGCGGTCCTTGGTCCGCGGCTGCATGCTCCGAGCGTAGCACCCTCGCCGCAGGTCGCCCTGTTACTATCGCGGGATGCCGCTGGCGTCGTCGGAGCTCGAGGCCATCCTGGCCAGCGCGCTGGCGAGTGGGGATGGCGCCCTCGCGGTGACCACCCTCGCCGAGCTCGCACAGCTCCACCTCGACCTGGGACACGGCGTGGACGCGCTGCGCTGCCTGCGTGCGGCCGCCGAGTACGCGGCACCACTCGGGGAAGGCGCGCTCGGACGTGCGCTCGGTGATCTGGGGGTCGCACTCGGCGCGCTCGGCGAGCTTGCCCTGGCCGATCAGACGCTCGAGAGCGCGCTCGCGCACGTCGTGAGAGCCGGCGATCTAGAAGGCGGCGCGCGGGTCGCACTCCAGCGCGCGCGCTCGCTCGTGGAGGCTCCCCTCGAGGCGGTCGAGGCGGCGTGGGCGGAGGCCGCGAGGCGGTGCGCGCTGGCGGGCCGCGAGGCCGACGAGCTCGACGCCCGGGTCGCAGCTGCGCGCACGGCGAGCGACCGCGGCGATCGCGCACGCGCACTTCGCTGGCTCGCGGACCTCGCGCCCCGCCTCGACGCCGCGGTGGATCCCGACGCGATCTGGGCTCGCGGCGAGCTCGGTGCGCTGTGGCTCGGGATCGGCCGTGCCGCCGACGCCCTCCCGCTCCTGGCCCGCGCGGCGCGCGAGGAGGCCGCGGCCGGGCGTCGCGAGGAAGCGACCACGCGCCTCCACCAGATGGGGCTGTGCCTGGCGATGCTCGGTCAGCCGACCTGAGGGCGTGCCCGCGCTATACTCGACCACCGATGAGCGACCCGAGACAGCGCGCCGACGCGTTGCACGCGAGTGGCGCACCGCCCGCGGAGCAGGCCGAAGCGTGGATCAACGTCGCGGAGTCCGAGCCGTGCTTCCGCTGGCGGACCACCCCGGCCCGCGCCGCGCTCGAGCGAGCGGCGGCGCTGCTGCCGATCGCCGATCGTCCAGATCTCGATGCGCGCGCCGCGCTGCGCCGTGCGGCGCTCGAGCTCGCCGACGAGGAGCCCGCAGCGGCGCGCCAGCTCGCAGATCTCGCGACCGTCGCGGCGCAACGCGCCGGAGACCCGACACGCGCCCTCCTCGCCCGGATCCTGTCGGCGCGGGCCGCGCTGCGCGATCCGGACCTCGTGGAGAGCGGTGGCGTCGAGCTTCAGACGATCGCCACCGAGGTCTCGGCCACCGACGATGCGGGCCCGAGTGATCGGCTGCTCGGGATCGAGTTCGGCGCGCTGCTCGCGATCGCGTTCGGGGAGCAGCAGCTCACCGCCCTCGACCTCGATGGCGCGCGACGCTCCTACGACAAGGCCGAGGAGCTCCTGCGCGCCGCGCCCGCACGCGAGCTGGTGGATGCGCGGTTCCTGGCTCTCCAGGGCACCGCGCTCACCGCGCAGCTCACCCGCTCGTTCGGTCGCGCCGCCGATCGGCTGCGCTCGATCGTCCGGCTGGTCAACGCTCACGTCGCACAGCGAGACGAGCTCGAAGCGCGGATGGCGCTCGGCCACATGCTCACGCAGCTCGGCAACCACGCCGATGCCGTGCGCCACCTCGATCTGGCTCGCGCGCTGGCCAAGGAGTGTGCCGGGGTCGACGAGCGTCTCCTCGCGACGCAGTCCGCGGCGCTCGCCGCCCTGCACGGCAAGAGCTACGGTCGCGCGCTCGATCGCGCTTACGAGGCGCTCAAGCTCGCGGGGCTCGAGAAGCGCAGCCTCATGAGCTACATCGCGGTGGTCTCTCTGATCGTCCAGATCCACCTCGTGCGCGACAACCCGAGCCAGGCCTACCTCGCGCTGGTCTACGCCTCGGCCTCGGTCAAGCAGCGCCTCGGCCCGCACGCCACGATCATGCTCGATGCGCAGATCGAGGAGCTCAAGCGATCGATGGGCGACGAGCGCTTCGAGGCGATGTGCGAGGAGATCGTCCGCGCACGCGAAGCCCGCGAGCGGCTCGAGTCCGAATAGTCAGGCGCGCAGCACGCCGCGCTCGACCAGCTCCATCAACGCCGCGTGCGCCGCCTCCGAGAGCGGGTCGTCATCGCGGATGTGGGGGACGAGGGCAGCCGCCACCGTCGCCGCCTGCTCGGTGCCGAGGTCACAGCGCGCGAGCGCCTCGATCGCGAGCGACGTCTGGACCTCCTCCGGGTTGTCCACCGCAGCGAGCAGGTGTTCGGAGGTGTCCTCACCGACCCGCTCGAGCGATGCGAGTGCGAGCCACGAGATCGGCGAGCTCGTGCGCTCGAGGATCAGCGACTCGAGCCCAGGCTCGGCGGGATACAGACGGGCCGCCACGAACGCCGCCAGCGCGGCCCGCTCGTCGTCACCCTCCGCGATCGCCGCGAGCAACGGGCGACCGGCATCGAGGAGCTCGCGCGGCAACACCTCGCAGCCATCGAGCGCCTGATAGAACACGTTGCCGACGGGCGCGAGCTCGCCCGCGGCGAACCGGGCGAGCCAGCCGGCCGACCTTCCGATCGGCATGCCCCGCAGCGCCTCGACCAGGATCGTGATCGGCTGCACGCGTGCGTCGAGCGCCGCGGAGGCCTCCGGGTCCCCCATCGTGTGCACCTCGGCGAGCGCACCGAAGGCATCCTCGTGGCCCACGTGGTCCGCGGGCGAGGCCGCGAGCAACCGCGCCGAGGCCTGCACCAGAGGATCGCGGATCTTCGAGATCAAGCCGGCGGGCACCGGCCGACCACCGCGTACCAGCGTGCGCGTCGCGGTGAGCTGCTCCTCCGCGTCGCCAGCATCGATCATGAGCTCGAGCCAGTGGGTGGCGGCGTCCGGAACGATCTCGGCCTCGCCGAGCGCCAGGGCCGCCGCGATCCGCGCGGTCTCGTCACCATCCGACAGCGCCGAGACCAGGAGGTCCACGAACCCGGGGACCGCCCGCGCGTGGCCGCCGAGCGCCTCGAGCGCCAGGGCACGCACGACCGGCTCCCGATCCCGCGCCGCGCGCTCCAACCGCTCCCGAACCTCGTCGAGGTACGGTCCATCGTCGGCGGCACCGAGAGCGGTCAGGTACGCGATCACATAGAGCGGCCCGGTGAACGGCGGGGCCTGCGGCGCGAGCTCCGAGAGCCGGGCGGTCACCCCCTCGCGATGTGCGGCGAGTGCGCCGAGCACCCCCACGAGATCGACGATGCGTCCCGACGCCGCGGCCACGCGATCGGTCATCCCCGGCAGGGCGAGCTCGGCGAGGCTCGGGTCGAGCTGCATCGCGAGCTGCCCCGAGGCGCCGAGCTCGTGGGCGGACGCGATCGCGCTCGACAGCGCGTCCTCGAGCACGGCGCGCGCGCGGCGGCCATGGCTGCCCTCGAGCAAACCGACCCCGCCGAGCCGCAGCGCGGCGATCCGGGCCACTGGCCTGGGCCCGGCCAGGAGCGGTGCGCAGTCGCGTACGGCTGCGGCGGCATCGTCGGCGTGCGCGGCCACCAGCGCCGACATCCGCGCGAGCGTCCCGAGCCCGAGGGTGGCCTCGAGCGGCCCCGTGGAACCGATCGCCCGGGCGAGCCGCGCCGCGTCCGCAGCGTCGACCTTCGCGCGCGCGCGCAGCGTCTCGTCGCGCAGCTGCGTGGTGAACGCTCCGAACGGCGAACCGGCTCGCTCCACGCGCGCCACGCAGTCCCCACCACCGGGGGCGGCCCCGCCGGCCCCGCCGGCAAGGACCTCAGGCCGCTCGCCCACGCATTGCGCCAGCCAGCGCACGAGTGCCTCGGGCTCGGGGACTCGCTGCCCGAACGGCGCCGGCGTCCAGACCTCGTGCGGCACACCGTCGGCGTCGACGCCGAGGGCAGCGAACACGTGGGCCAGCCGCGAGGAGAGCTGCATCGCGGCCGATCCTACCCGAGAACGGCTCACCAGCACGTGAGCGCGGACCCGAGCCCGATGCCCGTGGAACACATCGCGAGCACGCTCGCGATCACGAGGCGCCTCCGTGCGTCACCTACGGCCAGCCGGTGAAAGCCCGACGACACGAGCACGGGCCCGGAGAACACACGGATCCGTCCCGGATCGCGGAACGACGGCGCCTCGGCGTCATCCTGCAGCGTGACGCCACCGACGACGAACACCCTGTCACCTTCAGGGATCCACCGGATCGTGATCGGGCGCGTGGGATCCGCACCGTCGAGCGCCACCGCCGCATCGCGCGCGAGCGCTCCGGTCATGACCCAGGCCGGGGCCCGCACGTCGGCGTGCTCCCGCTCGACCAGGACCTTGCGCTGATCGTCGCGGAGCTCGAACCGGCCCGCGCTCGACCACCGCCTCCTGCCCTGGCGCGCGGTCCACAGCGCCGCGACGCGATCCGTGCCCGGAACCTTCGGCGCGGCGCCGAGCGCATGCGCCGAGCCCTCGAACGTGAACGGCCCGCGCGCCTCGCCCTGGGCAGGCAGCGCGGCGGCACGCCAGCGCCGACCGTCGATCACGGCGATCACCACGCCGACCAGAGAGACTGCGATCACCATGACGATCGGTCCCAGCTCGATGCTCAGCACCATCGCCACCGCCGCACCAAGCCACCCCGCGACAATCGTCGACCCGATCCGGCGCCGCAACCGGGGATGCGTGATCCGCGGCCAGGTCCAGGCGGAGACCAGGAGCATGACCGCGCCCATGAGCAGGAGGGTCTGTGCCCAGCGCGGGATCACGAGTCCTGCAGCCAGCATCACGGCGAGCGTCGCGCCGATGCCGAGATCGCGCCGTGACGACCGGCTCACGGGGCAGACGTGGGCGGCGGGGCCGCGAGTAGCTCGGCCTCCGCAGCGACGTACGCATTCGCGACAGCCTCGGCGCCGTCATGGCACGCGGTGTCGATCTCCCCGGCTGCGGTGACCACGCCGTCCTCCGTCCCACCATCCGCCTTGCTCTTGAGGTCGCGGAGCTTGTCGAGCGCCGTCTTCAGCGCGCCGTTCTCGACGTCGTGCGCGAGCTTCTGCGCCTGCGCCACCTCGGCCGGATCGCTGCCTGCCTGCGCCATCAAGATCCCGGCGCCCTTGGCGTTGAGCGCCTGCAGCTCCGCGATCTCGGTGTCGACCGCGTTGGAGCACAGGGTCTGCGCTTCCTTGAGCAACGCCGCCGCATGCGGGTCTGCCGATGCGTCGGGCTTGCCACCATCGGTCGGCGTCGGCGTGGCAGCATCGTTGACCGGCGCCGGCGGGGGCGCGGCCTTGTCGGGGTCGGGCTTCGCCGCGGCGGCCTTGTCCGCTTCCGCCTTGCACTTGGCGAACTGCGCGGTCACCTGTGCCACGAAGTCGTTACAGGCCGCGATCTCGGCCTGCAGCCCCTTCTCCTGCGCGTCGATCGCCTTCTCGAACGTCTCGGCCTCGGTGACGTTCTTCTGGCCCGCAGCGATCCGCTGGCCGAGCGTCATGTCCTCGGCGGCGATGTCGGTCTCGACCTTGTCGTTCTTCGTACCGGCCTGCGTGGTGTCGGTGGTGCCTTCGGCGGCCTTGGCCTTGCCCTCATCGGCCGTCTGCATGCCGTAGGTCGCCATCTCCTTCACGTCGACGCCCATCAGGTGCTTGATGCCGAACAGCACGACGTTCGTGATCGCATCGGTCACGAACTTCATCGCGCGACCGAGCGTGTTCTTCAGGAGCCAGTTCGCGGCGGCCTTGATCTTGCCCCACCAGCCCTTCGCGGGTGGCGGCTCGGCAGCGGCGGCCTGCTCGGCAGCATCGGCGCCCTCCTTTCCAGGACCGTCGGCCTTGGCCTTCTCCTGGTCGGACTTGTTCTCCTGATCGATCTGCTTCTGGTTTCCGCCCTTGCTCTCGTCGAGGTTGGTCTTGTCCTTGTTGAGGCCGTCCTGGTTCTGCTTGACCGGGGCCTTCTTCGCGGCCGCCTCGGCGCGGATCTCGGCGGCGCGCTTCTTCAGATCGCCCTGCGCCATCTGCACGGCAGCCTGCTGCGCCGCCTTGTAGGCCTGCACCTGTCCGCGGGCTTCGCTCATCGCGCCGAGATCGAAGCTGTAGTTCTTCAGCAGGTCGGGCCAGTACGGAATCGGGCCGACCTCGGCCGTCGCGCTCGCCGGATCCGGCTTCGCATCGGGCTTGGCCGCGGGCTCGGCCGACGGCGCCGCAGGAGCGCCCGGGACGGGGCCCGACGGCTGCGGCTGCGCGGCCGCGTCGTCGGTCTTCTTCGCGAAGATCTTCGAGACCGCATCCGACACGCTGACCGACCGCGGCGTCGAGTGCCGCAGCTCGGTCATGCGCGGGGCACGGATCCGTGACTTCGCCGGATCGAGATCCAGACGCGCAGTCCCGCCGAAGTCCTTGCCGAGGAAGCCCGGCGTGCCCCACTGGTCCTGCGGATCGTTCTTGGTCGCCAGCTCCTGCTGCCATTGACCCGCGGCGTACGAGCCACCGGATTCCTTCATGCCCTGCCCGGTCATCGTCTCGTCGACGCGCTTCGTGGGTTGGGGCACAGGTCCCGCCTTGTCGGGATCGATCTTGCTCGCGGCCTTGTGAGCCTCGGCGTCCTTGAGGTGCTGCTCCGCGTCGTCGGCGGCCTTCTGTGCGTCCCTGGCCTCGTTGTCGGCGAGGGTCTTCGCCTTGTCAGCCTCCTTGGCCCGCGCCTCGGCGTCCGTCAGCTTGGACTGCGCGGACTCCTCGCCGGTCTGCGCCTTGTCAGCAGCGCGCTTGGTCTCCTTCGCCGCCTGGTCGGCTTCCTTGGCCGCCTTTTGCGCATTGGCTGCGTTGGTGTCAGCGGTCTGCTTGGCGGTCTTGGCGTTCTCGACGCCCTTCTGCTTCTCGCCCCAGGTGGTCTTCTTGGCCTCGGCCGTCGTCTTCTTCTGGTCGGCGATGCCGGTGTCGGTCTTGAGCTTCTCGTCGGCGATGTCCTTCGCGGCCTGGGCCGACTTTCGCTTCTCCTCGGCGAGGTCCGAGGCTGCCTTGTCCGTCTTCTCCTGGGCTGCCTTCGCCTGCCGATCGGCCTCGGCGGCCTTGAGATCGGCCTCCTTCTTGGCGAGGTCGGCACGGTCCTTCTGGACCTGCGCGTCGGCATCGACCTGATCCTTCGCCGCCTTGTCCGCGTCGGCCTTCGACTTCGCGGCGGCTTCGTCCGCGTTCCTCTGCGCCTCCGCCGCCTTGGTCTTCTGCCCCTCGGCGAGCTTCTGCTGCTCGAGCGCCTTGGCCTCGGCGGCGGCGGCGGTCTCGGCGGCGGCCTTCTGATCGGCCACCTTCTGAACTTCCGCCTTGGCCTTCGAGTTCGCAGCGTCGGCCTGGGTCTTCCGCGCCGCGGCCTCGTCGGCGGCGTTCTTGGCGGCGGTAGCGCGATCGCGCTCGTTCTTCGCGAGGTCGGCCTGCTGCTTGATCTTCTCTGCGGCGGCCTTGTCGGCGACCGCCTTGCTCGCCGCGGACTCGGCCTCTGCGGCGGCCTTTTGTGCATCGGCGGCCGTCTTGTTCGCCTGCTCCTGGGCCTTGGCGGCGGTTTCGGCCTCGGTGGCCGCCTTGGTCTTGGCGTCGGTGAGCGCCTTCTCCGACTTCGCAGCGGTCTCGGCGGCGGCCTTGGCCTGCTGCGCTTCCTTCTGTGCCGTGGCGAGGTTGTCGGCCGCGACCCGCGCGTCCGTCGCCGCCTTCTCCGCATCCGCCGCGGCCTTCCCGGCCGCATCTGCGTCGCCGCCTGCGGCGGCCTTGGCCTTCGCCGCGGCGTCGCGCGCCTTCTGCGCGGCCTCGACCGCCTTCGCCTCGGCGGCGGTGGCTTGATCGACCGCAGTCTTCGCGGTGGCCTCGGTCTTCACGGCCTCGGCGTGCTGACGCTCTGCCGCCTTCGCGGCGGCATCGGCGTTCTTCGCGGTCTCGTTGGCGGCGTTGGTGGCCTTCTCGTTCGCCTTCGCCGCGGTCTCCGCCTTCTTGCGGACGGCATCGGCCTGCTTCAGATCCTTGTCCGCCTTCTGCGACGCCGACTTGGCCTCCTTCTCGGAGGTCTTGGCTCCCTCGAGGTCGCCCTTCTTGGCCGTCGCCTCGCCCTTCCTGGTCTCGAGCTCCTTGTTCGCGCCCGTCGAAGCGTCGAGCTTCTCCTTGGCGGCCTTGTTGGCCTCGACCGTCTTGCCCTTCGCCTCTTCGAGCGCGGTCTTCGCCTTGCCCGCGTCGCCTTGCTTCGTGGTGTTGCGCTCGCTCGCGGCCTTCTGCTTCGCCTTGGCCTCTTCGCTGGCCGCGTGCGCGTCCTTCGCGTCGACCTGCGCCATCACCTTGGCGCGGTTGGACATCGCCTTCTTGCCGAGGCCGACCACGCCCTTCTCGGCGGCGACGAACACCTTGCCGACGCCCGCCATACGACCGTTGGACGTTGCGAGCTTCGCGAAGAACTTCGACATCGCCTGATACACGCGCGAGATCGCGGCGGTGATCGGGCGCGCCACGAACGCGAGCAGCTTGCCGAGCTTCGCGGCGATGCCGCCGACGACCTTGCCGACGACCTTGCCGACCTTGGTGCCGCCCATGACGGCGTTCACCACGTTCGACGCCGCCTTGTTGACGTCGCTGATCAGGAGCTTCGCGAGCTTGGCGCGCTTGTACGGATCGGTCTCCTCTTTGATCTGCGCCGCCGTGATCCCCGCGACGATGATGCCGGCGACCGCCGCCACCACGTCGAGGACCAGGTTGACGACGCTGATCACGCGGCCGATCGTGATGAGGATCGCGCCGACGCCGAACAAGCTGAGGATGAAGCCGACGACGGTGAGGACGAGGCCGATCTTGCCGAGGACGTTGGACAGGTTGAACGCGACGTC
The DNA here is from genome assembly GCA_043776275.1 of Myxococcales bacterium. GTDB lineage: Bacteria > Myxococcota_A > Polyangia > Haliangiales > Haliangiaceae > JABFXX01. The sequence goes on along the minus strand of JAYVRN010000291.1, from coordinate 7,390 downwards.
GCGGATCCCCGCCATCACCATCGCGATGGTGCGGTACTTCTCGTTGAACTCTGCGTACGGCGACTTCGATTGATCGAGACCGGCGTAGGCCTGGCCGAGGTCCGACTTCCCGAACCCGTCGTTGTAGACGGCGGTGACGGGGTTGAGCGCGGCGATCATGTCGTCGCCCTCGCCCGCCGGCGCGAGGCCCTGCGCCGCCGCCCACATCTCCTTGGTGCGATCGGAGATCTCGTTCGCCTTCGGATCGCGTGGCGCCGTGGCCCAGAACTTCCCGACGTCGTTGTCCGCGGCAGCGCAGACCGCGCTCTCGGCCTTGCCCTTCTTCGGTGCGGCGATCGCCGGCTTGGGACTTGGCCCGCCCTTCGGCGGCGCCTTCAGATCAACCTTGTCGGGCGCGCCACCCTTCTTCGCCGGGACCGCGTCCCCGCCCTTCTTGGCGGTTGGCTTCGGCGTGGGGACGGCGCCTGGATCCTTCACGGCCGGCTTGATCGGCTCGGGATCCTTCTTCGCCTTCGGGTTGTCCTTCTCGAACTTCTCCTTGTCCTTCTTGTCCTGCTCGGGATCGTTGGCGTCCTTCTTGTTCTTCGCCAGCTCGCCTTCGTTGACGTCCGGCGCCGGGGCGTCGGGCAACTTGGCTGCCTTCTTCGGCTTCGCTGCGGGCGGCGGCTTCGGGCCATCCGCGCCATCGCGATGCACCACGGCCTTCGACACGCTACCGAGCGCGACCTGCGGGGCCGCTGCCATTGGCGCTGCGGGTGCCACGGGTCCGATCACGCCAACCGAGCGACCACCACCAGGCACGCCCGCCGATGCTCGGCCACGTCCGGCCTGCGCCGGCGCAGGTGCACCAGGATCAGCGTCGAGTTCGGTGGCTTGCTTGCGGGCGAACTCGGCGGCGAACTGATGGGCTTCGACCTCGCGCGAATCGCCAGGCGTGCTGATCGTCGCGTTGGAGAAGTCGGAGACGTGGCCGCCCTGGACCGCGTGCGCGACCTCGTGAGCGATCAGCTCCTGACCCTGCGGGGACCCGGGATCGAACTTGCCACGCGCGAAGTGGATGTCCTTGCCGAGCGTGAAGGCGTTGGCGTGGATCTCCCGCGCGGCCTCGTCGGAGGCCGATCCATCGTGGATCCGCACCCCGCTGAGATCCGCCTTGAGCGCGATCTCGAGACGCTTGCGCAGCGCACCTGGCAGCGGCCGCCCGCTGCTCCCCGCGAGCGCATCGATCCAGTGGCGCGAGACCTTCTGGGTCCCTTCGCTGGTGTGTTCGCCGCCGTGGTCGTGGTCCCCGCTCTGGTCGCCGTGATCGTGATCCTCGTCGTCGGAGTACGCGTAGGCCGTGCCGGGCTGGGCGCGCAGGGCGATCGGTGCGGCGCGGCCAGCCGTCACGAGCGTCGCGGCGCGATCGGCCTCGCGCTCGATCTCGCGCCGGGGCGCACTGCGCGTCCCGATGCCTCCGCGCTGCTGGACGATGTGCGCGAGCTCGTGGGCGATCAGGCGATCGCCGGCCGCCGTACCCGGGCGATACGCCCCGCGGCGGAAGTGGATCGCGCTGTCCTTCGCGATCGCGCGGGTGGAGCCCGTCGCCAGCGTGCTGTTGGGGACGATCGCGACGCCGTTGAAGTCGACGCCGAACGCCTGCTCCATGCGCGACCGGGTGCTCGCATCGAGGGAGCCTCCGTGGGGTGCACGCGCGGCATCGTCCCGGGCTTCCTGGGCTTCGTCTTCGAAGCCCGCCTCCGCGTCCTGCATGACCAGCGTCTGGCGCCCCGGCGTTCCAGCAACCGTGGATCCCGGCGACCCGCCATCCTTGCCGACGCGATTCGCCTCATCGCGCTCGAGCACGATCGCGAAGCAGTGCCGGATCGAGCGGCTCGACGGATCATCGATGGCGAGCAGCTCGGCCTCACGCAGCAGCTCGATCGCCCGAGCGAGCTCGATGCGATGCGTACGAGCGAGATCGAGGGCGAGCTCCTCGTGGACCTGGCGGTGAGTGCTTTCAAATCCCATGGGAACGAGACACGCGAGAGGTCCGCGCCTCCATTATACTATCAGCTCACCCAGGCCTTCCCCGGCTCGCGAAGTTGAACCCTACGGCAGGGATCCCGCCACAACCCGTTGATCTCGCCCCGGAACTCCGGAGACGCCGAAAACGAAGAAGCTGCCTCTCGGCAGCTCGAATCGTGCGAATGGGGGGACTCGAACCCCCACGGTGTTACCCACTGGCACCTGAAGCCAGCGCGTCTACCAATTCCGCCACATTCGCGAGACCCCGACCGGCAGCCAGGTCGGGTGTCAGAAATGCCATAGCCCGTCCCGTTTCACAAGAGGGACCCCACAAGATCCCTGGCAATCCGGACGGCTTTTTCCGTGTCGGGATGCGGAGTTGGTAACGATCGCTGCTTTACTCGTGTCCCGGCGAAGGTCTACCATCACCAGGCGGTTCCGAGTTTGCGATGGCCAAGCTGATCGTCATCTCCGGAGAGGAGCGGCAGGAGTTCGAACTCGCTGCCTTCAACACGATCGGGCGCCACCCCGATAACACGATCCAGATCCTGGATCGGATCATCTCCAAGGAGCACGCGCAGATCCAGCGCGCGGCCGACGGCCGCTATCTCCTGCGCGACCTCCGCTCGCTCAACGGCACGTTCATGCGCGGCGAGCGGGTGGCCGACCACTACCTGACCGATGGCGACGAGTTCACGATGGGCTCCACGCGCATCGTGTTCGCGGACAAGCCCAAGGCCGACGACGTGCTCCAGCGCGTCACGATCGCGCCCGGCCTGACCGAGAGCCACATCCGCGGCCGGATCCAGGCTGACACGGGGGACTTCATGCCCGAGCGTCAGATCCCCGACGAGAAGAACCTGCGCCGAGACTACGAGCGGCTCCGCATCGGCCACGAGCTCGCCCGCGCCGTCGGCAGCGAGCTCGATCTCGACAAGCTGCTCCCCAAGATCCTCGACAAGGCCTTCGAGCTCGTCGGCGCCGATCGCGGCGTGATCCTGCTCCTGGACGACAAGACCCACGAGCTGGTCCCGCGGTTCGTCAAGACGCGCTCGGGCAAGAGCGATCCGAACATCGTGCTGTCGAAGACGGTGATGGCCGAGGTCGTCAACAACAAGGCCGCCGTGCTGTCGAGCGACGCCACGATGGACGCGCGGTTCTCGGGCGCGCACTCGATCATCATGCAGGGCATCCGCTCGACGATGACCCTGCCCTTGCTGCACGCGAGCGAGCTGCTCGGCATCATGCACCTCGATTCGCTGTTCACCTCGAACGCGTTCACCGAGAAGGATCTGCAGATCTGCACCGGCATGGCCGCGCAGGCCGCGATCTCGATCCAGAACGCGCGGCTCGCCAGCCGCATCGAGAAGGAAGCGCAGACCCGCGCTCAGATCTCACGCCTGATCCCGCCGAGCGTCGTCGAGCAGGTGCTCAAGGGCGAGCTCGTCATCGAGAAGGGCGGCCGCGTCACCGAGGTGACGATGCTGTTCTCTGACATCCGCGGTTTCACCACGATGTCCGACGGCCGGCCGCCGCAGGAGATCGTGAACACGCTCAACGAGTACTTCGAGGTGATGGTCGACATCCTCTTCAAGTACTCTGGCACGCTCGACAAGTTCGTCGGTGACGAGATCATCGGCCTGTTCGGCGCCCCGATCTCCCTCGAGGACGCACCGTTCAAGGCCGTGTCGTGCGGCATCGCGATGTTCCAGGCGCTCGAGGAGTTCAACCGCACCCGCGCCTCCGAGAATCAGCCGCCCCTGCGCATCGGCATCGGCATCAACACCGGCAACGTGATTACCGGGTCGATCGGCTCCACCCGCGCGCTCCAGTACACCGCGATCGGTGACGCGATGAACGTCGCGTCCCGCCTCGTGAACGTCGCCAGCTCGGGCGAGATCATCATCTCCGAGGACACGTACAAGCACATCGCCGGCCGCGTCGAGGCGACGCAGTTGCCGCCCGTCAAGGTGAAGGGCAAGGCCGAAGAGCTCAAGGTCTATCGCGTCACCGGGCTGCGAGACGTCCAGACCCCGGTCCCCGGCGAGTGGGCCGGCCCGACCAACGGCTGAGCGATCGCCAAGCGCCTGAGTGCGCCGACATCGACCAGTGACGCCGAGGCTCGCACGTCGGCACGCACGCCGCTGACAGCCAAAACGGCCGTCCGCGGGCGCAGACCGCCTTGCCGCGTCGCCGAGACAGCGACCAGCGAGCTCGCAGCGGTTGGTGCGCCGGACGGTTAGCCCGCGATGGTCAGGCCCATCTGGGCGCGCACCGTGAAGAACTCTTCGGAGATCGAGTAGAGGACGAGCTCCTTGATCTTGTCCTTCACCTGCGGACCACCGACCACGACCGGCTCGGCCGAGACCATCCGCGCCGCGACCTCGAGATCACCGCACACCACGAAGCCGGCGCGATGCGACACGGCGTCGACCGCGTGGCCCCACTTCGCGAGGTTGATCTCGGGCTGCGCCTGGATGAACCGACCGACGACCGCACCCAGCTGCTCGAGCACCTGCGGCGGCATCCGCTTCTGCATCTCCGGCAGGTACTGCTGAACCAGCTGCACCATGTCGGGCGGCACCGGGAACCGCGGCTGCACCATCACGATGGCACTCATCACGACGACCTTCAGCTCGGTGTTCGTGGGGAGCAGCATCTTCAGGTAGTACTCGGGCCGCATGAACGTGAGCCGGCGGGCCGAGAGGAACGCGATCTCGCGCTCGCTCTTGCCTTGCAGCAGGTGCGGACGCACGACGAACGACGGACACAGCTCGGTCTTCTCGATCGCATTCGCGAGCTGGATGTCCGCTGGCTTGTTGTCCTCGACGAGGAACACCTCGGGCAGCGGGACGTTCAGCACCTGCGCCACGTAATAGAACAGCTTCGAGAACATCAGCTGATCGGTGGGCAGCTGCCGCCGATCCTTCCGCTTGATCCCGAAGTCCTTGTGCGGGAATGCCTTCATCGCGGCGACGCCCTGCCAGGAGGCTCCGAAGATCGCGCTGATGTAGCGGTTCTCGTCCGGGTGCACGAGCTTGCCCCAGGTGTCGCCGCTCATCACGTTCTTCGCCTTCACGAGGCCGCGCGGCTTGTACTGCTCGTAGAACTGCAGCTCGTCCGGATCGGCCTTCTTGAGGAACGCGAGGGTGTTACAGACGCACCACGTCTTGTCGTACTGGTGCGCGTCCATGTAGATGCGGCGCAGCGCCTTGTACGAGTCGTACTTGAACGGCTCGTTGCGCAGCATCCGCATGTGCTGCTCGACGGCCTTCTCGGTGTAGTCGGGACCCGCGACGAGATAGAGCTCGGCGAGGATCTCGGCGCGATCGGTGCCATCCGCACGGAGCTCGTTCTTCGGATCGAGCTGCTGCGCCACTTCGTACGCCTGCGTGGCGGACTGGTAGTGCTTGAGGCGCGACCGATAGATCTCGCCGAGGCCATCGAACAGGCCGACGTTGATCTTGTGGAACGTGGCCGATCCCGCAGAGCCCGGCTTCGGCATCCGCTTGATCATGTCGCGGTACGCACGCTCCTGGCCCTTCCAGTCGCGCTTGGTGGTGAGCACCTTGTCGATCGCTTCGAACGAGCGCAGGGCGCGCGGGATCATCTGCTCCGAGAGCTTCTCGGCATCGCCGAAGAAGGCGTCGAGCGCGCGGTTGTAGTAGTCCACCGCCTCGTCGAGCGACTTGAGCTCGTCGCGATAGATGGTCGCCGCCGCGTGGTAGTAGGCGCCCTTGCGGATGCCGCCAGACTCGAGCGCGATGAAGCGGTCGATGGTCTCGACGACCTTCTTCCACATCTTCTGCTCGGTGTAGAGATCGAGCACCTTCTGCAGCAGCTGGTGGTCTTCCGGAGACACCTCGAGAGCGTCGAGGTACGCGGAGATCGCCTTCTGCGGGTTCTGGAGCTTGTCGTGATAGATCGTCGCGATCTCGTCGAGGAGCTGGACCTTCTCCTTGCCGGGCGCCGTGGTGATCAGGCCGCGCTTCGCGTGGACGACAGCTTCCCAGTCACCTTGCTGCTGTTGCAGGTCGATGACCGCCATGAGGGTGTCGCGGTGCGACGGATCGATCTCGAGGGCCTTCTCGAACATGTTGAGCGCCTTCTTGCGCTCACCGAGGGCCTGCCGAACCATGCCGAGCCGGTTGTAGATCCGGACGACATCCGCCTCGTCCTGACCATCGCGGTGCTGCACCAGGATGGTCTGGTAGATCTTTCCGGCGTTGTCGTAGTCCGCCATCTTGAACATCAAGTCGGCGCGCCCCGTCAGCGTCGGGAGATACGTCGAGTCGATGTCGTACGCAGACTTGTAGTAGCTGAGCGCGCGCTGGTAGTCGCCCAGCTCGTCGGCCGTCTTCGCTGCGCGGTAGTAGAGCTCGTTGAGCTCACGCGGGTCGGCGTGGAGCTGCCCGACCTTGCGGGCGAGCATGTCGACGACCGGTGACAGCTCGGCCCACTGCTGCGCCTCGAAGTACAGGTTCGCGAGCGGACGGCCCGCCTCGACGTGCTCCGGATCGAGCGAGATCACTGCGGCGTACAGCTGCTTGGCGGCCTCGTTCTGCTTGAGCCGGTCCTCGTAGATCTTGCCGGCATCGAACAGCAGGCGGACCTTGTCGAGGACGACTGGGGTGTAGCTCTCCGCACGCACCATCATCTGGGCCGCCTTGAGCCAGTCACCACGATCCGAGTACTGCTTGGTCAGGGCTTCCATCGTCGGCACGTGGGCCGGATCGATGGCGAGACCGCGGAGCAGGTTCGCCTCTGCGCTGTCCGCATCGGAGAGCTGCGTGTACTGCAGCTTGCCCATGCGCCAGTACAGATCGACCTGCTTGCGCGGGTCGTTGCTGAGGCGAACGAGGTGCGCCATCACATCGACGGCACGATCCCACTCGCTGATCTTCTCGTAGAGGCGGCCGAGGGCGTCGAGGGCACGCTGCTCGTCGGCATCGAAGCTCAGCACATCGGTGTACGCCTCGACGGCGCGATCGATGTCCTGCAGGTTCATCTCGTACGTGATGCCCATCGCGACATAGAGATCGACGCGCTGCTGCACGTCGCTCGTGGCCATGATGTGGTTGCGGTACGTCTCGACCAGCGCTTCCCACCGGCCGGCCTGCTGATACAGGCGTGCCAGCTCGCGATAGGCCGCATAGTTGCGGTTGTCGATCGCGACGATCTTCTCGAGCGCCTCGGCGGCGCGATCGAGCTTCCCGAACCGCTCCTCCCACGCCGCAGCCATGCGCTCGTACAGCGGCACACGCTCGGCATCGGACGGCGAAGCGTCGAGCTGGGCCTCGAGGACCTCGAGGTACTTCTCGGACTGGTTGGTCTTCTCGTAGAGACCTTCCAGGGCGCGCAACGCGTTGAGGTTCGTGGGATC
>JAYVRN010000290.1:0-6031 GCA_043776275.1 Myxococcales bacterium | reverse complement strand
CTCGCCGCGGATCATCCCGACAAGGCGTTCTACGACGGCAAGCGCTACGGCGCGCTGTACTTCGCGTACAACGTGCTCCCGGGCGTGGCCGCGAAGGCGCAGCTGATCGCGCGCGAGGACCGCACGGCGCTCGACATCCCGGCCGCGGCGTTCGCGCCAGGCTGAGCTTCGCCCCGGTCCCGAGGGTCAGCGCCGGGCTGATCCGCGCCTGCGTCGTCGGCCCTGGCGCGGTATGCTCGCGGTCATGGAAGGGCCCCTGATGCGTCTCCCGCGCCACGCGCGCGGCCTCAAGCTCGCGCGGATCGGCGTGTTCATCATGCTCGCGCAGCTCGTGCTCGGGCTCGTGATGTCGGTCAAGGCGTTCGGCGCGACCAGCACCGACGGTGCGGAGGACGCGTTCAAGTGGATCCAGTACTTCCTGTGGGCCAACATGGCGGCCACGGGCGCGATGTTCGTCGGCAGCGTGCTCGCGATCCCGGACTTCCGCCTCGCGCGGCTCCCGCTCGGGATGGTGCTGTTCGGCGCTGCGTGCTTCGCCGCCGCCACGATCGCGCTGTGGTGGAGCCATCACGTGATCAGCACGTTCATGCACGTCGCTCTCGATCCGGACAGCACTGCGTCCGACGTCGAGGCCGCGATCGACAACTTCAGCTCACTGAAGCTCGCCGTCGTCGTGAAGGACCTGTCGTATACGATCGGCCTCATCACCATCGTCCGCACGGTGCGGCAGGCGGCAGTGGCCAACGAGCAGCTCACGCTCCGCGACGATGCGAGCAGCCTCACCGGGTTGTTCGTGCTCATGCTGATCGGCGACGTCGGCTATCAGCTCACCTACGGGATAGGCGGCGGCGCGAGCATCGTCCCGCTCCTCGGCCTGGGCGTCGCCCTCGGCGTGGCGGGCTACTGGATCTACTGCCATCTCCGGCTGCAGCGGTTCCTCGAGAACGCGGCGTACTTCGTCAACGAGCCCCATCACCTGCCGAGCGCGCGCCTCGTGAACCCGGGCACCGTCGAGACCGATGCGCCCACGCCACGACCGAGCCAGCGCTCGATGCCGCGGCCGAGTGCGCCGAGCATCCCGAGCGCCACGCCGAGCGCGCCGCTGATCATCGTCGCGCCCGAGCTCCGCGCCGCGTCCGTGCCACGCGCCGAGACCTCGTCCGAGGGCGACGCCGCCGAGCCTCCTCGGTTCCTGCGCTAAGGCCAATGCCGATCAGTTCGCGTTGACGTTGACTTGATCCGTGAACCTGAACACCACCCTGGACGTTGTCGTCGCGTGAAATTGGTCGACGAAGCGACCTACGCTCGCGGCATCGATCTGCTCGAAGGCATCGTCGCCATGCTCACCAGTTGACGTGATCGCGTCGATGGGCAACGTCCAAGGTGGTGTTCAGGTTCAAGTTCCCATTCGACGTCCAAGTCAACGTTCCTTATCTGAGCGGCATGTGCGCTAGACCGCGCTAAGGCGCGCAGGCGGCGAGGTCCGCGCGCTCCGCCGCTGTGATGATGCGGTCGAAGATCCACAGCTCGCTGATCGTACCGTCGAAGAAGTTGCCGTTCGGGTAGGCGCACGGGTTGTTGCCGATCCCGACCCACGGCTGGTTCTGGTGCATCATGCCCGGGAGCCCTCCGTTGTCCGAGATCTCGAGAACGCCGTCGATATAGACCTCGACGTCACCGAGCAGCAGTCCTCGGGTCCGCACCACGAGGTGCCACGCGCCATCGTTGATCTCGGTCGGTGATGGAACCGTGACCGCCACCAGGTGGCCACCGTTGATCATGTTGAGCCCCCAGTCGCCGCCTGCCGGGAAGCCACACTGCTCGTTGTCGACGATGCTGGTCCCGGCGTACCAGAGGTCTCCGGGATTGCCGGGCGCGACGTCCGTGGTCTGGACCCACGCCGCCACGGTGAAGTCGCCGACCGGAGGCACGGCGAGCTCGACGATGCCGTCGATCCCATCGAGGTGGAGGCCGCGACCGCGCGGCGTCGTGACATAGCCGACGCCGCCTGCGCTCGGCTGGACGATCCGGGACACGTGATCGAAGGTGTCGCCATCGAAGGTGAGGTGCTTGATCAGGCCGCTCTGGGCACACGCGATGGCGTCCGCGACGACATCATTCGGCGCGTCACCTGACGGCGCTTGATCGTCAAAGCCGAGGCGTCCACAGCCGGCCAACCACACGAACAGGACCGCCCGACGCACTACCCGCTAGCATCGCACGAGGCCCCGAACAGCTCGTGCATCGGCGTGCGCGACCCGCGCAAACCCGCGTGAGTCCGGGGTTTTGACGCTTAGCGTGACGCCAGCCGACGCCAGCTACCCCAGTCGCCACCCCAGCGCATGATCGCGAGATCACTGGACCTCGGACTTGGATCCGAACTTGCGATTACCCCTTCCCATGCTGTCCAGCCCGGCTACTCGACTCGCCATCCTGGTCTCACTGTTCGGTGCCGCTGCCTGCACCGAGGAGCGCGAGGTCACCCCGCTGTACAACCACGCGAACGGTCGCATCGTCATCGCGATGAACCAGTCGCTGTCCGATGGCGAGCAGCTGTACACGCGTGCCCGCCGCGGCAACTTCGGCGTGCTGGACTGCGCCAAGCTCGCCGCCGAGATCCCGGCCGTGGCCGATGCCTCGGGCGAGAACATCGATGGCCCGACGGTCGAGGTCGCGCTGACCAAGTCGATCTACGACTCGCCGACCTGGTTGAACCCGACCCCGGCGATGCTCGCGCAGCTCACCAAGGGCGTCGACTCCATCATCGACCTCTGCATCATGGACGGCGACAAGGAAGTCCTGAAGATCGAGCGCGACCTGTTCCAGGCATGGGACCAGGCCCGCGGCAAGGGCATGGGCGGCAAGGCCGATGACCCGAGCGGCGAGCAGCGCATCAACAGCCCCCTCGAGTACGGCGAGCGTTGCGTCGCCGAGCTCGGCGAGATCCCGTTCTTCGAGAAGCAGGCGGACGGCGACTACAAGACCTACAACTGCCTCGATTCGACGCCGATCCCGATGACGGCGACCGCCGCCAACGGCTCGGTCAACTCGCCCACCGAAGGCACGCTGAACGCGTGCGACAACCCGCAGTACATCTACTCGCTGTGCGAGGCCGGCCCCCGCGTGGCGAGCCGCACCAACGAGCAGGGCACGCGCTGGGTGCTCCTGTGCCGCAAGAGCATCGGTGGCCTGACCTCGGCGAAGTTCAACGACATCGCGATGATCGGGTCCAACCCGTTCACCGGCAAGACCTGCTTCTTCCAGAACGCGCTGTACTCGAAGACCGACGGCGAGCACGTCCCGCACCCCGCCGACAAGGTGAAGTCGTCGAACCTGTGGGCCGGCGTTCACGGCGGCCTCGGCAGCGGCATCCAGTGCAGCGACTGCCACGATGCCGACGCGTTCATCCACAGCCCGTGGATCGACGGTGCGAAGGACGGAAACGGCCGCCCGATCGTCCCCAAGATGGGCGTCGATGCGGACTTCGCGATCGGCGCGAACGACACCCCGTACGCCCTCGTCAACCGCCGCGGTCAGGGCTGGACGATGAAGAAGCACATCACGGGTGAGGGCGCGAACGCCTGCACCAAGTGCCACCGCATGGGCGATGGCCGCTGGGCGAGCGACTGGTTGACGCGCCTCAACGGCACGGACACCGGCTGGACCGGCATCACCACGGCCGAAGGCAACAAGGCCGAGCACAAGTACTGGATGCCGCCGGAGCACACGTTCGCGACCGACGCGGAGTGGCAGGCCTCGCCGGAGAAGAAGGCGCTCGAGTTCATCCAGACCTGCCACACCACGCCGACCGCGGCTGGCTGCGGCTGGAAGGACGTCCCGGAGACCCTCGGTGGCGCGAACAGCGGCGGCAAGCTGCGCAACGCCGTCACCCTCTCGGACGACGAGCTCGCGAAGCAGGCGACGACGATCCTCGGCATGAACAAGAACGTCACGGGCAACAACACCTGCTCGGACTGCCACGCGCCGAATGCCACGACGATCCGCGACTGGCAGGAGAAGACCGACACCGCCGTCGCCGACGCGCTCAAGGATGCCGACGCGACCGGCGCGGTTCACAACGATACGTCTGCCGCCGTCCAGGTCAACACGGACGAGTTCAAGGTCATGGGCCCGTACGAGGTCGCCGCGGGTTCGTTCTTCGAGGCGAGCATCGCCGGCTCGGGTGACGTCGACCTGTTCGTGAAGCGCAACGACGAGCCCACCAAGGACGTCTACGACTGCCGCCCGTTCGCGCAGTCCTCGACGGAGAAGTGCGACAAGTCGATGTACAACGCTTCGGGCCCGGCGAAGTTCTGGATCGGCCTCAACGGCACCGCCTCCGGTTCGGTCAAGATCACGCTCAAGTACACTTCGCCCAACCCGAACGCGATTCCGGCGAAGGATCGGATCGCGAAGTTCCGCCTCGACCCGGCGGCCTCGGACTCGCCGTTCGTGCCGGGCCGCATCGGCATCTACGCCGCCGCGGCGCACCTCGGCTGGTTCCAGGACACGTTCAAGCAGGCCTACCCGGCCGGCGAGCACGGCAACACCAACGACACCTGGGCGCTCGAGTACGGCAAGTTCAAGAGCCGCACCTCGATGCCGAAGGGCAACCACCCGCGCTTCGAGCAGGCGCAGTTCGACATCGTCGCCGAGTGGTTCGCGCGTGGCGTGCCCCGCATGACCTCGTACATCGCGCCCGACACCGGCCCGACGTCCTGCACCCCTTCGATCACCTCGGCCGTCACCGCCCACGTCACCGACATGGCGACCAACGGCTGGGCCGCGCAGAACCGCCAGGCGGGCCTCGCGATGTTCAACGTCGACGGTCTGCCGACCGCGCAGAGCAAGCCGTACGGCGCTGGCTGGGCGAAGACTGGCCAGCTGCGCGTCCTCAAGGAGCTCGGTTACAACACCTACTACTGGATGCGCAGCTCGCCCGACGGTCGGTTCGTCGCGAACGGCCGCACGGGTGGTGATGGCGCCGCGATCGAGGATCTGCAGACCGGCAAGCTGATGAGCGTCAAGGCAGCGTACGACCCCGGCTTTTTCCCCGACAACAAGACCTGGGTGTTCCAGGGTACTCCGATCGGCGCCGGCTTCTGCAAGATGTCGCTGCTCCAGTCGAACCCGGCCCGCATCGACTTCTCGGAGTCGGCCTGCAGCTCGGTCGAGAGCGTCAGCCTCTACCAGCACCTCGGCCAGGGCGTGAACGGTGGCGACTACTTCGTCATCAACAGCACCTTCACCTCGGATAACCCGAGCGGCATCGTCACCCACGACCCGAGCGCGGGCTTCTCGTCGAGCTCCACCATCAAGCTGACCCCGATGATGTTCGACGGCACGCACTACGTTGGCAAGACCCCGGTGACGTCGAACGCGCCGTACGAGGGTGACTCGGTGCTCTCGCCGTCGACGAAGCTGGCGATCAGCCGGTTCGGCAACGAGGGCGCGCAGCTCGGCTACGTGCTCCGCAAGATCACGACGACGCCCTCGGGCTCCTCGTACACTGTCTCCACCCAGGAGATCGGCCGCTACTGCACGCAGGGTGCGAAGCCCTCGATCAGCTTCGACGAGAAGTTCTTCGTGACCCACCACTACGTCGGCGCGAACGACTGGGCGGACCTCGGGTTCACCTCGGCCAACGACCCGACGTTCAAGGAGATGCTGGCCAAGGGCACCTCGAACATCATCCTGGTGAACATCTCCACCGGCGCCCGCACTCGGGTCACCAACATGAAGCCCGGCCAGTACGCCATCTTCCCGCACTTCCGCTCGGACGGCTGGTTCTACTTCCTGGTCCGCGACAAGGCGTCGGGCAAGGAGTACGCGATGGCGAGTGACGCAGCGTTGACCCTCTAGACCCTTCGAAGCCCTGGTCCTGACCGCTTGTTCAGCCACGCGCCGTCCTTGGGGACTGCGCGTGGCTCGCTGCGTTAAAGCTGCGGGAGTACTGGGCTGACGACATTTGACGCCAGCTGATCGATCAGCCACCCCCTACGTAGGTGGTTGAGATCACAGGGGCGCAAAG
>JAYVRN010000289.1:0-6036 GCA_043776275.1 Myxococcales bacterium | reverse complement strand
CGATGCCGCGAAGATCCTCGAGCTCGATCGGAAGACGCTCTACCGGAAGCTCCTCCGGTGGGGCGTGAGCGACGAATAGATTCGCGCTACGATCGCGGCATGAGTTCCTGGTCCGTCGTGGTGATGATGCTGCTGGTGTCCGCGGGGACCGCTGCCGCCGACAAGGCGAAGGACGTGGTCGCCTGTGATCGCGGCGAGCTGAAGGCCTGCGAACGCAGCTGCAAGGAGGGCGACGGCGTGTCGTGCACCGAGCGCGGCCTGTTCGCGGTGGTGACCAAGGATCCTGCGAAGGCGAAGCGCTCGTTCGAGGCGGCGTGTACCGCGGGTGAGACCTATGGCTGCAAGCTCGTGGCACAGGTGTTCGAGGCCGCGCGGCCCCAGGATCTCGCGCAGGCCGCGGCGACGTATCGCAAGGCGTGCGCCCTCGGCAACGAGACCGCGTGCGCGCGCGTGGGGATGTCGAAGGAGGAGAAGGTCGCCGCGGTGAGCTATCCGGTGCGGCTGGTCGAGGCGATCCGGGCGGCATGCACGGCCAAGCACATGGCGTCGTGCACCGAGCTCGGCGCGATGTACATCACCGGGCGCGGCGTGACGAAGGACGTGAGCACCGGGATCAGTGCGTTCGATACCGCGTGTGCTTCCGGCGAGCTGTGGGCGTGCTCGAACCTCGGGATCAACTTCGGCGACGCGAAGGACACCGCGACGATGGGCCGCGAGTTCCTCGACAAGGCCTGCACGGGTGGCATCGCACACGCTTGCTTCAACCTCGGGCTCGCACTGTACGAGCCCAAGTTCCTCGCGGCCGACAAGCCGCGGGCCGTGAAGATGTTCGAGCGCGCGTGCACACTCGGTCACGCGCTCGGCTGCAATGCGCTCGGCCGCGTGTATGCGGATGGCGACGCGGCGCCCAAGGATCTGGCCCGCGCCGAGCAGCTGTTCAAGGCGGGCTGTGCGGCCCAGGCCGCCAGTGCCTGCGTGGAGCTCGGGCGACTGCACGATGGGGACCACGGGCCCGCGGATTACAAGGTCGCGATCGATGCGTACACGGTCGCGTGCGAGCGAGGCAACTCGTCCGGCTGCACGGGGCTCGCGATCATGTATCACCAGGCGCGCGGCGTGGCCGAAGACTTCACGAAGGCGCGCGAGCTGTATGCGCGGGCGTGCGCGAAGCGAAACGGCAATGCGTGTAACAACCTCGGTGTGCTCGTCGAGGCTGGCAAGGGTGGGGCGGCGGACGAGACCACGGCGGTCGACGACTACCGGCAGGGCTGCGATGCGGACAACGGCACGGCGTGCACGAACCTCGCGCGCAAGACCACCGACAAGGCGAAGCAGCTGGTGCTCTACGACAAGGGCTGCACGCTCGGCGAGAAGTCGGCCTGTGCGTCGGCGACCGCGGCGCGGAAGTAACCCGCCAGGACGTCGATCCTTGGACGGAAATTCACGTGATCCGTGCTCACGGGGCGCGTTGCCCCATCGGGGCAGTCCGCCCCGAGAGCGAGAGAGCTAACGCACCGAAATCATGGCGCCTCGGCGGCATGGTCGCTGCACAGGCGGGGAAGCCTTAATCGCCGCACACTCCCAAGGAGCTCGATCTATGAAGACCCTCATCCGCGTTGCAGCCGTCCTCGGCCTCATGGCCGCCCCCGTCCTCGCCGACACGCCCGCCCCGAAGGCGCCGGCCGACAAGGCCGCCCCGAAGACCGAGAAGGCCCCGGCCGACGCGGCGAAGACCCCGGCCAAGGACGCGAAGGCCCCGGCCGACGCGGCGAAGGCCCCGGCGGACGCGAAGGCCCCGGCGAAGGACGCGAAGATGACGAAGACCAAGGCGCCGGCGAAGGACGCGAAGGCGCCGGCCAAGGACGCGAAGGCCCCGGCGGCGGACGCGAAGGCCCCGGCGGCGGACGCGGCGAAGAAGCCCGACGTCAAGAAGCCGGCCGCGACGAAGTAACTCTCGTCTCGTTCGTTCGACATTGCAGCGCCGCACGGGGAACCGCGCGGCGCTTCGACGTTTCGGCTAGTGTGCGCAGCACGTGGCGCGCGATGTGTTGATCGTCGATCGTTTCGCACCGGAGGCCGCGAAGCTGCGGGCCGCGTTCGATGCGCGGTTCGCGAATCCGCGCGGCACGGGTGCGGATCGCTTCGTGTGGGACTACTGGCACGTGCCTGGTCAGTACACCGCGCTGCGCACGCCGGCGTGGACGTACTTTCCCAAGCAGGTCTACGCGCAGTTCCACAACCGTCTCGTGGCGTGGGGGCGCGAGACGCTCGGCTGTCACGACGTCTCGCCGCCATGGCTGTCGCTCTATGTGGAGGGCTGCCGCCAGGAGCTGCACGGCGACCTGCCGCACGGGCCGTGGGCCTTCGTGTTCTCGTTGACGCGCTGGCGCGATCGCACGTTCCGCGGCGGCGAGACGTTGCTGGTCCGCGATGAGGTCCTCGACTTCTGGCACGACTTCGCCTCCGTGCGCGGTGTGGAGGAAGGCGAGCTGATCCGCAGCGTCGAGCCGAAGTTCGATCGGCTCACGGTGTTCGATCCACGGATCCCGCACGGGGTCCGCCAGGTCACGGGTACGCACGATCCGCGCGAGGGGCGGCTTGTGGTGCATGGCTGGTTCGTCCAGCCGCGCCCGTTCGTGCGTGGCCCACTCCCCGCGCGGGTGCTCGCGCAGCGGATCGCCGATCTGACCGGTCGGCTGGGCAGCTGGCTCGGGGCGCTGCCGATCGCGGGCCTCTACAGCGTGGCGTTCGACATCGACCGCCGAGGCGGCGTGTCGCGGGTTCGAGCGCTCTCGGACACCACCCGGGTGCCCCGCGCCGACGAGCCGGCTCGCAAGCGGCTGGTCCGCAAGATCCGTGAGGACATCATGGGTTGGCGGTTCGGCCCCCAGCGGGGCGCCTCGTCGGTGACGCTCCCCCTGGTGTTCGAGCGCGGGTAAGGACTGTTCCGCGACGGCCCTGTTGTGACGGGACCCAGCCAGCCCTACGGTGGGCCGTCATGAACATCCAGATCCGTCGAGGCAACGAACGCGGCCACGCCGACCACGGCTGGCTCAACAGCTTCCACACGTTCTCGTTCGCGGACTACTACGATCCGAAGGCGATGGGCTTCCGCGCGCTGCGCGTGATCAACGAGGATCGCGTGGCCGCCGGCGGTGGCTTCCCCCGCCACGGGCACCGCGACATGGAGATCATCAGCTACGTGCTCGACGGCGCGCTCGCTCACAAGGACACCACCGGGACCGCCGCGGTGATCAAGCCCGGCGACGTCCAGCGGATGTCCGCGGGCACGGGCGTGCAGCACTCCGAGATGAACGCCTCGAAGACGGATCCGGTGCACTTCCTCCAGATCTGGATCATCCCGGATCGCGGCGGCCACACGCCGGGCTACGAGCAGAAGTCGTTCAGCACCGCCGAGCGTCAGGGCCAGCTGCGCCTGGTCGCCTCGCCCGACGGCCGCGAGGGCTCGATCTCGATCCATCAGGACGCGACGTTGTCGGCGGGCCTGTTCGCCGCGGGGGAGGCGACGACGCATGTCATCGCGCCGAAGCGCTACGCCTGGCTGCAGGTGGCGCGCGGGGCGATCACGGTGAATGGCGAGAAGCTCGCGGCGGGAGATGGCCTGTCGGCGGCGGGCCCGGGCGAGCTCGCGATCGAGGGGGTGGAGGATGCCGAGGTGCTGGTGTTTGATCTCGGGTAGACCACCGTGGCCGCCGCCGGGCCGCCGGCGCCGCGCGATGGCGTTGTCGAGATCGCGTGCGTTCGTTGCTCGCGGCGCGTGCGCTGGTGCCTTCTGCCGCCGCGCGATGGCGTTGTCGAGATCGCGTGCGCTCGTTGCTCGTGGCGCGTGCGCTGGTGCCGTCCGCTTGCGCTTGCGTTCTGCTGATCGCGAACGCGCGTCGCTCGGGTCGGGGGTAGCGGACCATCGCTCGGATCGCGTTCCTTCGACGAGGTCGCGTCACGGCCGACGTATCACCCACCCGGTGTGCGGGGCCACGGCGGCGGTGGGATCTACTCGCTCTGGTCCGCCACCCCCGCCCCTGACGCTCCGCGTGGCGAGTTCGCTGGTGGTCCCCCCGCGCACTGCCCGCACACCACGGGCTCGCCCCACGTTGCTGGCCGCTCGCCACTCGGCTCCGCAGTGAGGCCCAAGCCGGAGTCGAAGCGGACGCCGAAGCCGAAGCCGAAGCCGAAGCCGAAGCCGAAGCCGAAGCCGAAGCCGAAGCCGAAGCCGAAGCCGAAGCCGAAGCCGAAGCCGAAGCCGAGGTCGATGTTGTCCGGATCTCGGACAGGAGGGCCGGGATGGACAGGATGGTCAGGCGAGGAATGTCAGAGCGACATGCTATTGCCCCAATCAAGATGAGGAGTGATGTGGTCGAGCAGGCGAGGGTGAAGGGCACGCACGGTGGGCGTCGCGCGGGCGCGGGTCGCAAGCGCACGAACCGGAGGCGCGGTGGTCCGCATCGCGTGCGGCCGCAGCTGTCGTCTCGGCATCCGGTGCACGTCACGCTGCGGGCGCGGCACCTGTTCCCGGAGATGCGGCGGCGGGACTACTACGCGATCATCCACGGCGTGCTCGCGCACTATCTCGGCCGCGAGGACTTCCGGGTCGTCCACGGCTCGATCCAGCAGACGCACTTCCACTTCCTCGTCGAGGCCCAGGACAAGCGCGCGCTGACCCGCGGGATGCAGAGCCTGGTGATCCGGCTCTCCCTCGCGCTCACCGGCGGGTGTGGCAAGGTGTTCGAGCAGCGCTATCACGCGGTGCAGATCCGCACGGCGCGGCAAGCACGCAACACCCTCGCGTACGTGTTGAACAACTGGCGCCGCCACCGGGTGGCGACCGGCGAGGCTCCGGTGGATCCGTACTCGAGCGGCGTGATGTTCGGTGGCTGGTTGGAGCGGCCACGGTTCACGATCCCCGCTGGCTACCTGCCGTTGCCGATGTCGCCGCCGCGGACCTCGTTGCTTCACAGCGACTGGAAGCAGTTCGGGCTGATCGATCCGTTCGAGCGGCCCGGGCCCCTGTGGGGCTGACGCGAGCGTCGGCCGAGCATCGACGGCCGCCACGTGAAGGCAGATCTTCGAAAGGCGGTTGGGCATTCGGCGCCGTTGGCCAGGAGGTCGAGCCGCCGCCGTGGGTCGCGTTCGGCGCCGATGTTCCACCACACGAACGTGCGGTCGAGCAGATCGGCGAGCCATGCTCGGGGGCGGCAGCGTCGCGTAGTACGCTTCACGCCGAACATGCGATGGCTCCTGCTCACGATGCTGCTGCTCGGGTGTGGCGCGAAGTCGGATGACCTCTGCCAGCAAGCCGTGGCTCATGTCTTCGAGCTCACGGTTGCGGGGCCGCGTGGGTCCGAGCCGAAGGACGACGAAGCTCGCGCCATTGAATCGGTGAAGTCGCGCGCCTTGTCGCGGTGCAGGTCGGAAGGCCTGTCACGGGCGCAGGCCGACTGTATTCTCGCCGCTCACTACCCCGAATGGGGCGATCAGCTACGAGCATGCGCGGCGTTCGCAGCCACGCCGCCGAGCTGGGTCATCGTGGGACCGACGCGCGACGAGCGCCGAGCGATGCTCAAGCTACCGCCGATTCCTGATGGTCCGCGTGAGAGCAAGAGACACTATAGGCAGCTCGTCGCGTTGCTGGCGACGATGTGCGGGCTTACGGATTCCGGGAACGCGGAGTGCTGGGGCGAACCGCTCGATGTGCCATTCCCGCCTGGCCCCTTCGTCCAGATCGCGACCTCGGGCTTGATCTCGTGCGGACGCGATATCTCGGGCACGCTGCATTGCACGGCCCAAGATACGACGTCAGTCGACCACACCCCGAGCGATGCGTTCAGCGACTTCGCGATCGATAGCGCGGGCGGGGGTTGTGGGGTGCGCGCGAGCGACAAGCAGATCCGCTGCTGGTCGTTCTATGACGATGCTGCCCTCCCCCTGTGTCAGCGTAGTTGCCGCATCGACCTGACCACCTTGGGGGCGAGAGCGGAATCTGATGATGGAGTACTCGGAATTGGTACGTGCACGGAT
>JAYVRN010000288.1:0-6053 GCA_043776275.1 Myxococcales bacterium | reverse complement strand
CCGACGAGCGTCGGCAAGATCGCGGAGTACGGCGGCCGCGGTGACCTCCGGCGCTGGGTGCGCTCGGTGGCAGTCCGCACCTGCCTGAACGATCTGCGGAAGGGCAAGCGAGAGATCCTCGTGGACGACGACCACCTGATCGCGCAGCACGCGGTCTCGCAGGACGATCCCGAGGTCGAGTACATGAAGAAGACGTACTCGCACGAGTTCAAGACCGCGTTCTCCGAATCCCTGTCCCAGCTCGGGCCGCGCGAGCAGACCCTGCTCCGCTACCACCACGTCGACGGCCTCAACATCGACGAGATCGGCGCGATCTATCGCGTCCACCGCGTCACCGCGTTCCGCTGGCTCGAGAAGGCGAAGGAGACCCTGGTGCGGGTCACCCTCGACACCCTGCGCGCGCGCCTCAAGCTCCCCGCCTCCGAGCTCGAGAGCGTGTTGCGGATGATCCGCAGCCAGATCCACCTCTCGATCGTTCGCCAGCTCGGCGGGCCCACGGACAAGGTCGACGACGATGCGCTGGAGCTCGATCCGAGCGAGCTCGAAGAGGTCGAGAGCACGTGATCGGGAAGCCGAGCCGCCGCTGGGGCGAGCTCGCGATCGCGGCGCTCGTGATCGCGGTGGTCGCGATGTTGATCGTGCCGCTACCGCGGCCGCTCCTCGATGCGCTGCTCACCCTCAACATCGGGATCGCCGTCGCGCTGCTGATGGCCGCGGTGTTCACGCCCCGCCCGCTGTCGTTCGCGTCGTTCCCCACGCTGCTCGTCGTCACCACGCTGTTCCGCGTGGGGCTCGAGGTGTCCGCCACCCGCCTGATCCTCGCCGACGAGGACGCGGGCGAGGTCGTCCGCGCCTTCGGCTCCTCCGTCGTCGCCAACAACCTGGTGGTCGGCATCGTGGTGTTCGCCGTGATCACCGTGGTCCAGCTGATCGTGGTGGCGCGGGGCGCCGAGCGCGTGGCCGAGGTCGCGGCGCGGTTCGCCCTCGATGCGATGCCCGGCAAGCAGATGGCGATCGATGCCGAGCAGCGCTCGGGCGCGATCGATGCGGAGACGGCACGCGCGCGCCGCACCGAGCTCGAGCGCGAATCGCAGCTCTACGGCGCGATGGACGGCGCGATGCGGTTCGTCAAGGGTGACGCGATCGCCGCCATCGTCATCGTGGTGATCAACCTGATCGGCGGCCTCGTGATCGGGATCGGGACCAAGGGCTACACCGCCGCCCATGCGGTCAACACGTACTCGCTGCTCTCGATCGGTGAGGGGCTGGTCGCCCAGATCCCGTCCCTGCTCGTCGCCGTGGCCTCGGGCCTCCTCGTCACGCGCGTGGCGAGCACGGGCGATCGGCCGATCGGCGAGGACCTCGGCATGCAGCTCGGCGGTCAGCCGCGGGCCCTCGGCGGCGCCGCGATCCTGCTCGTCGGGCTCGGCCTGATCCCAGGCCTGCCGCGCGCACCGTTCTTGCTCCTCGGCCTGATCGCCGCTGCCCTCGCACTGCTCGCCGCCCGCGCCCGCCCACGCCTCGCGCCCACGCTCGACGAGGCCGGCGCCTCCACGGTCCGTGGTCCGCGCCTCGCCCTGCGCCTGTCCCCTGCCCTGCACCACGGCCTGCTCGCACAGCTGCCCGAGCTGCACGCACGGATCGCTGCGGTCCGCGCCACCCTCGCCGCCCGCACCGGCGTGCCCGTACCGCCGCTCGCGATCACGCGCGACGCCGAGCTCTCCGAGGGCGAGGCCGCCCTCGCCATAGATGGCACCCCGGTCGCGTGGCTCTCCGCCACCGAGCTCGGCGCGCTTGTCGAGCAGCTCCCGGCAGCGCTCGCGCTGCTCGTACCCGAGCTGGTCGGCGTGGATCGCGTGCACGCGCTCGTCGAGCGCACCGCGATCACCGCGCCCATCCTCGTGCGCGAGGTGGTGCCGCGCTTGATCAGCCTGCCCGTGCTCACGGAGGTGGTGCGAGCGCTGGTCCGCGAGGAGGTGCCGATCGACGATCTCGCCGGCGTCCTCGAAGCGATCGCGCTCGCCCCCGCGCCCGCGGGCGGCTTCACCCCACGCGACGTCCCCCCGCTCGTCGAGCAGCTCCGCGGTCAGCTCCGCCGTCAGATCAGTGCGCGCTGGGCGCCGCGCGGTCAGCTCGCCGTCTACACGGTGGACGGCATGATCGAGGACGCCGTGCGCGGCGCGGTGGATCGCCGCGACGGCGCGCAGGTCCTCGCGCTCGAGCCCGCCATTGCGCAGGACATCATCGCCGCCGTGAAGGGCAAGCTCGGCACCGGGCCCGGCGTGATCCTGACGAGCGGCGATCTGCGCCGCCACCTGCGCACGCTGCTCGAGCCCGAGCTGCCGCAGATCGCGATCCTCGCGGCCCATGAGCTCGCGCCCGGCACGCAGGTCGAGACCGCGGGCCGCATCGAAGTCTGACCGTGCGCGTCCCCGGGCCTGTCGTCTGCCTCGTCTGCATCGTCGCGATGCTCCACTCCGCAAGCACCGCTCGCGCCGACCGCCCGCTTCACGGCAGCGTCGGGTTCGGCGGCGCGCTCCTCACCACCGGCGCCGAGGGCGACCGGCTCCGGCTCGATGCCAGCTTCGATCTCAAGCTGCGCTCGCGCTACGGCTTTCTCGCCGCCTGGCGCGCCTTCGACCAGGACCACCACGGCCTGGTCACCGCCGGCCTCACCTACGAGGGCGCCGCCGCCCGCCCCCGCCTCGTGCTCGATCTCCACGCCGACCTCGGCATCGATCTCGATCACACCCGGCCGGCGCTCGGCGGCGGGATCCGCGCGACGCTGATGATCGTGGGCCCGACCGCGGTCGTCGTCGATAGCGGGGCGCTGCTCGTCGTCGATGGCGTGGACGGGACGCGGCTGCAGCTGCAGACGGCGCTCTCGCTCGCGGCTCGCTGGTAGGGGGACGGTTTCAACTTGCGCTACTTGCGGTCGGCAAGTGCCCGAGATCACTCGAACGGCTGGGTCACAGCGTCTTCAGGTATTCGAGCAGATCGTCCACCTCGGCCGCGCTGAGCTGGGTCCCGTACTCGTGGCCCGCCGCCGTATTGCCGGCGCGCGCGGTCTCGAACTTCGCGTAGCGGTTCGCGCCCTCGCTCGGCACCGTCGACACGAAGCCGACGTTCGCCTGATCGAACAGGCTATTGCCCCGATAGAACGTCGCCGGGCGCTGCGCGGCGGGCTTCAGCAGGTCGCGCAGCGTGGGCACCGAGCCGTTGTGCAGATAGGGCGCGCGCAACCAGATCCCATCGAGCAGGCCCGTGAGGTAGCCGTTGGTCTTCCGGAAGTTGTCGAACGTCCAGCCGAGGCCCGACATCCGGTTGATGTCGGCGATCGCGGCCTGGGTCACCACCCGCGCGCGGTTTGGATCCGTCTTGACCTCGGCGAGATCGATCACGCTCCAGGTCCGCGCACCGCCGTGGCAGCTCTGGCACTGCGAGGCGAACAGCTGCGCACCGCGCGCCGCGCGCGAGGCATCGATTGCGAACGGATACTTCGGAGCGGGTAGCTGCTCGAGGTAGCCCTGGATCGCGTTGATGCTCGCGAGCGGGACGGAGTCCTTGGGCGTCCCCGCGCCGACGGCAACCAGCACGTTGCGCTCGAGCGCGCTGCCGCTCGCGCCATCCCAGTGCAGCGCGTGCCCCTTGCGTGCCTGCTGGTTCCACACGGCCGGGTAGTCGATCGGCGCCGGCATCGTCGGGAGGTGCCGATGGTCGAGGAGGATCGCGGCGGACAGCCCGATCGCATCGTCACGGCCAGGGCCCCACGGCCCATCGGTCACCACGCTGCCGATCTTGGTCCGGAGATCGGCGGTGAACGCGCGCAGGAGGCCTGTCGAGAACGCGAGGAGGCGATCGAGGCCGGTCACGCCGAGCTCGCGGAACGCGCGGTCGAGCGTCGTCGCATTGAACCGGCGCGCATCCGAGATGCAGCCGAGCAGATAGTTGTTCCAGCCCTGCACGTCGAACCGCACGTTCGGCGCGCCGAAGTACATGGTCGGCGCCGACGTTGGGGTCTCGCGCACGGTGCTCGTGTGACACGCCGAGCAGGTCGTCCCGGTCAAGGTCACGCCGATCATCGGCAGCTTGCGGGACGAGAAGCCGATCGGCAGCGCGCGACCCGGCTCGTAGATCATGCCGAACGCCGCGAGCGGCTCGTGCCTCGGATCGGTGCCCGGGGGCAGCGTATCCGCGCACACCAGCGGGATCGCGCGCAGGATCGCGAGCGGCAGCCCGAGCTTGTCGGCGCCGATCGAGCCGTACTTGAACTGCTCGACCGCCGGCGACAGGATCGGCGTCGCGCCGAACAGATCGTTCTTCCCGTCACTCTCCGCCGGCGCGCACGCCTCCCCCAGCGCGGTCGCCGCTAGCTCGGCATCGCAGCTCTCGGCGAAGGCGTTCGCCGCCTCGTCCCCGTAGCACTCGGCCACGCGCTGGGTGGCGGTGTCGCACGCGGGATCGGAGCCATCGGTGGCGCACCCGGCGAGGTGGGGGAGGACCAGGAGGGCCAGGAGAGCCAGGAGGACCGGCGAAGCCTTGCGCGTCATGCGGCCGGCTAGAGGCAAGAACAGGACCAGCCCGGCCCCGGTTCCATCATAAGAAAACTATTCAGTACCAATGATGTGACGTGGTGGCTACTCGACCAGCCACCCGGCAACTCCTGTTGTCATGCGTAGTTCACCTACATCACGGTCCGACCATGAACACACCACGCTCCAGATGTATACTGGCTAGTACCGATGAGCCGCGGCAAGTACGACCGCACCCAGAGCTCGGCGCAACGCCACGAATCCACCCGTGAGCGCCTGCTCGACGCGGCGACCGTTGTGTTCGCGGCCAAGGGCGTCGGCGCCACGCGCGTCGATGATCTGGTCGAGGCCGCGGCGATCAGCCGGCGGACGCTCTACGAGCAGTTCCCCTCCGTCGCCGAGGTCCTCGATGCGGTCTACGAGCGCGCCGTGCGCACGAGCTTCCAGCAGGTGTTCGAGGCGCTCCTGGGCATCACCGATCCGATCGAGCGGATCCACGCCGGCGTCCGCGCCTACTACCAGATCCTCACGAACAACCCCGCCGCCGCGCGCGTGGTGTTCGTCGAGTACCGCTACGCCGGCCCCGCCCAGGCAGCGAAGTACGAGCTCAACACCTCACGGTACGCGATGCTGGTGCTCGAGTTCCTGAACGCCGCGTTCGCGGCACGGCGCCTCGAGCGCGCCCCCGACGAGACCAGCGCCTATGCGCTCACCCGCGCGCTGGAGGCTGTCGGCGTGCGTGCACTCGAACGAGGCGAGGACCTCGCGGCGCTCGCACCCAAGATGTCCGCCCTGATCATCGATGCGTTCGGGGCGGTCCGGGGCGGCCGGGCGCCCGGCACGGGCGGAGGCAGCACGTAGGTGGACGCGTCATTCCTTCTTCATCACGTCGACGACGTTGCGCTGGATCGCGAGCTTCCGGACCGGGGGAACAAGGAGGCTCCCGACGGAGATCAGAAAGTAGTTCTTCACCGTGGCCCAGTCGGTGCGCCCTTCGCCTGGCAGTGGAGCCTCTCGCTCGGCGTCATCGAAGTAGGTCATTGCACGGAGCAGGAGCCCTTCGCTGACGTCCTGGGCGTAGACGCGTCGGATCGCTTGCAGGCATTCGATGATGCCGAGGCGGTGGTGTTGCAAGGTCACATAGAGATCGAAAAAGTCGCGGCGGGTCCCTCGATCGAGGATCGCGTGGAGCTTTGTGCCGAGGATGCCGGTGACGTCGAGCCGTCGTTCAGTAACGTAGGGGATCAGAAACGGGAGAACGAAGATGGAGACATCGATCCCGTTCCAGTGTAGATGCGCGGTGTCCACCGAACGCTCGGAGATCTCCACACGCCCCGTTCGCCCGAGCTGGGCGATCAAGTCATCGAGCCCGACAGCGTCGCTAACACCGAAGTCGACATCGTGGCTCGGGCGGTATGGGCAGAAGCACCGCACGGCTTGACCACCGATCACGAACCAGATCGGGAGCCCCTCCACGGCCTCCGCGAGCCCAGCCGGAATCACGCGCTCTGGTGGCAGCAC
>JAYVRN010000287.1:0-23184 GCA_043776275.1 Myxococcales bacterium | reverse complement strand
TTCGGCTTGATCGGCCTCGGCATCGGCGCCTTGCTCAAGAGCGCGGCCGGCCCCGACGCCGGCATCGGCCTCTCGCTGCTCCTGGGGACCGGCGTGCTCGGCACCCTCGGCGGCCTGTTCGCCCTGGTCAAGCCGGAGCGCGCACCGGCCCCCGCACCGATCCCTCGCATGGTGGTCGCAGCGGCCTGAACTACGCGAGATGACTGGATCGATGGGCTGGGCTCGACCCGGCCCATAGATCGTCCGGACCGCTGGTGCGTTCGAGGGGCATGCACAGGGGCAAACCGACGAAGTTGTTCGAGCTGCTGGTGATCATGGCGCTGGTGCTCGGGATTCGCGCTCTCTCTCTCGCCGATGCACTCGGTACCCTGGAAGGGACGATCCGCACCGGTGGCACGCCGGCCTCGGTGACCGTGGTGTGCGGGACGGTGTCGCGGTCCGCGCGCACCGATGGCTCGGGGCACTTCTCGATCAGCGGCTTGCCCGCCGGCAGTTGCACGCTCACCGCGAGTGCGTCGGGGTTCACAGCGCAGGCGAGCGGCGTCACGATCGGCGCGGGCAGCACGGCGACGATCTCGATGGCGCTCTCGGCGGCAGTGTCGGTCGCCAAGGATCCGGTCAAGGTCGAGCCCAAGGCCGACCAGCCGGGGAAGATGCTCGAGCGTCGTCGGGTGATGTCACCGTCTCCCGCGATGGCGCCGCCGCCTCCGGTCGGCCGCATGTCGCGGCAGGCGTTGGTCATGGACGGCGACCCGGCGCACAACACCGAGGCGTACGCGCGCATCGACGACAACCCGTTCCTCCGCGTCGCGACGGCGCCGCTGTCGACGTTCTCGGCTGATGTCGACACCGCCTCGTACTCGAACACGCGCCGGTTCCTGCGCGACGGCAAGCTCCCGCCGAAGGACGCGGTCCGGATCGAGGAGCTGATCAACTACTTCACGTACGACTATCCGCAGCCGGCGAAGGGCGAGCCGTTCTCGATCACCACGGAGGTGACGGCCAGCCCGTGGAACGCGCAGCTGCAGCTCGTGCGCATCGGCCTCAAGGCCCCCGCGATCGAGGACGCGCAGGTCCCGGCCCGAAATCTGGTGTTCCTCCTCGATGTCTCCGGATCGATGTCCGATGCGAACAAGCTGCCGCTCCTCAAGCAGGCGATGAACCTCCTCGTCAACCAGCTCCGCCCGCAGGACAAGATCGCGATCGTCACGTACGCGGGCAACGCAGGGCTCGCGCTCCCCGCCACCTCTGGCAAGGAGAAGGACGCGATCCGGAACGCGATCTTCCGCCTCGAGCCGGGCGGCTCGACGAACGGCGCTGCGGGCATCCAGCTCGCCTACGACCTCGCCGAGAAGAACTCGATCAAAGGCGCGATCAACCGCGTGATCCTCGCGACCGACGGTGACTTCAACGTCGGCACCACCAGCGAGGGCGATCTCACCCGCCTGATCGAGAAGGAGCGCGATCGCGGCGTGTTCCTCACCGTCCTCGGCTTCGGCATGGGGAACACCAAGGACTCGACGATGGAGAAGCTCGCCGATCGCGGCAACGGCAACTACGCGTACATCGACACCATCGACGAGGCGCGCAAGGTGCTGGTCAAGCAAGCCGGCGCCACGCTCGTCACCGTCGCGAAGGACGTCAAGCTCCAGGTCGAGTTCAACCCGGCGCTGGTGGCCGGCTATCGCCTCCTCGGCTACGAGAATCGCCTCCTCAAGGATGAGGACTTCAACGATGACAAGAAGGACGCGGGCGAGATCGGCGCGGGCCACACGGTGACCGCCCTCTACGAGATCGTGCCGGCCGGCGTGCCCGTCCCGGCGGCGAAGGTCGATGACCTCAAGTACCAGACCAAGCCGGCGCCGAACGCCACCGCGGGCAGCGGCGAGCTGCTCACGGTCAAGGTCCGGTACAAGGCGCCCGACGGCAAGACCTCGAAGCTGCTGTCGCGCCCGCTGGCGAATCAGCCGACCGAGCTCGCGAAGGCCTCGGCAGATCTGCGCTGGGCCGCCGCGATCGCCGGCTTCGGCATGATGCTGCGCGAATCCCCGCACCGCGGAAACCTCACGTGGAAGCAGGTGGAGGCGATGGCCCAGGGCGCGCTCGGCAAGGACACCGAGGGCTACCGCGCGGAGGCGGTGAAGATGATCACCGCCGCGAGCAAGGCCACGCGCTGACACGCGAGACCCTCGCGCTGTACCGGAGTTCCGCGGCTGGCGATCTTGGCGCGTTACGACCGATGGTAGCGTGAGGAGATGAGGTGGCTCGGCGCGGAGGTGGTGAGGGTGTTCGCGATCGTGCTCGCTTGCACGACGTGTCGCGCGCACCCCGCGGAGCTGCTGCTGCCGCCGCCACGCATCTCGGGAGATGCCGGCGTCGCCGCCATCGATGCACGGCCCGATGCACCTCCCGATGCATCTCCCGAGGTCGCGGTGCCCGACGCCGCGATCCGGACGTGCAACGACTGCGAGCCGCCGCTGACGTCGATCACCGGGCGCGTGATCAAGGTCGAGATCGATGGGGCTCGGACGATCTTCTGGGTCGGGATCGGCACTGCACAAGGCGTCTCGAAGTCCTGGCGGGGCGTGCTGGTCCGCGCCGACGGCGTCGTGGTCCCCGGCGGCGGCGTGAAGACGCTCCGCGTCGCGAGGACCACCACGATCGTCGAGAGCGCGCTGACCACGGATCAGATCATCACCGGGTTGTCGGTGCGGTTCGATCCGCCAGAGTGACGATCGGCGCGACGCGCTGACTACTTCGGCGTCGACGCGGGCGAGATCAGCGTGCCCGTGACCGTCCCGTGCGTCCAGATCACGCCCACGCTGCCGCCACCGCCACCGCCGCCACCGAACGAGGCTGGTGCGTTCTCCCCGGTGGGATCGGCCAGCGCACCGCCGCGCCCACCGGGTGTGTTCTGCGCCGGAACCTGCGTGCCGCCCGTACCACCCGCCGCGCGCTGATTGTATGCGGCGCCCGCGGTCGCATCGCCGCCGTCTCCGCCGCGCGTGTTGCCGCCGCCACCACCGCCACCTCCGCCGTTCGCGGTGACGGCGCCACTGATCACGAGGGCGGGAGCGTCGAGGCCGACCATCCCGCCGGAGCCACCCCCGCCGCCGCCGGAGCCGTTGTCGGAGCTATTGCCGCCACCACCACCGGCGTTGATCGAGCCGCCCGTGGCGACCGTGATCGACGTGCCGGCGATCAGGTAAACGGCGCCACCGCCGTTGCTCCCTTGCCCACCGGTGTTGCCGCCGCTGCCGTTGCCGCCGTTGCCGCCCCTGCAACCGCCGCGCACGAAGGTCGAGAGCAACATGGCGCCACCGGCGCCGCCGTTGGAATCGCCGTCGTTGCCGGCGCTGTCGTTGGTGTCGGCCTTGCCGGCACTGCCACCCGCGGCACCGAAGCCACCGCCGCCGGCGCCGGCTCCACCACCAGCATCGTTCTCGCCGTTGCCCGCCACGACGCAGACGGCTGCGTTCGCCGCGGCGCCCGCGGTGCCCATGCGTCCACTCGAGACATCGAGTGCGCCAGAGATCGTGATGGTGCTGGTGGCGACGATCACGAGCGGGCGAGGTCCGGTGGCGCGCACCGCGCCGACCGTGATGGTCTCGCCGCGCACGACGCACAGCTCGAGGCCGCCGGCCTGCAGCTGGATCTGATCGCAGCCGGTGTCGGTGCTGATCGCGCCGGTGAGGTTGCGCGGCCCGGTGGGAAGCACGGTCAGGCACACGTTCACCGGCGTGCCGAAGCACTGGCGCGCATCCGGGATGTAGCCGGGAGGTGTATCGATCGAGCTGTCGACCGCCGCGTCGA
This sequence comes from Myxococcales bacterium, assembly GCA_043776275.1. Classification (GTDB taxonomy): domain Bacteria; phylum Myxococcota_A; class Polyangia; order Haliangiales; family Haliangiaceae; genus JABFXX01. The sequence continues at coordinate 19,371 of JAYVRN010000287.1, read as the reverse complement.
TCGGTGGTTCGTCGCCGACGCAGACGCCCGAGAGCGATCCGGACGATGAGCCGTAGCGCTGGCCGGAGACGCACTCGAGATCGCTGAAGCTGCAGAACCCGCTCAGCACCTCGCAGCGGCCCGCACCTTGACCACTCGTGCACTGCGCGTCCGTCTCGCAGTGATAGGCCGCGCCACCGGACCACGGCGAGCACGCCGTGATCCCGAGGGCCAACGCGCATACAGCGAGCCTCATCGCGCCCATTGTAGAGCAAACCGCAGGGATCCCGCGAGGATGACGGGGGTAGGATCTTTCCTCCCACTCCCGCTGCTCCCGCAATAGAATCAGAGCCATACAAGCTTATCGCCATGCCCTCACCGCGTCGCGCCAGCGCGGGTTGCCGTCGATCGGTCTGGAGATGACCGCGCCGGGCGGGGTCGAGCTCACTCCCGTGCAGAGCGGTACCGCGGTGGTGCGGTGCTGCGAGCGTCGCGAGGATGGCAAGACCGTGGGCGAGCTCGAGGTCTCGATGTTCTCGGCCGCGCTGATCATCGATCGCGATGGGATCCTGGAGGAGAAGGCGCGCGAGATGGCCGCGCACAGCGCGCAGGCGGCTCGGATCGCCGGCACCGTCGCGGTCTCACTCCCCGGCGCGAGCGGCTATCGCGCGGATCTCGAGCCGGCGCGCACGGCGCTGCCCTATGTCCACGTGTTCGCGATGGCGCCGCATGATCTCGGCGTCGATGGCGGCATCGTCGTGACCGTGCGCAGTGCGCAGCCGGACTGGCCGGCGGCGGAGCAGATCCTCAGCTCGCTGCGGTTCCTCACGCGCCACGGGACCGCGCGGCCGGCCAACGACGAGGTCGAACTTCACGAGCCGATGTTGCCGGTCGCGCCGAAGTAGTCAGCGCTTGGTCCAGCGCTTGTCGGCCGGGTTCGTGAACGCGCCGTAGACCTGGCGGACCTCGCGCTTCTGGACCCCGGCATACGCGGTCGCGGCGTCGAGCCGGATCTTCGCGTAGGTGCCGCCGCTCGCGAACGCGAGCACGGTGGCCTCGAGGGGCGCGGCATTCGCGAACAAGAAGTCACGTGTCATGAGCAGCGGCACGCGGGTGGCGCCGGGCACGTCCTGTTCCATGTACGCGGCGGTGTGGCAGGCGATCGCGATCGCTCCTTTGGTCATCGTGGTGGGCGTGGGCCACTGGAACGACTCCTTGTCCATCAGCCGGTTGTGGCCGACCCACGCCACGATCTGCGCCGCGCCGCCGGCGGCCAACGTCGTGCCGTCGTCGAGCTTGATCGTGCGAGGCGTCGATCCGGACACGTCGGCGGCATAGGCGTCGAGCGCGCGATCGATCGCCTTGCCGCGCCAGCCGTGCACCACGATGTCGAGCTCCAGCTTCGCGGGCGCACCGCGCTTCCTCCACGCGGCAGGCGTGGCGAGCGTGCGGCGATAGACGTGGACCGCGAGCACGTCGACATCTCCGGTGTCGGCAGCCGCCTGCTTGAGCATCCGCTTCCAGCCGCTGCCACGTCGCGCGAACCACTCGCCGAACCCTGGCGTGGTCGCCCAGTAGAGGTTGGTCTCCGGATTGTCGCCATCGCCGAGCTTCTTGTTCCCGCACGCGATGATCGTGCTCTCGCACAGGGGCACGTGGACCTCGACCACGAGCGGCCTACCGGCGGTGAGATCGGCGATCACGCGATCGGTGAGACCGGCGAGCCACTGGTCCTCGGTGGTCGGGGCTGCCTGCGCAGGACCCATCAGCACGAGGACGGCGAACAGCGTGAGGGCGGGTCGCATCGGCGAGAAGACACATCGTCCGCACCAAGATTGCGCGCCGAATCACGAAATAGCCCGCGAGGTTCAGGCGTTCGCGCGCGTCACGACGGGAGCTTGTCGCGCGCTTCATCGATCGCCGTGCGCGCGGCGATCCGCAGCCGCATCAGGCGCGCCACCTCGTCGGCCGCGGGCGTCGGCTTTTTCAGGTAGATCGCATCGAGCCAGCGCAGTGCCGCGAACGGCGAGGTCACCGCGATCGCGGCCGCAGCGAACGACAGCGGCGGCGGCAGCAGCACCATCGAGCCGGCGACCAGCCCCGCGGCCCACACCGGGTACACCACCATCGCCGCGCCGAACTTGATCGTGGAGGTGGCATCCGGATCCGCCTTGCGCGCGATCCATCGCGGCAGGAAGTACGGGATCGCATACAGCGCGAAGCCGGAGGCGGCGAGCGGAGCGAGGGCCGCGCGGCGGAGCGGGGACATCGGCGCCGGTGGCGGCGGTGGTGGACCACCCGCGATCTGCGTATCGTCGAGGCCGAGGCGCTCGAGCTCGCCGTAGTAGGCATCCACGTGGTGGGCGATCCGCGCGATCAGCGTAGCGTCCACGCTGCGCAGCGTCTGACTCGCGAGCTCGACCTGGCGCCCGATCCCACTCCATCCGCCCATCGTGCGATCGCCGGCGTCGGTCGCGAGCAGCTCGGCCACCCGCGCGATCCGCATCCGGTCCTGGTGGGTCTCGCCTTCGACGAGCAGCTCCTTGAGATCGGCCTCCATCTGCAGTGTGGCCGCGCGGATCTTGTCCTCACCGTCGCCCGGGAGATCGGCGAACGCGCGCACCGGGCCCCACAGCACCAGGCAGCGCGAGCGGAAGTCGCTCGGGGCATCGAACTCGAGCGCCACGGCCTGGAACGTCGGCGGGACTCCGCCTCTCTCGGCGGCGGCCTGCAGCATGCGCGCGGCTCCGGACTTGAGCGGCGCGAGCTTCGAATCCGAGTGGCTGGTGCCCTCGGGGAAGATCAGGATGTTCCCGCCACCCGCGAGGTGATCTGCGATCTTGTCGAACACGGCGGCGTTCTGCGACGCATCCTTGTCGGGGTTGTCCTTCTTCCGGATGATCGGCACCGCACCCGCGCGATCGAGCAGCCACTTGAGCCCCGGGATGTCCCACAGGGTCGACTTCGCGACCGGCGAGATCTCACACGGCGCATCGGTCATCACGAGGACCGGATCGAGGAGCGCGTTCGAGTGGTTGGAGACGAACACCCGGCCGCGGGTCGAGGCGGCGGGCGCCTCACCGAACCGTTCGATGTCGCGGAAGTAGAGCCGCATCAGCCGGCGGAACGTGCCGATCAGTGCGCCACGGAGCGTCGGCGGATCACGAAGCTCGTCGGCCACCGGGAGTTGCACACCGCGATGATGCCATGGTCGGCGCGAGGTGAGCGTGCGACCTCCAAGGGTCCACCGAGGTCCGGGCCCCGGCTGGAGGCCTCCCGGTGGGCGGGTAGCGGCGGGCGGGTAGCGGTGGGCGGGTAGCGGCGGGCGGGTAGCGGCGGGCGGGGTAGCGGTGGGCGTCGGCGCACGGGTGTGAGCGTTCCCCCCGTTGAGTGATCGATATCGGTCGTGCCAGAGTCCCGCTCGTGCCTCCGGCCAGGGACCGAGACTCGATCGAGCTGCGCGGTGTTGCGCCGCTCGTGGTCACGGCCACGCGCGAGCTGATCGCTCCGCTGCTGCTGGTCACCAACGGGCACAAGACGATCGGCATGACGAGCGCGGAGCTGCTGCGCCCGTGGGAGCCGCAGCAGATGTCCGTGCTGCTGATGCTCGATGGCTCGATCTCGGTCCCCGTGGCGAACTGGGGGATGGGGCGTTACTCGGGCGTCGGGATGATCGATCTCACCGGTCCGGTGCCGGCGACGGCGGACGTCCGCCCGCTCCCGATCTCGAGCGTGTGTGCGAGTCAGGACACGCGCGGTGCACCGTCCGCGATCGCCACGATCATGGTCGCGAATGGGCGGATCGTTCGCGAGCTGATCGGCGTCCACGTCGATCTCGCCGATCTCGGTGGCATGAGCGATGACCTCGGGCGCCTCGCGAGCCCGCTCGACGCGAACCATGTGGGTGCACCCGTCGAAGGTGCCGTGCTGTTCACGTGGTTCCCGGCGGACCCGGTGCTCGGCCGCAAGAGCGAGGTCCTCGCGATGGCGATGACCTATCCGTATCGGGTCGGGACGTTCCAGCCGCGCGCGACCCCCGCGATCGCCGAGATGATCGGCCTCGATGATCTCGGTCGGGCCCTGATCCAGGCCACGCCGGCGCCAGAGCGCCCCGAGCTGAGCCAGGTCACCGGCGAGATCGCACAGGTCAAGGCCGACAAGGCTCCCGTGCTCGATGGCGTCGACGAGTACCGGCAAAAGCGCGAGCGGACGTAAGCCACCTCGCGTGGGTTACCCCGCGACCGGCCCAGCCTGACAGGCGTCGGGTACGGGTGGGGCTGTCCCGACAGGTTTTGCTAGCTGTGGTCCGGCCACCTCCAGTAAGGAGGTTCACCGTGCGCAGACAAGCAGATCGATACACGATGGATCTCCCGGTCGATGTCACCGCTCAGGGCATGACCCAGCGGCTCTCGCTCGAGGACCTGTCCCGCACCGGGATGTTCCTGCAGATGACCGCGCCGTTCCCCGTCGCGACCGAGGTGCAGGTCGCGATCACGCACGAGGGCCGCCGGCTCTACGCGCTCGCCAACGTGATGTACAGCCTGCCCGCCGCGGAGGCTCACTCGCTCGGCCGCGTGGCCGGCGTGGGCATCGCGTTCCAGCAGGCGATCACGCCGATGGATCACCTGTTCTCGATCGCGATCGAGCGCACGGTGCGCGAGCGGCGCACGAGCGCACGCTCACTCGGCTTGCACGTGGTGATCGCGGATCGCTCGGTCCGCGTGCTCGAGCGGATGTCGACGGCGCTCGATGCAGCCGGCTGCACGGTCGCGATCGCGACGACGGGCATGGAGGTCCTCGCGGCCTGCCTGCGCAAGACTCCGGATGTGGTGCTCGTCGAGCGTGACCTCCCGGTGATGGACGGCCTGCGCGTGATCGCCGAGCTCGCCAACGATCCGAGCCTCTGCATGGTGCCCGTGATCATCACCTCGGAGCAGCCCTCGGATATCGATCTCGCGTTCGAGGCTGGTGCGATGGACTTCATCGCGAAGCCGTTCACCTCCGTCGAGGTGGTGGCGCGCGCGCGTCGTCTGCCGACGGCGCAGCCCGTGGCCTCTGATCGCGTGGTGCTCCGCGGCTCGCTCGCCGAGCTCGGGCTCCCCGCCTTGCTCACGATGCTGGAGATCGAGCGCAAGACCGGCCGGCTGGTCCTGTTCGGCGCACAGACCGCGTGGATCGATGTCGTCGACGGCCGCGTCATCGGCGCCGGTGCCTCGGGTCTCAGCGCTCCCGTGCGTGCGGTGATGATGTCCTTGCTCGACTGGACGCACGGGACGTTCGAGCTGCTGGTCACGGTGCCCGATCACGCGGATACCGACGTGGTCTATCCGATCACGCACCTCCTCCTCGAGCACGCCCGGATCCGCGACGAGCAGCAGGCTCGGACGGATCAGCTGCTGCCGCGCATCCAGCAGCGTCGCGACCTCGCAGCTTGCTGAGAAACGCGAAGCGTTTCGAGCTCACTAGCGCGTCGGATCGCGCGGCGCCGGGTCCGATACGTCGGGGCGACCGTCCCCATCGAAGTCCTGGACCGGAGCCTTGGTCATCCGCACGCGCGGCGGCTCGCCCGCCTGGTGCGTGGTGAGGATCTCGAGCACCTGCTCGAGCGTCTCGTAGATCGGATTCTCGATCGTGATCGGATCCGCGAGCAGGCGGAATGGCACGTCGCCGGCGAGATCCGGCTCGGGATCGTAGCGGAGCATGCCGTGCTCGCTGCTCCAGTTCGCGCCGTGGGTGGCAGGCGCGTACTGCACGAGCACGGCGGTCTGGCCGTCTCGATTGCCGGCGGCGGGCGAGGCGATCGTCGTGAGACCCGGTGGCGCATCGAGGTGGGGCGCGAGGACCTCGAGTCCGAACCCCTGTGCGAGGGCGGTGGTTCCCACGTTCGAGAGCACCTGATCGCCGACGACCTCGATCGCGATCACGCTGCGCGGCCCGAGCAACGCACCCGCGATCGCGAACCGATCGCGCAGCACGTGCGGGGCATAGGTCAGGGGATCCGCGCCGTCGAGCATGGACTGCATCAGGCCGATCAGCGGGCTCCAGCGATCGAGCCTCTGTTTTGGGTTGTAGATCGTCTCGATGAACGGCAGGGCGAGAGCGCCGATCTCCGCGCTCGAGGTCAGGAGCTTGTCGAGGATGCCGCCGCCCGGCACATCGAGGACGTACAGATCGATCTGTGGCTCGATCGCCGCGAATACGGTCCCCACCACGGTACCGAACGACTCGCCGAGGTAGGCGACGTGCGTGGCATCGAGCCGTGGGATCCCACCGGGGCCGGCGAGCGCGGAGAGATCGAGATCCGCGCGATGCAACAGCTGCGAGACCCGGCACAGATCGAGGGCGGACTGACGGATGCCATCGCGAACCGCGGCGATGCCGAGGAAGCCTTCGAAGAAGTCGAACGTCGAGCCGAGACCCGTTCGATCGCCGAAGCCATCAGGTCCGGTCGGCACGCCGGAGAACGCCGTCAGCTGCGCTGCCAGGTTCGGGACGTTGTCCTCGGGGTTGTAGCGGGAGCCGTGCCCGACCATGTCGATGCCGACGATCGCGAAGCCCTGCACCGTCAGCGGCTCGGCGAACGACAGCAGCTGATCGCGGCCCGCGCCCAGGCCGTGCCCGTAGATCACCACGGGATAGCCGGTCGCCGGCGGCGGTGCCGCGGGGAGGATGAACGTGATCGGGATCTGCTCGAGCGCACGGATCCGCGCATCGGGGGCGAAGGTCTCGTCCTCGGGACCGTCGGTGTGCGTGTCATCGTTGCGGAACCGCACCACCGAGATCGTGCCGGTGCCGACGACGCCGACGTGATCGTGGGCGATGCCGGTGGGGTTGTCGTTGCCCCAGCGTTCGAGTCCGGCGCGCGGGCCCGTGGTCGCGCGCGTGGCCTGGCCGAGGATGCGATCGAGCGCCGTGGTGCCGGCGAAGATGATCTCCGGGCGATCAAACGCGAGAGCGGGTGGTGCCGCCGCGGCCTGGAGCGCCGCCGCGGTCAAGAGTGGCGCACTGGCGTGCTCGGTGGTGAACACCGCGAGACCCGCGAGGTCCGCGCGGTGAAGCTCGGTGACTGCATCGGCGGTGGTCTGCCAGCGTGCGGGGACCGAGCCGAGATCGTCGAGCCGCGCGGCGCCGATCGCGGTGGTGACGTAGGCCGCGTAGCGCGTGCCCTCGCGCAGCGGCACACCGGTGGCGAGCGATCCCGCGAGCACGTGCCGCTGCGCATCGTAGCGCCAGTCGATCGCGACCGTGCGCCCGCGCTCCGGCGAGGCCGGATCTACGTCCACGAGTCCACCAGCGTCGGCAGGCACCTCGTCGAGGGAGAGCTCGCCATCGAGGAAGAACTCCACGAGGGGCCGCACGCCGAAGCCATCGAGCGTGGCCAGGTGGGCGGCGACCAGATCGGCGTGATGCGCGACGATCGCATCGAGGCCCTCGATCACGCCCAGATGATCGCCGTCGCGGACGGCGTCGGTCGGGAACGGCGTGGTGCCATACGCGGGTGGCGCTGCGGTGACGGTCATGGTCACCGTCACGGGACGCGCATCGCTGCACGCGCCGAGGAGCCGGAGGGGTACGACGAGCAGGAGGGCACAGACACTGGCTCGCTTCATGGCGTCCCCGTTCGCGGGAGGATGGCGCGCGCCACCGAGATCAGCTGCGCGCGCAGGGTTGGGAGATCGATCTCGTTCCACACGGCCCAGCGCACGATCTGGATCTCGAGGGCGCCGATCAGCGCCCAGGCGAGCGCCTGCGGGTCCGGGACCTTGAACTTTTTCAGTGCGGCGATCCGCATCGCGAGGAAGGCCGCGAGCAAGTGGTACTCGATCTGCCGCGCCTCCATCGCCGCCGTGGCGCCGCCCGCCTCCGCGAGGATCAGGCGGACCAGCGGCTTGCGTCGCGCGAAGCGCTCGCACAGCAGATCCACGCCCCGCTCGATCCCGGTCTCGAGATCCCGCGCGCCATCGAGCACGCTCGGCGCACCCTGGTGCAGCTCGGCGAACAGCCGCGCGGTCAGCGCCGCGACCACGGCCTCCTTCGAATCGAACCGCGCATAGAACGCCGTGGTCGAGACCTGCGCCGCGGACATCAGCGCGCGTAGCGAGACCTCGGCATACGGCACCTCGGCGAGCACGCGCTCCGCCGCATCGAGGATCCCGTCCGCGCTCGGCTTGGTGGCTCGCTTCGTCACGCCTGCAGCGATATCAGCGCATCCGAAAAAAACCAAACGTTTGTTTTTATTCTGGGAGAACGTCGAGGAAAACCAACTAGTTCAGCCATCGCGTGGTATCAGGGGGTGCCGTGAAGGTCGCGACCTGGAACGTCAACGGGATCCGCGCTCGGTCGTCGCAGCTCCTCCACTGGATCGATCGCGAGGAGCCCGACGTGATCTGTCTCCAGGAGATCAAGGCGGGTCCCGAGCAGGTCCCCGAGCCGATCGCGCAGCTCGCGGGCTATCACGTGCACTTCCACGGTGCGGGCGGATACTCCGGGGTCGCGTTGCTCCTGCGCACCAAGATGTTCGCCGACGCGCCCGTGTTCACGTCTCCGCCCTTCGATCTCGAACATCGGATCGTGGTCGCCGAGATCGGCACCATCGTGTTCGCCAGCGTCTACGTCCCGAACGGCGGCAAGGACTTCGCCGTGAAGATGACGTTTCTGCGCGAGCTCGTGGCCTGGGCCGGCGCGCTCGCCGCGGCGGGCAAGCACCTCGTGTTGTGCGGCGACTACAACGTCGCGCGCACGTTCGTCGACGTCCACCCGGTGTTGCGCAAGCAGGTGATCGGACAGCTGCCCGAGGAGCGCGAGCTGATCGAGCAGCTGCTCGCGCATGATCTCGTCGATGTCGGGCGTCACGTCGAGCCCGACAACGATCGCCTGTTCACGTGGTGGGCGCCGTGGCGCAACATGCGCGAGCGCAACATCGGCTGGCGCCTCGACTACATCGCCGCGCACCGCGCGCTCGTGGACGAGACCGTCACGGCCAGGCACGAGCGCGATGTCGGGACCAGTGACCACGGCCCCGTGATCGCCCACCTCCGCGCGTCATCGGCGTAGCTATCGCGCGCCGCTGACCGTCACGAGCTGATAGCCACGTGCGCGCAGCTCCGGGATCAGCCGGCGCACCGCCTCGATCGTGACCTCGCCACCCTCGCGGGCCTCGTGCATCAGGATGATGCTGCCGGGCCGGGTGCGCTCGAGAACGCGCGCCACGACCTCGTCGGCAGGCTTGCCCTTCCAGTCATAGCTGTTGACGTCCCACAGCACGAGCCGCTTGGCGAGCCGGGTGAACGCGCGGACGGTCCACGGCGAGCGGCCACCCCACGGCGGGCGCGCCACCTTGGGGACCTGGCCGGTCGCCTGAGCGATCGCGGCATCGGTCCGGGCGAGCTCGCGCTCCACGCTGCGCGAGCGCGCCAGCGGGAGGTAGCGATGGCAGTAGGTGTGGTTGCCAAGCTCGTGACCTTCGGCCGCCATCCGCGTGACCACGCCCGGGTGCATCTCCACCGCATCGCCGAGCAAGAAGAACGTCGCGGGCGCGTTTGCGGCCGCGAGCACGTCGAGGAGGGCCGGCGTCCGCACCGGATCTGGGCCATCGTCGAACGTCAGCGCCACGACCTTGCGATCGCGCCGGAGGTGGCGCTGCGTGCGCATCAGCCAGTCCACGGGGCCGCTGAAGCCGCCGTAGAACAGCAGATAGACCACCACCAGGAGCGGGATCACGGCGAGGAGCGCGAGCACCATGCTGCCAAAGGATGCGAGCGGGATGCCGGAGCGTGCCTCGTGTCGCCATGCACCCTTACGGACTGGACTGGTGGTTCAGCGACCAAGGTCCACCAGGTGGCACCGGGTGGCAACCGGGAGTGCAACCGGGTGGCACGCGGGAGTGCAACCGGGTGGCAACCGGAGTGCAAGGTCACGCGTAGCGGGCCGCGAGCGTGACCGCGAGGGCGAGCGCCGCGGGGAGCGCCTGGAGGAACAGGATCTCCCTGGCCGCCGTCGCCGCACCGTAGAGGCCGGCGATCACCACGCACACGAGGAAGAACACCCGGACCTGAAACATCATCGCGCCGTCGCCGAAGTAGGTCCAGATCAGCCCCGCGGCGAGGAACCCGTTGTAGAGGCCCTGGTTGCCGGCGAGAACCTTCTGCGACTCCATCTCCGCGAGTGGGCGCTTGAACGTCTTGGCCCCGAACGGCGTGGCCCACAGGAACATCTCGAGGACGAGGAACCACAGGTGCAGGAACGCGACCAGTCCGGTGAGCACCTGTGACGCTGTGGCCATGACGGAACTATCGCATCGCCTCTGCGTGCTGTCGCGCTACTCGAGCCGGCCGGCGGTGCTGACCTTGCCGCGCTCGCGATACATCCGCTCGATCGTGGCGCGCAGGAGCGTGTCATCGATCTCCACGTTGTTCGCTCCGGCCACGTAGGCCGCACGCTCGCACGCGACCTTGATGAAGCCGCCGGACAGCTCGTAGTTCTCCGAGAGCGCCTCGTAGTTGATCTCGGCCGAGCGCGCGCGCTCCGGCAGCGTGCGCCGCCACAGCTCGGCGCGCATCTCGGGGCTCGGGAAGCTGAAGAACACGTCGTACGTGAACCGGCGCTTGAACGCCTGATCGATCGCCGAGGTCAGGTTCGTGGTCAGGATCGCGAGCCCGCCAAACCGCTCGAGCCGCGCGAGCAGGTAGTTGGTCTCGAGGTTGGCATAGCGGTCGTTGCTGCTCTTGACGTCACTGGTGCGCTTGCCGAACAGCGAGTCCGCCTCGTTGAACAGGAGCACCACGTGACCGGGCTCCGCCGCATCGAACACATCGCTGAGGTTCTTCTCGGTCTCGCCGAGCCACTTCGACACCACCTGCGAGAGATCGATCTCGTAGATATCGAGCCCGAGCCGCTTCGCGAGCACGGTGCCCGACATCGTCTTGCCCACGCCCGGGTGCCCCGAGAACAGCACGCTGATCCCCTGTGCACCGCGCAGCTTGAACTGATCGCGGATCCTGCGGCGCTGACTGGCGGCGGCCGTGATCTCGAGCAGCGCCGCGCGCGTGTCGTCGTCGACAATCAGATCTTCCAGATCGAATGGCGCGGGCAGCTTCTTGCCGAGGCGCGAGATCCGTTGGTGCAGCTGTCCAGCCACGGCACGCGCGAGATCCTCGCCCTCCGGAGGGCCGGAATCGGGCATGCGCCCTGCGGTGGCTGCCTGCGCCGCGGCGACGATGATGCCGCCGGGGATCGCGAACCGCCCCGAGAGGCTCTCCGCCTCGATCGTGGTCAGCGAGGGCACCACTTGCTGCCACATCGTGGTGCGCACCTGGAGCGGCGGGACCTCGAGCGTGAGGTGCACGATCGGACGCTGGTGGATCCGCGGCATCCGCTCGCGGTTGATCGTGATCGCCACCGGTCCGCCCCACTCGTCGACGAGCGTCTGGAAGTAACCGGGCAGCTCGTCCTTGTCGGCCTCGAGGTTCACCGCGTCGTCGATGTCGACGAACACGGGCAGCGCGTCGAGCAGCCGAAGTTCGCGGATCAACGAGCGGATCAAGCCGAGCTGCGACGACAGCGGCACCTGCTGGAGGCGCCGCGCATCGATCAGCAACATGCGCTTGTTCCAGTGCGCTGTGGCCTGTTGCAGGAGCAGCTTCTTGCCGAGCCCGCGCTGGCCTTGCACGCACAGCACCACCTCGTTCGAGCACATCGCGGACGTGGCGCGATCGATCGTCACCGCGGGGAACGAGCCCGCGACCGCGCCGCTCCGCAGCTCGGCGATCTCCGCGAGATCCGGATCGAGGGCCACGCGCGTGCCATCGATCAGGTAGACCAGGCGAGTCGCCGCCCGCATCCGCCGGTACATCAGCGACTCGGAAGGCGCGAGCTCGAGCAGCTGGAACCGGATCAACGGCGAGCTCGGTGAGAGATCGCGCGCCATCAGCGAGCGCGAATCGGGCGTGTCGTACACCAGCTGCGCGAGCAGGCGGCCATCGAGCCCCCTGCAGCCCGGATCGCGCGCGAGGTAGCGATAGCCCTGCACGAGGTTCGGATCGGCCTCGGGCAGGAGGGCGTACATCAGCGTGGCCCACTGGCGCGGCGTCAGGTCGAACACCCGGATCATGTCGACGAGCGGCGAGCGCAGGCCCGCACGAATCGTGGCCTGGATCCGCGCCTCCGTCTCGCGGTGCGCGGCCAGGTAGCGCTCGAGCACGATCGATGCGCCAGCCTCGTCACCCGAGGTGATCTCGCCGCGCGCCGCCGCGAACAACCGGCCCATGTCCGACGGCGCGACCACATCATCCGAGGGCAGCGGCTGGGTCGCGGGCGTCCTCGTCCAGCCCAGCCGGATCTGATACTCGACCCGGAGCCAGGCCCGGCGGAGCTCGTCGCGCAGATGGGTCGCGACGTCGATGTACGGCTCGGCCTCGGCCATGCCGGAACTATCGCACGGCTACGCGCGCTGGAGGTCTTCGCGCCCGAACCCGAGCTCTTGCTTGTTCGCGAGCTCGTTGTCCTGATCGTGCTTGGAATCGTGCTTGGCCTGGGCGTTCTTGCCCGGGCGCGCCTGCTTCTCCTCGCTCGGCGGGGTGGCCGCGCGGGGCTGCTCGGCTTCGGGCTTGTTGGTCTTGTCGTCGTCGCGGTTGGCCACGGCCTTCATCTGATCGATGAACGGCGTGGTGTACATCGCGGCCGAGATCTGGAGGCGCTGACCACCGGGGATCAGCTTGTCCTGCGCCCCGTTCACCGAGCCGAACAGCTCGTCGAACTTGGAGTCGCCGAGATCGTCGCGCAGCTCGTCGAGCTGCTCGGCGACGGCGATCGTGCGGAAGTCGGCGATCGTGGGGCCACGGAACCAGGCCTTCACCGCCTCCGAGGCGCTGTGGCCCTTCCGCAGATCGAACTTCATGCCCGTCTTGGGGGAGTGCGACCAGCTCGCGGCCTTGGTGTGGCCGTTGCGGTACATCTCCTTCCACTTGTCGTCCTGCCCGGCCGCTTCGCAGGCGTGCTTGTACTCCTCGGGCTGGAACACACCGTGATCGATCGAGCTCGAGTCCGACTTGCCGCCCTCGAACGCGAGCTGGGATGCAGTGGCGGTGGCGGGTGTTCCGCCGCCGCGGTGCACGGCGGGGACGTCGCCTTCGGTCTGGATCTGTCCCGCGCCCAGCTCCTGGCTCTCGGGAGCCACGGCCGCAGGTGCCCGAAGCTCGTGCTCGTCCTCGGCGCGGTCTTTCGCGGGCATGCATGGATGATACGGGTGAACGGGGCGGATCTCCCTATGGAACTTCGCCTAACAATTCACGAAGATTCAGGTCGTGGGCTTCGGGCTATCCCGGCGAGCGCGGTCACGGAAGGCCAAGGCAGGCCTGCGTGCCCTGATCGGCCGCGCTCCGGATGCCCGCGAGGTCGGCGACCGGCTCGCGAGGATCGCGCGCCGGATGCTCGGCGACACGGTCCGCGATACCTCGGCCAAGCGCGTGACCCTCGACCTTCATCCGGCGGCAGGGCCCGTGCGGATCGTCGTGCTCCCGGATGGGGACCTCGAGGTCAGCGGCGAGACCAGCGCGATCGGACCGGGCTATCACGCACACATCCTGGCGCGCCTCGCTCCGGTGCTCGAAGAGCTCGACTACACGTGGGCCGACGACCAACCGGATCCGCGGACCGCGATGGCAGCGTGGCTCGCGGCCGAGCTCGCTGGGGGCGTCACGCGGATCGGCGTCCCCGCGGAGCTCCAGTTCAAGATCGATGCGGCCGTCTTGACGTCGATGGGGCCGCGCGATGCAGCGTGGCGCGATGCGGTGATCGCGGATCCCGCGCGTGGCGCCGATGCGTTCGCGTGGTGGGATGACGGGCCGGGGCAAGCCGAACGCTCGCGTGCCTTGCTCGCGATGTGGCTCGAGGTGCCGTGGCGCGAGCCGCTCGATGCCGAGGAGCGCACGCTGATGACGCAGGTCGATCGAAACCTCAAGGCGGCGCGCAAGGCGAACCGCGAGCTCGATCTGCCAGTGGCCGAGTGGGTGGAGCTCCTCGAATGTCTCGGTGAGGAGGCCCGCGCCGCGGACCTGCGTGAACGCACAGGCCCTCTCCGAGCGGTACTCGGCTATCGCCGCCATCCGATCGAGGTCGCGCTCGACTCCGGCTGGACGTTCGAGCTGCCCGGCGCGTTCGTGGGATCGCTCGAGGACGAGCGGTACTGGGCCACCGACGGTGATCGGATGGTCGAGCTGACGTGCCTGACCACCCAGGGCGAGCAGGGCTCCGAAGCGCTGCTCGCGGTCGCGCCCGCACAGCATCCCGTGATCGAGCGGATCGTCGATGGCGAGCGTCACGGGCGCGCGGAGGCGTACGACGAGGGCGACGTGCATGTCGTCCACGGCCTGATGGCCGCGACGCCCGAGATCGCGATCATGACCTGCAAGGGCTCGCGCACCGACGAGCCCTGGGCGCTCGCCACCTGGCGCAGCCTGCGTCGGAGCTAGGTCAGAGGCTGCCGAGATCGACAAGGCGGGCAAGCGCTAGTGGATCGCGGGCATCGCGACGCTGTAGCTGTAGTGCGCCACGATGTGCGTGAGCATCGGCGTCGCGTCCCACAGCGCATCCTCCACGCACTGCTGCTGCTGGCGAGCGATCGACGGCGACACCTCATGCGACCGGTTGATCGACACCGTCACGTTGACGATCTCGACGAGCGTCATCTCGAGGGTCGCCTGGATGCTGGCGGTCTCGACGTGACACGCGGCGAGCAGTGGCCGGAGCTGCCCCGCGAGATCCGGCGGATCCCACACCGCACGGGTCCCGGTGCCGCGCCCGATATCGCGGGTGCAGCAGCAGCAGCCATCGCTGCTGCCACCGCCGAGGCCGAAGCCGAAGCCCGCCGTGTACAGCCCGCCGCCGCCCCACTGCGCATACAGCGACCACTTCGAGTTCACCGCGCGGGCGATCGTGTTGATCCGCTCGAGCATGGGTTCCTCGAGGGTCCCAAACGCTGATAGCTCGCGCGCGAGATCACGCGCGCGGCTCGCATCCGGGCGGAGCATGCGCAGGGTGCGCTTCCCCCACAGCAGCCCTTCGACGACGATCGGCCCCGCGGACACATCGCCCTCACCCCACCACGTGCACGAACTGCCCTCGGGGAGGAGCTTGTCGAGCTCGTCTCCACACGCCGGCTGCTGCGAGGGCGCGATCGCGGTCCAGCCGGGTGCCTTGATCGTGATGTGATCGAGCGAGATCGGTCGCACCAGCAACGTCGCATCCACGAGCCCAGGCGCCTTGATCGCACCGACGCGCACCGCTATGCCGTCGGTGGAGGCGGCGAGAGGCGCGAGCAAGGCGTCCTCGTCGCGCGCTGGCTGGCCGATGCCGCCGAGCGCGACCACGTGGACGAGGGTCTGGCCGGGGAGCAACCGCCGCAGGTTCACGGGCGAGGTCTCGGACAGGCGCTCCGCCATCCGCTCGTCGGTGATCAGGATGACCCGCTTGGTGCCCTCGATCCGATCGAGCCAGGTCGCTGCCTCGGCGAGCCCGGCGTCGAAGTTCGAGCCATTCCGCTGTGCGAGGCTGCGTAGCTCGCGATCGACCCGGCCCGCGGCCTGCGATGCCGTGGTCCATCCCGGGAGCAAGGCGCGCGCACGCCGCGCGTACGCGACCACCTGCACGCGGCTGTCCGGTGCCTTGCGCAGATACGAGGCCACGAGCTGGCGCTGGGCTTCGAGATCGTCGGCGCTCATCGAGCGCGAGCCGTCGACGAGGATCACGGTGACCAGATCACGTGGGACCTCGCTGAGGACGCCCGCGAGATCGATCTCGACCCGCGCCAGGTGCTCCTCGCCGAGCGCGATCCGCCCCGCGAACGCACCGATCCGTTCACCGGGGCGCCGCTTCGCCAGCTCGGGGGCGGGGAAGCCGATCCATGCGACGTCTCCATCGTGACCATCCGGCGGGAGCGAACCGCACTCGGCGTCGAGCTCCTCGGTCTTGGGTGTGGGCCGGCGCAGCGAGAGCTCGGCGACCTTGAGCCACGTCTCGGGCACCTGGAGGTAGCGCGCGTCGCGGTAGAAGCAGGTCGGCGCAGCGATCGTGAGCTCGATCGTCACCACGCCGGAGTGCGGCGAGGCGAGGCTGACCCGGACACCGCCGGCACCTCCGCTGATCAGTACGGCGGAGGCCATCGAGGCCGTGGGCATGGTCTGGTCTGAATCGTCAGCGAGAGCCGCGAACTTGGTGTCCGCCTCGTCCGCGGCGAGCATGGAGAGGGGGACCGTAATTCCCCTCGAGGTGATCATCGCGCTGGTCACCAGGCCCATCCGTGGGAGCTCGATGCCCGCGTAGGACGACCCGTACATCTGCTTCTCGACGGGGATCACGAACCGCGCGGTCAGCGTGGCGATCGATCCCTCGAGCTTGGCGTGGATCACCGCCGGCGCGATCTCCACGTTGGTGGACGTGCGTGTCCAGGCGTGCGCCGTTGCCGTGACGAGCAAGGCGGCGGCCACGAACCAGGGGCGCATGGATGGTGAGACATGCGCTGCGGCGGATCGGTTCCCGAGATCAGCGCGGGGGCGAATAGCCGGCGGAGACCAGGGCCTTGGTCCAGGTCGGCGGGGTCTGATACGGGCGCATCATCATCGAGAACAGGTCCATCCCGAAGCTCCGGTCCCCGTCGGAGGGAGGCTGGGTCCTGGCGCCGCCGAGCGCGGTCACCAGCACGTCGAGGACCTTGATCCGGGTCAGGTAGTTTCCGTCGCGTGTGCCTTCCGGGGTCAGACGCGTGGTGCCGGCGATCGCCTTGAGCGGTCCGTTGGCGAGCTTGACGAAGCGCGCGGCCCCGGCGACGTCGTTCGCGAGCAGGCGCCGCGCGACCACGTGTGGCGCGAGATCGATCGCGAACTTCCGCACGAGCTCGGCAGGGACGACGGTGGTCTTGCCTCCTGAGGCCTGCGCGAACTTCGCGACGATCGTCGGGAGCGCGGTCTCGATCTCCGCCGCGAGCTTGTCGTCGTTGGCCATCATGATCGCCGCGGCCAGGATCTCGCTCCACGCCTGCTGCCACTGCTGTGGGGTCTGGTAGCTGTTGCCGGGCAAGGCCCACGCGAAGGCCCGGGCATCCGCGAGGGTCCAGCCCGGGACGACATCGGCTTGCTCGAACAACAGCGCGAGCGCGGTGCCCGCGTGGATCGGCAGGTGCCCCGAGGTGGCCTTCGCCTTCAACGCCGCGATCATACCGGGCACATCTCGTTGCGCCGCGACGTCGAGCTTGGTCGCCGTGCCGACCAGCGAGATCGCCGAGCTATTGAAGCCCAGGTGCGCGGGGTTGAACGTGGCGCCATTCGCGCCGCGCGAGACGAAGCGGAGCTTCGCGCCGAGGCCCACGGGCCGGGTCACCGCGAGGGCCATCACCGCATCGGTTCCGCCGCCGGTGACGAGGACGAGCTTGCCGCGGACCCCGACGACGAACTGATCGAACGCGGCGAACGCGCCCGTGAAGCCGGCCTCGACCTTGGCGGCGAACAACGGCTCCCGCGCACGGAACAGATCGCGCACCGTGCCGGCATCGATCTCGTGCGGACCTTCGAACGGCCCGCGCATCTCTGCGCGCGACGGGCCGCAGTGATGACGCATCATCCCCGCGTCGGGGTCCACATCGAGGGGAAACTGCGGCGTGAAGCCGCCGAGCAGCAGATCATCGATCACCGTGATCGGCTCGCGCTTGCTCGCCCACGCCGCGGCGAGCTCCGGCAAGAAGTCGGTCCAATCGGACTTGGCCTTCTCGGGCGGCAGGGCAGCGAGTGCCGCCAGGCCACCATCGCGAAACGTGGCGACCCGATCGAGCCGTGCCCCGGTCAGGTCACGTAGCGAGATGCCCCCTAGCAAGCTCTGCGCACGCGCCCCCTTCGCGGCATACAGCATCCCCTGCGCCGCGAGGCTGAGCTCGTCGCGCCGCGCGGGATCCTGGCGCAGCGCATCGACCTTCGCTTCTGCGGCCGGGAACGCCGGCGCGAGCAGCCCGAGCGCGAACGACTCGGAGATCCGCGCGATCGTGGCGGGCACATCGGCCTTGGGGCCGCGCGGGCGGAAGCTCTCGAACCAGCCGCTCGTGGTCTCCTTCTGCGCCTTCTGCACGCGCGCGCGCACCGTCAGCGTGCCGGTGGTCCCGATCGGAAGCGACGTCGGCAACTTGCGGAGCGCCGCGGGCTTCTCCGGCCAGCCCTCGTGATCGACCGGGCCGATGATCACGCCGGAGCTGGCATCGACGTAGTACGAGGCGTGGTGCCCGAGCAGGTCCTCGTAGGTTCCGAGCAGGACCACCTCTCGCTTGAACGAGTCCACGCGGAGCTCGACCATCATGCAGTCCGCGGCGGCGGGGCGCACTGACCCGAGCGACCCGAGCGACACGGCGACCACGACGGTGGGCAGGAGCTTCATGGGGTGTCCAGATCCTACGCGCGACGGTGTGGAAAGCGCTGTCGGAAACCGCGTACCGTTGCGGCATGGATGACTTCGACTCCGGGTTCTTCCTGCTCCGCGCCCTCGCCGGTCCGATGATGGCGATCGTGACCATGCTGGTCACCCTGACGATCTTCGTGCCGATCGTGCTGTACGTCATCGCCCGCTGGCGTGCGCACAAGGATCCCGATGTGGATCGTCACCTCGGGATCAAGGTCGCGCTCCATTACTTCGCGATCAGCGCATTCCAGCTCGGGCTCGCCGGGTTGGCGATCCTCGTGTGGGCGCTGATCTCGAGCGCGCCGTCGGAGATGAAGAGCGTGTTCTATCGCGTCGCCATGGGCATGATCGTGCCCGCGGCGCTCGTGCAGGCCGCGCACCTCTCGCTGCTCCGCCGCACGAACGATGCGCAGGTCTCGGGCGTGAAGCGCCTGTTCGCGGGCTACAACCTGATCGTCACCGGGCTGCTCGGGTTCATCGCGCTCGTGCTCGCGTTCCAGGCGATGTTCGCGAAGGGCAGCTCCGGCGAGGTGGGCCGCGTGGCCGGCGCGATGGTGCTGGTCTATGGCACTGCGTGGGCGGTGATCGGCTGGCGGTTCGGGAAGTTCATCCTGCCGGGCGGCCAGTCGGGGACCGAGGGCGGGAGCGGGGCAGGGACCGGGACGGGGACCCACGCCACGCCCGCGGCCAGCTCCGCACCGGCGGCCGCTGCAGGTGCGCCGACCCCTACCGCGACGACGACGGCCTCGACCACGGCCTCGACCACGACCTCCGGCGGTGGCGGTCTGCCCTCGCTCGGTGGCGGCGCCTACCCACCGATCGAGCCGAAGCCCTGATCAGTTCGAGGTGATGTTCGCCGCTTCGATGTGGTCGGGGATGAAGCGGCGATCGACGAGGTCACTGATGTCGATCTCGCGCTTCAGGATCCCGGCCTTGATCGCGTACTTCATGATCTGCTTC
>JAYVRN010000286.1:0-6090 GCA_043776275.1 Myxococcales bacterium | reverse complement strand
AGAGTGCGTTCGGCGAGCACAACCTCGCGCAGGCGCTGAGTGACGCCGAGGTGATCGCCAAGCAGCTCGACAAGCTCCACCACGAGGAGCGCAAGTCGAAGCTCGCGGCGAAGAAGCGCTACTGGGCGCTCGACCAGGCACGGCAGCCCATCGCGTCGAAGACGATCACGTCCGACACCGAGCTCCTGGTCACGCCCGAGGAGCGCGTGATGACCGGCACCGACTACGACGCGATCATCACCGACAAGACCACCGATGCGGTGCTGCGGATGGCGCTGGTCGCGGCCGCGGAGCAGCAGCACAAGGAGCTGGTGGTCACCGAGGCCCGCGACACCGACGCGCGCGTCGAGTGAGCCTGGGTCGGCTCGCGATGCCGGTCGTAGGCGGCGGGATCAACGCCAGCCGACGAGGCCGAGCAGCGCGCCGAGGCCCCCCCCGCCGAGCACCAGCCACGTCGAGTTCATGCGATAGCGGACGAGGAGCACGCTCCCGACGAGCGCGATCGCGATCGTCGCCGGATCGACGAGCGCCGTGCGCCCGATCGCGATCGTCACCGCCGCCATCAGCGCGAGCGACGCCACGTTGACACCGTCCAGCACCGCGCCCGCGACCGGAGACCGGCGCAACCAGGGTAGAAGCGGCGCGCTCGCGGCCACGAACACGAACGCCGGCAGGAAGATGCCGACCGTCGCGACGGCGGCCCCGCCCACGCCGTCCACGACGTACCCGACGAACGTCGCCGTGGTGAACACTGGCCCTGGAGTGACCTGCCCGACCACGATCGCATCGACCAGCTGAGACTCGGTCAGCCAGTGCAGGCGCTCCACGAGATCCGCGCGGAGGAACGCGATCAGCACGTACCCGCTGCCGAACAGCAGCGCCCCGGTCTTCAGGAACACGCCGAACAGCGAGCCGAGGCCGAGCGCCGGCCCGGGGACCGCGCCCACGACGAGCAGCGGCCACGGCAGCCAGCTCGCGATGGGCGCGGAGGTCGGCGCGCCACGCCCGAGCCTCACGATGGCCACCAACCCACCCGCACAGACCAGCACGATCAGCTCGTGGACGCCCAACAAGCTCGCGGTCAACGCCGCCGCCGCGAGCGCCAGAAGCCAGATCGACTTCACCGCCGTGCGACCGAGGGTCCACAGCGCCTGGATCACCACCGCGACGATCACGGGCTTGATGCCGTAGAGGACACCGTCCACGGCGGGTAGCGCGCCATAGCGCGTGTACGCCCACGCGACGCCGAGCACGATCAGCACCGCGGGCAAGATGAAGCACACACCGGCGACGAGCAGGCCCGCCCAGCCCCGCCGCTCGCGCCCGATGTGGATCGCGAGCTCGGTGGAGTTGGGCCCCGGGATCAGGTTCGTGGCGCCGACCAGATCGAGGAAGTGCTCGCGGGTCATCCAGCCACGGCGCTCGACGACCTCGTCCTGCATCATCGCGATGTGCGCGGCCGGACCACCAAACGCCGTCGTCCCAAGGCGGAGGAACAGCCACGCGAGCTCGGCCAGCCGGGTCACGGCGGTGGGCACGGGGGCCGGTTCGGGCACGGCGCAAGCTTACCCAGATCCGCGGCGTGGGCCGGGTTATGCTGGGGGTGATGCTGCGCCGTCGTGGTCTCTCGCGCATGCTGTGGGCCGCAATCGGCGCCACCTCGCTTGGATCGTGCGGGCGGGTCGGCTTTGGCGATGACGGTGGTGCCCTCTCGATCGCGAGCTCCCTGCAGCTCACGATCGAGTGCGGCGTGGTGCCCGCGAGCGCGGCCCTCGAGGTGCAGAACCCGGGTGAGGTCACCGTCCAGATCACCGACTTTGACGCCACCGGTGGGTTCGGCCTCGACGACACCCTCCCGATCGAGATCGCGCCCGGGGCGTCGGTCAGGCTCGCCGTCCGCCCACCCACCGCCGTGATCGGCACCGATCGGAGCGGGGTCGCCAGGACCGGCGCGCTGACGCTCGTCACCAGCGCCGGGCCGTACAGCGTCGACCTGACCGCCGACGTCATGGGCGCCAACCTCGACCTCACGGATACCGCCGGGATGCCGGTCACCCTGACGTTCAGCGGGCCTGCGTGCCCTGCACCGATCACGGCGCGGATCGTCAACTCGGGCAACCGGGCCGTCACGCTCGAGCAGATCGCCCCGACAGCGTTTCGCTACACCGGGTTCGCCTCGGGCGAGCTGTTCCTGGCGGCCGGCGCCTCGGCGAACATCAGCGTGCGTCCGTTCACCATGAGCGCCTGCACCACGAGCGAGACGCTCCACTTCACGGTGACCGGCTCGGTGTGCACGACGACACCGATCGTCCTCGCGGCGAGCTTCGATCTGACGGGCTCGACGACTTGCGTGTGTACGTGAGCACCACGCGCTGCCTCGTGCTCGCGCCGTTCCTCACGCACATCGAGCCCGCGTGCGAGCGAGGCCTCCGCGAGCTCGAGCGCCGCGGGCTCACGGTCCGCCGCTATGCCGCCACCGCCGCGGTCGATCGCACGCGCTGTGAGGCCGCGTCCGCGGCGCTCACGGAGGGCTACGACGAGCTGGTCTGGATCGACTCGGACATCTCGTTCGATCCCGATGACGTCGAGAAGCTGCGCGCCTCGCCGCATCCGATCATCGCCGGGGCCTATGCGAAGAAGGGCACCCGCTCGCTCGCCTTGCAGCCCGAGCCCGGCACCCGAGAGCTCCGGCTGGGAGAAGGTGGCGGGACGATCGCCGTGCGCTATGTGGGTGCAGGGTTCCTTCTGACCCGCCGGCCGGTCTACGACGACATCCAGCGAACGTTCTCGCTGCCGGTATGCAACACGCGGTTCGGGGCGCCGATGATCCCGTACTTCCTGCCGATGGTGATCGCCGATCCCGCGCGGGCGGGGGCGTTCTGGTACCTCGGCGAGGACTATGCGTTCTGCGAGCGCGCGCGCCAGGCGGGGCACCAGACCTTCGTCGACACGACGATCCGGCTCGGACATGTGGGCTCGTACACCTACGGGTGGGAGGACGCCGGGCAGGCGATCACCCGCGTCACCGGCGTCGCGATCGGATTTCCACCAGACGACTGACGACGACTGACGACGAGTGCTCGACGTTCCGGCGCGTTCGCAGGATACTGGGGCGTGACGCTGCGTGGAGCATCCGTGCTGTGGCTGGCGCTGGCAGGCAGCGGCTGCGGGCGGCTCGGGTTTGATGCGACCGCCAAGGGCGCCACCACCGATGGGGGGCCCGATGGCGCCAGCGCCCGCTGCGATCGGACGCAGCCCTTCGGCGCACCGGTGCGGCTCTCCGCCCTGAGCTCGGCCTCCGCGGAGATTGGCCTCGAGCTGACCACTGACGAGCTCGATGGCTTCATGTGGAGCGATCGAACCGGCTCCGACACGCTCTACGAGACCACCCGCGCGAGCGTCGGTGACGTCTTCGGCGCGCCCACTTCGTTGCCCACGCTCGCCGGGTTCGCGCCCGCCGGGTTTGCACCATCGGTCGGGCCCTCGCCCGATCGGGACCCATGCCCCTCGGGCGACGGCCTCAGCGTGGTGTTCGGATCGCTCCGTCCAGGTGCGGGGGACTGGGACCTGTGGATGGCCACCCGCCCCACCCGGACCGATCCGTTTGCGCCGCCGGTCGCGCTGACCTCGATCAACACCGCGAATGCGAACTGGGGCGCGTACCTGACGAGCTCCGGCTTGGGCCTCTACTACGTGGAGGGAACGGACCTCCGCGTGACGCATCGCACGAGTGCGACGACGTCGTTCGCGGCACCGACGGTGCTCACCGAGCTCAACACGACCGACGGCGAGTTCGAGCCCACGGTCACGCCCGACGAGCTCACGATCCTGTTCGCCTCGTCACGACCGGGGGGACAGGGTGGCCTCGACATCTGGCTGGCGACCCGCGCCAGCACGAGCGATGCATTCTCGGCCCCGACGGCGATGAGCGAGCTCAACACGGCCGGCGACGACATCCCCTCGTGGATCTCGCCAGATCTCTGCGAGCTCTATCTGACGCAGTCGACGACGACCAACGGCTGGGATCTGTTCGTCGCCACCCGGCCCTGAACCGCGACGACACGGATCCAGGTGAATTGCGAACTCGATCGCGAACGCCGGGCGCGGCAGGCGTACGCTTGGATCGTGGGTAGTGAGCTGACCGCGTGCTGGCTCGCCCTCGTGGGCACCGGCTGCAACATCGCGTTCGGGCTCGACCCGACCGAGCAGGCGCCGGTCGGCCAGATCAACGACGACGATCACGACGACATCGACGACGCTGTCGATAACTGTCCCACGATCGCGAACCCGGACCAGGCCGACTCCGATGGCGACGGCCGCGGCGATGCCTGCGATCAGTGCGCGTACTGTGAGCCGTGCGCGGTCGAGCCCGATCACGACGAGGACGGCGACCGGCTCGCCGACGGCTGCGACAACTGCCCCGCGCAGCCGAACGCGGACCAGGCGAACTCGGACGGGGACGATCTCGGCGACGTCTGCGATGCGGATCCGGCCACGGCGCAGCGCCGGATCCTGTTCGACGGGTTTGGCACCCTCGACGCGTCCTGGATCCCGAACACGCGATGGACGGTGGTCTCCGACACGGTCGCGCCCGACCCGAATCAACCGCACGCCGACGGGTTCCGGCTGACCCACTCGAGCGCCGCCTTCGTGCAGGGCACTCCGTGGATGGTCGAGGTCGGGCTCGACCTCCCCATCGTCGTCAGGGAATCGGCAGTGATCGGCATCCACCCGGTCGACAGCGCCGGGAAGGCCTCGCTGTTCACCTGCGCGCTGCTCAACAGTGGATCCGGAGAATGGCTGGTCTCGGCGGGCGGCCCGGGCGTGACCACGGCGACGCCAGCCCCCGTCGTGCTCCGCGGTCGAGGCCGCGGGACCGCCGGTAACGATCAGAGCGACTGCGCGGTCGAGGGCGGCGCGCGCAGGGTCGATTCGTTGACCGCGCCACCGTACCCCGTAGTGACCCAGATCTTCACGACGGTCGTCGCGGGGTTCCGCTACGTCGACATCGTGCAGTGACCCGGCGCGAAATCGCGTCGCTGCTCGCGGCGCGGAGAGCCCGCGTCAGTGATGCCCACCGCCACCGCCACCACCGCCGCCGCCGCCGCCGCAACCATTGCCGTCCGAATCGAGCGGGTTGGTGATCGGGTTGGATCCGCTGCCGGTGCCTGGCATGTTCACGCAGCTCACGGTGCCCTCGATCGTCCGGCCGGCGCCGTCGGTGATGCCGATCAGGGTGACGTCGAGATGGTTGGCGGTGGTCGGGAACTCGTTCGCGTCGACCCGCACGTCGCCACTCGTGACCTGCCAGCTTCCGCCCGTCGTCAAGATCGCGATCGCGGCGTGGTCAGCGATCGGCGTGCCGCCCACGGTGACCGGAAACGTCGTGCCCACCGCGGCGGGATCGGGCAGGACGACCTGGAGCGTGAAGCCGCTCGCTGGGCTGGCGACGCTCAGGTGGAGTCCTGGCTGGGGCACACATCCCGTGCCTTCGCATCCCGAGAAGGTGACGCAACTGACGGCAACATCGTCGCCGACGGCGTCCGTGATCATCGTGGTCACGCCCGCGTCGACGATCGTCAGGTTAGCTGCCCCCACGGTATCCGTCGCATTCGCGAGGCGAGCGATGCCCGGCAGGATCACGACGACCGCAACGACGAAGCCTATCGTTCGCACGAGCTTGCCATCCTGCTTTCCACCCTCCTCATCATGCTACCGGCACGTACCGGCGCTGGGGGAACAAACGCCGGCAACGCCCGGCAACGCGGCCTTGCGGTGCTGGTGTGTGGATGAGTGCGTCATCCCTGCTCCGCGTGTGCGGCGATGGCGGCGGCGACCTCGTCGTGCGCCGTGCGCAGCTTCCAGCGCGCGAGGCGGCGGTCTGCCTCCGCGCGAAACGCGTCGAGATCCGCCCACAGCGCCGCGACGGCCGCGGGTAGCTGCGGTGCATCGAAGCTCCAGATCGCGTCCGCGAATGCAGCCGCGGTGAGATCGCTCGAGGTCTCGGCGATCACCGGGATCCCGTTGATCAGCGGATAGAAGCAACGGATCGGCGTGAACGCGGCGGTGTCATCCTCCTTACGGAGATCG
>JAYVRN010000285.1:0-23418 GCA_043776275.1 Myxococcales bacterium | reverse complement strand
CGGTCGCCACCGCGCACCGCAACCTGACCACTCTCTCGCTCGATGCGGTGCTCGTGGATTCCAGCGGGCGGATCGGCCACGTCCTCACCGGTGGCCTCGCTCGTCGACCCGAAGGTAGCGGCGGCGTGGTCGCGCGCTCCCCAGATGGCCCGGTGACGAGGATCGACGAGCGGACCCGCCCGGTGACGCTGGATCCGCCGGCGGGGTGGATCGTCGCCGCCAATGGTCGTCCCCTCGAGCCCGCCGGGGCGACCTGGGTGCCGATGCCGGAGCCGAGCCCTCGCGTCGAGCGTCTGCGCTCCCTGCTCTCGAGCTCCACGCAGGCCCTCGAGCTCGGGGACCTCGCGCGGATCGTCCTCGATGCCTGCGATGAGGGTGCGAAGCGGCTGCTCGCGATCTGGGCGCCTCACCTGCCGGACCACCCGCGCGCGAGAGCGCTCGTCGCGTGGGCCGCCGCTCAACCTGGTCATGGCGACGAGCACTTCGCCGAGCTCACGCTGTGGGTCACGCTCCATCACGAGGTCTCGCGCGGCCTCCTGAACCGCGTCCTTGGCACCACGCACACCGCCCGGCTGCTCGACGAGCTCGCGAGCCTGATGCTGTTCCAGTATCACCTCGACGACGCCCTGGCGCTCCAGCGACCGGACCACCTCGACGCGGTGGTCCTCCGTGGCCTGCTCGCCGCGGCGTTCCCGATCGCGCTCGAGCGATCCGCGGATCCGCGCAACGCGCTGCCCCGACGAGATCGGTTCAAGAACATCGTGTTCGGCGGCAAGCTCGGGTGGCTCGGGTTTGATTCGAAGCCGATCACCAACCGCGGCGGGCCGACCACGCCGAACCAGGTCACTGCGGTGACGTTCGGAGCGCAGCAGCTCGTGTTCGGTGCGGCCGGCCGCTTCCTGTGCGATATGTCCGAGCGCGGCGGCTGGTACTGCCTCTCCGGCGGCGCGTCGGAGCGGCGGTTCGGGCCGGGCTACGCGGGCGGCCTCGAGGGCTGGGCCCGCGGCGAGTTCCTGCCGATCGGTGGCGCCCGTGGTGCGCCGCCCAACGCGGCGCTCCCTCGCTGACCTCCCGTTAGCCCCCCCGGTGCCCCGCTGGCCTCCCGCGCGAACGCCACGGGCGGCACCGCCCTCCGTGCGAGATCGCTCGTCGCACCGAGCGGATCTGCCCTCGGGAGGTCCCTCATCGCGGGCACGCATCGTGCGTAGGCCCAAGCGCATGAAGACCCTCCTCGCTCTCGCGCTCGTCCTTGCGGCGTGCAGCCACAACTCCGATGTGAAGTCGCCCTCCGGTCCGACCGCCATGGTCGATCCCACCCTGCCCTCGTGGGCTCCGCGCAGTTGCGCCGCGTATCACGTCGCCGTGGTCGAGGCGACCGATTGTCTCGAGATCGATCAGGGCATTCGCGAATCGATCAAGACCAAGTACGAGGCCGCGAACGCCTCGTGGCGGGAGCTCCACGACACCCGCCAGGAGGTCATCGATCAGATCTCGATGCTGTGTACGGAGGACGTCAAGTACGTCCACGCGCAGGGCGAGGGGAAGTGCGGCGCCACGAACTGATCAGCGTCCGTCGAGGACGGCGCGCACCTTGCGCGCCAGCTTGTCGCGCGTGATCGGCTTCTGCAGGTAGGCCATCCCAGCATCGGAGGCGCCGTACCGCACGAGGGCATCCTCCGTGTACCCCGACATGCACACGACCTTGATCGCCGGCCGCAGCGCGATCACGCGTGTCGCGAGCTCGGGGCCGGACATCTGCGGCATCACCACGTCGGTCAGGAGCAGGTGGATCGTCCCCGCATGCGCTTCGCAGAGCGTCAGGGCCTCCGGCCCGCTGCGCGCCTCGATCACCTGGTACCCGAGGTCGCGCAGGATCACGCGCTCGACCGTGCGGATCTGCTCCTCGTCCTCGACGAGCAAGATCGTCTCGGCCCCCGAAAGCTGACCAGGATCCCGCGCGTCCTCCTCTGGATCGACCACGGCATCGACCTCGGGCAGGTACACGCGGAAGGTCGTCCCGCGCTTCACCTCGCTGTTGACCCAGATCGACCCGCCGCACTGCTGGACGATCCCGAACACCGTCGAGAGCCCGAGCCCCGTGCCCTTCCCTTTGGGCTTGGTCGTGTAGAACGGCTCGAAGATCCGCGCCTGGGTGGCCGCATCGAAGCCGTGCCCGGTATCGCTCACCGCGAGCATCACGTAGCGGCCGGGGACCACGCCGTGATGGTCCCGCGCGTAGGCATCGTCGAGCACCACGTTGCTGGTCTCGATCGCGAGCTTGCCACCCTGCGGCATCGCATCGCGCGAGTTGACGACCAGGTTCATGACCACTTGCTCGAGGTGGCTCGGATCGGCGCGCACTCGACCGAGGTCGGCCGCGCGGTGGCAGGTCAGCTCCACGTCCTCCCCCAGCAAGCGATGGAGCATCTTGTCGAGCCGGGCCAGGAGCTCGTTGAGATCGAGGACCCTGGCCTGCACCACATCCTGCCGACTGAACATCAGGAGCTGCTGCGTCAGATCGGCGGCGCGCTTGCCGGCCCGCGCGATCTCTGCGGCATCGTCGCGGGATGGATCGCCCTCCGGGAGGTTCTCGCCGATCATCTCGCTGTAGCTGAGGATCACCGAGAGCAGGTTGTTGAAGTCGTGGGCGATGCCGCCGGCCAGGCGCCCGACGGCTTCCATCTTCTGCGCGTGACGGAGCTGCTCCTGGCTGCGGGCGAGGGCGGCCTCGGCGCGCTTCTGCGCGGTCACGTCGACGATGAACGAGATCGCTTGGTCTTCGTCGAGCCTGGCGATGCCCACCAGGACCGAGACGCGGCTGCCATCCTTCCGGACCAGCTCCTTCTCGTACGGCGGCGCCACCCCGGACTCGCGCAGCTTGCGGAGGCCGTCGTCGGTGACAGCGAGCCACTCCGGGGGAGTCAGATCGCGCTTGCGCAGGCGCCCACCTACCAGCTCCTCGCGTGAGTAGCCGACGAGCGCGAGGAACGGATCACTCGCCTCGACGATCGTACCGGCCGCGTCGCTGACCACGATGCCGAGCACGCCGGACTCCGCGAGGCGCGCGAACCGAGCGTCGCTGGCACGACGCGCCGCCTCGCCGATCCGGTGCGCCGCGCGGCCCGCCTGCTCCTTGAGCTCGCGCTCGATCACCGGGGCGAGGCGGGCGAGGTGGTCCTTCAGCACATAGTCATGTGCACCGGCCCGCATCGCCTCCACCGCAAACTCCTCGCCGACCGTGCCCGAGACGATGATGAACGGCAGATCGAGCACGCTCTCCTTGAGCACGCCGAGCGCCGCGAGCGCGCTGAACTGCGGCATCGACCAGTCGCTGATCACGA
This sequence comes from Myxococcales bacterium, assembly GCA_043776275.1. GTDB lineage: Bacteria > Myxococcota_A > Polyangia > Haliangiales > Haliangiaceae > JABFXX01. The sequence continues at coordinate 20,077 of JAYVRN010000285.1, read as the reverse complement.
GGTCCCACCGCTTGCTCGCGAGCGCCGCCCGCATCGCCGGCGCATCTTCGACGCGCTCGCACTCGACCACGTGCCCTGCGCGCTTCAGGGTGTGGAGGACGAGCTTCGCGTCCTCCGGCGAATCTTCCACCAGCAGCAAGTGCATGCCCTTGGTCGCGCGCTCGCTCATGGAGCGCGTGACCAATCCGCGTGAAGCCGACCCGCGTCCTGCCCCTGTATATGCGCACCACGCACCACGTGGCCACCACCTTCCTGTCGAGATATCAGCTTAGCTGAGGGCGCGGCGGATCGGAATGTGGCTCTGCCGGCTCTTTGCGCGGTGCAGCGCCAGCGGAGTTTTCCCGTCCTGGCAAAACACCGGAACGCCTAGTCGACGACGATGACGCCCTTCACCATGTTCATGCTGCAGGCATAGCCGAGCTTGCCGGCCTTCGGGAACGTCATCGAGATCTCCACCGGCTTGTCGAGCGGGAGCTCGCGTTCGACCTTCTTCCCATCGTCGAAGGTCACGACCACGGACTTCGCGCAGGTCTGCTCGGTCTTGCGCGTGAACACCAGGGTCACCGGCTGCCTGGCCGGGACGTGGATGCTCGCGGGTTCGAAGCCCCGCTTGGTGACCGTGATCTCGATCCGGGCCGGGCGCTTGGCGGGTGCCTCGGCCAGGGCGACGGCGCTGAACGAGAGGCACGCGAGCGGGACGATCAGGGTCAACAGCTTCATCATGGGTGTAGGCCTCGGACCGCGTTAGTGTGACAGGAGTTCGCGCAGGGACACGTGGCGATCGTCACGGCTCGGTGATCGCGATCGTCGTCATCATCCCGGCCTCGGCGTGCTCGAGGATGTGGCAGTGCATCATCCAGGTCCCGGCGTCGGTCGGGACCAGCCCCACGTCGATCTCCTCGCGGGGATGGATCAGCACCGTATCCCGAAAGAACGGCTCGTCGACCCGGGCGCCATTGCGCGCGAGCAGCCGGAAGAACATCCCGTGAAGGTGGATCGGATGGATCCGGGGGGACTCGTTGGTGAAGTGCAGGTGCGCGAACCGGCCCCGCTCGAGCGTCGCGCTCGGCGCCATCGCGTGATGGTGGTCCGGATCCATCGCCATCCCGTCGATCGTCCACGCGATGCCGAACGGTCCACCCTGCTGTGCATTGAGCCGGAAGTCGTGCGCGACCGGCGCCGCCAGCGCGTCGGCCCACACCGGAACGTGTCCCGCCGCGGGCGACGGAAACGCAGGCGTGGTGACCAGCGCACCAGAGACCTCGACGCGTGCGAGCTGATTCGGGCGCTGTGCATAGAACCGATCCCAGATCGCGAGCGGACCGCTCGTGCTGCGATCTAACGTGAGATCGAGATCGACACGATTGCCGGGCGCGAGCTCGAAGTCCCGCGCCGGAATCGGGGCGCGCAGGTAGAGGCCATCCACGGCGATGATCTGGGCATCGAGCTCGCCGAAATCCGGCTTGAACACGCGGCCGTTCGCGGAGTTCAGAAGGCGCAGCCGTAGCCGCTCTCCCGGCTGGACCGCGAGGACCGTGTTCGTCCTCCCGTTGATCGTGATCGCGTTACCCCAGCGACCATCCATCGCCAGATCGTGACGCGTGTTGAACTGCGGTGCGATCTGTCCCGACGCGTCCAGCAGCCAGTCGTCGAGCACCCACACCAGCTCGCGCGAGTACGGTGCGGGACTCGCGTCCTCCACCACGAGCACGCCATAGAGACCACGCTCGACCTGCTCGCTCGCTCGCACGTGTGGATGGAACCAGAACGTCCCCGCATCCTTCGGCGTGAACTCGTAGACGAACGTTTCACCGGGCGCGACCGGCTCCTGGGTGATGTACGGCACGCCGTCCATCGCATTCGGCAGCCGCATACCGTGCCAGTGGATCGTCGTCTCCTGTGGCAGACGATTCGTGAACCGCACCCGGATCGTCTCGCCCAGCCGGATCCGCAGCGTGGGCCCGGGGACCTGCCCGTTGTAGGCCCAGACCTCGAGCGGCTTGCCGTCGATCAGCGGCAACTGCGTCGGCGCTGCCGTCAGCTCGAAGGTCCGGACCACACCGGTGGGCGTGGCGCGATCTGGATACGATCCGGTGAACTCGGCGAGCGCGGTGTCGGCCGCCGAGGCGGGTGCCGAGCCGCTGCCGCACGCGCTCGCGAGCACGGTGCTCAGCACCAGCATCCGCGAGGACTTGGAGCAGCTACGCACGCAGCTGGGGCATACCCCGTTTGTAGGCGGGGCGCACCTTGATCTCGCCACGTCACGCAGGACCACACGCACCGGGTAGACTCCACAGATGAGGACGGCGATCGCAACCGGTGTGATGATCGCCCTCGCCTCCGCGATCGCCTTCGGGATCACGACACCGGTGATCGCCTGGGCCGGGCGGGACCTCGGCCCACTCTCCACCGCGGCCCTGCTCTACACCGGGGCCGCGCTCGCGGCGGGCGCCATGAGGCTGTGCGCGCGCGCGCCGGGAGCACCTCTGCGGCGTGCCGATGCGCCGCGGATCCTCGGGATCGCGATCGCAGGCGCCGCCGTGGCGCCCACGCTCCTCGCCTGGGGCCTGACGCGAGCCGGTGCCACCGCCGGATCGCTGGTCCTGAACCTCGAGGCCGTGCTGACGGTGGTCCTCGCCTGGGCGATCTATCGCGAGACGCTCGGACGACGCGTCCTCGTCGCTGTCGCGCTGATGGCCATCGGCGGCACCGTGCTCGCCGTCGATGTCGGCACGCGCTCCGGGGCCGGTCTACTCGGCGCACTCGCCGTCGCCGGGGCGACCCTCGGTTGGGCGATCGACAACACGCTCACGCGCCCACTCGCCGACCGCGATCCGCTCCAGGTGATCGCCGCCAAGGGAGCGCTCGGTGCGATGCTGACCGGATCGATCGCACTCGTCCGAGGCGAGCCGTTGCCGCCGGCGTGGGCCCTCGGCGTCCTGCTGCTGTGCGGTGCCACCGGGTACGGGATCAGCCTCCGGATCTACCTCCGTGCACAACGTCAGATCGGTGCCGCCCGGACCGGGTCCGTGTTCGCCCTCGCACCGTTCGTCGGGGCGATCGTGGCGTTCGCGCTCGGAGACCGCACGGCGAGCTGGTGGACCGCGGCCGCGGCCGGATGCTTCGGGGTCGGCGTGTACCTGCACGTCTCGGAGCAGCACGGCCACGCACACGCGCACGCCGCCACGGCGCACGAGCACGCCCACCGTCACGATGACGGTCACCACGACCACACGCACGATCCGCCCGTGAGCGGCGAGCACTCACACGCACATCAGCACCAGGCTCTCGCCCATAGCCACGATCACGCCCCCGACCTCCACCACGACCACACGCACTGAAGCGCTTCGGGTCGAGCGATGGTGCTCGTCGCGACGCTCCGCAGCCGCGCTCAGGAGCGCTTCAGCTGGCGGAAGTGCCTTGTCAGCACGGGCGCGATCGCATCGAGCGAGAGGACGTGGGTCGCCGCCTTGAGCTCGACGGCGGCCTTCGGCATCCCGTACACCACGCTCGAGGCCTCGTCCTGCGCGATCGTCAGCCATCCCGCGGCGCGGAGCCCGAGCATCCCGCGCGCGCCATCCTTGCCCATGCCGGTGAGGAGCACCGCCGCGGCGCGCTCCTTCCATGCCACGGCGCTCTTGAAGAACACGTCCACGGATGGGCGGAACGGGACCTCGATCGGGCGCGGCGTGTACGTCAGCGTGCCGTCCGCTGTCAGCACGAGGTGATGCTCGGTGGCCGCGAGCAGCGCCACGCCGATCCGCGGCCGCATGCCGGGCTCCGCGAGCTCCACCCGCCACTTCGATTGCTCCTCGAGCCAGCGCGCGAGCCCGGAAGCGAACTGGAGATCCACGTGCTGGACGATCACGACGGCCGCGGGGAACCCGGGCCCGATCCCGGCGAGCACATCGCCCACCGCGCGAGGCCCACCCGTGGAAGCCCCGATCGCGAGCAGCGGCGCCTGCGCGATGGTCGCCACGGGTGGTGCTGTGGGCGCGCGCGTCAGCTGCGAGACCGGCGATCGGACCGCGGGCGCCAGGAGGCGTCCGATCGTGGTGATCTTCTTCACCACGCGCTCGACGCTGGCGGGATCGCCGATCGTCGGCGTGTCGACGGCATCGAGCGCGCCGAGGGCCATCGCCTCGTAGACCTTCTCGTACGCCCCGGCCACCGTCGAGGTGACGACCACGATCGGGCATGGCGAAGCGGCCATGATCTGCCGCGTACACTGCACGCCATCCATCACCGGCATCACGAGATCCATCAGGATCAGCTCGGGGCGCTCCGCGGCTGCCAGGCGCACACCCTCCGCGCCGTTCACGGCGATCCACAGCACCTCGTGCCCTGCCCCCACCACCACGCGGCGCAGCGCCTCGACGGCGAGCGGTGCATCGTTGACGATCGCGATCTTCATCGCGGCTCGCCGATCAGCTCGATCACGGCCTGCACGAGGGCCTCGTCGTGGAAGTCGCTCTTGGTGAGGTAGTAGTTCGCCCCGACCTCGAGACCGCGGCGGCGATCCTCCTCCTTGTCCCGGTACGAAACGATCATCACCGGAAGGTGCGCGAGCCGGGCATCCGCCTTGATCGAGCGCACCAGATCGATCCCCGACAGTCGCGGCATGTCGACGTCGGTGATCACGAGATCGAAGGCTTCGCTGCGCACGCGCTGCCAGCCGTCCATGCCATCGACCGCCACCGTCGCACGATAGCCGCGCGCTTCGAGCAGCTGGCGCTGAACCTCGCGCACCGTGATCGTGTCGTCGACCACGAGGATGTGCTTGGCCGGCACCTCCCGGGACGCGGTGGCGACCTGGAGCTGACGCGCCGGCAGCGACGACATCATCCAGATCGCCGAGCGAACCAGATCCTCCACGTCGACGATCAGGATCGGGCGGCCGTCGGCCATGATCGCCGCGGCGCTGATGTCGGCCACCTTGCCAAGACGCGGATCCAGCGGGCGCACCACGAGATCGATCTCGCCGAGGAACCGATCCACCGCGAGCCCGAACGTATGCGCGCGGTCGCTGACCACCACGATCGGCAGCGTCCCCGTGGGGGTGGCGGTACCTTCGAGCTCGAGCAGCTGTGCGGCTGGGACGATGCCGATGTTCCTGTGCTCGAGCGTGAAGTACGGCCGGCCCTCGAGCACCTGCACCTCCTGCGCGGGCAGATCGACGATCCGCTCGATGCGGGTCAGCGGGAACGCATAGGGCTCGCCTGCGATCTCGACGGCGACCGCGCGCACGACCGACAGCGTGATCGGTAGCTGGAGGTGGAACGCCGTGCCGCGGCCGCGCTCGGAGCTCACGCGCACGGTGCCGCCCACCTCGTGCAACACGCTGTGCACCACATCGAGCCCCACGCCGCGTCCCGAGATCTCGGTGACCGCCTCCGCCGTGGTGAACCCGGGGACGAAGAGGTACTCGAGGATGGCGGCGTCCGAGAGCTGGTCGGCGTCATCCGCGCTGACGAGCCCATTCGCGATCGCCTTGGCGCGCACGCGGGCACGATCGATCCCACGACCATCGTCGGAGACCGTGATCGAGAGCATGCCAGCCCAGTGCCGAGCCTCGAGCCGGAGCGTGGCGCGTGGTGGCTTGCCCGCGGCGGTCCGCTCCGCGGGTGGCTCGATGCCGTGATCGATCGCGTTGCGTGCGAGGTGCGTGAGTGGCGCCTCGATCTTCTCGAGGATGTCGCGGTCCACGCCCACGTCGCCGCCCGCGATCACCAGCTCCACCTCCTTGCCGAGCTTGCGCGAGAGATCGCGGATCAACCGAGCGAAGCCCTTCACGCCATCAGCGAACGGGCGCATCCGGCTCGCGATCGTCTCCCGGTAAAGCCGCGTCGTGACGTCCTCGGAGCGCCGCACGAAGCCTTCGAACTCTGTCACGCGTTCGATCACCGCCGCCTTGCACTCCTGGGCCCGCTCACGCGCCACCGCGAGCAACGCACCGGCGCGCTCCGGGGGTGCGTACGCGAGCTCCTCGAGCACATCGCGGAGCCCGGACTGGCGCTGGAGCAGCCCGTGAAGCGAATCGGCAAACGGCTGCATTCGCCTCGCCTCCACGAGCGATTCGCCGGCGAGCCCCATCAGCCGATCGATGTTCGCTGCGCTCACGCGCACCACGCGATCCTGGACCCCGGCCTTGTCCACCGCCCCGCCCTCGTCGCGCGCGAGGGTGCGCTTCTCGACCGCGAGCGCACTGGCGGGAGCCCGCATCAGCACCCCGAGCGTCGAGCACAGGTCGTCCACCTCGCCGCCATGGACGTGCGTCCACGACGCCACGCTCCCCCGCGTTGACTCCGCCGCCTGGACGAGGAGATCGGTGCAGCGGAGCAGCATGTCGATCGCATGGGGCGTCACACCGGCGCGCTGCCGCTGCATGGCGATCAACAGATCCTCCATGCTGTGTGCGAGCCGGACCGCCGGATCGATCCCCACGATCCGCGCGGCACCCTTGATCGAGTGCGCGGCCCGCATCACCGGTTCGAGCGCGTCGAGCTGCGTGGGATCGGCCTCGAGCGCCACGAGCCGATCGCTCATCGCTGCGGCCTGGGTCTCCACCTCGAGGCGGAACATCTCCAGCATCCCGTCATCGGTGGCCGTCTCGATCTCGTGGGAGGCGCTCGGCGCCGCCGGTGGTGTGGGCGCTCCTTCGAGCGCGGCGATCTGATCATCGATCGCGGCCCGCTGCTGCGCCTCCCACCCCGCGAACCCCGCCTCGGGCAAGCTGGTGAGCCCGCCGAGGATCGCCCCTGCCGTGGACAGCGCCCGGACCAGCTCCGGCGACAAGGTCCCTCCGCGCTCGACCATCGCGCACTGCGCTTCCATCGCGCGCCCGAGCCGTTCGGCTTCGCGCAGCCCCATGATCTTCGCCGCGCCCTTGAGCGAGTGCGCCGCGCGCAGCAGGTCGGCTCCGATCCCCGCGGAGACCCGGTGATTGGTGCGGTTCGCGAGGCTGCCCAGCGCGGCGTCGAGCGCACCGAGGTGTGCTCGGAGCTCGGCGTGGAACAGCTCGACGAGGGACGTGTCGTCCATCAGCCGATCGCCTTGGTGAGGGCCGAGAACACCGCCTCGCCGTCGAGGTATCCAACCGGGCGCCCGTTCCACCGCAGCACGCCCCGGGCGTGGCTCGACATCCCATCGCTGGTCGCCGCCGGCGCGTTCTCGATCGTGTTGCGCGCGAACAGGTGCACGCCGTGCACCTCGTCGGCGACCAGTGCCCACACCACGCCCGCACGCGCCACCACGAGCAACCGCGCCGTGCGATCCGGCGGCGTCGGCGCGCCCACCTGGAGCAGCCCGCGGAGATAGACGCAGAGATGGAGCTGTCCGCGAAGATTCACCAGCCCCCCGAGGATCGCGGCCGGCCGGTGCGCCATCCGATGCGGCTGCCGCCACGGTGCCACCTCGACGAACAGCGACGTATCGAGGGCGAACCACTCCTCGGCCACGCGGAACACGATCACGGAGTGATCGCGCTCGGTGCTCGGCTTGGGCAGCGCGAGCCGCGTCGTCCATTCGGCGCGGTATCCCTCGGGGGCGGCCCGCTCCATCAGCTGGCGCCCCGCGGCCGTGAATACGGGGCAATTGCGACAGTGCGTGACCTTCTCGAGCTCGGGGCAATCGCCCGTGCCGAACACGCCGATGTGCTTCCAGCACTCGTGATCGCCCGGGTTCACTTGGGCTCCCGCAGCGCGGCGCGCTCGGCCCGCCGGACCAGCTGATCAGCGGCGACATCCTGACCACGCTGCCGCAGCAGCAGCGCGAGGTGGAGCAGCGCCTCGCGGTGCGACGGATCGACGTACAGCGCCTGATTGAACGCACGCTCGGCGGCGGGCCGGTTGGCGCTGGCCTGCAACACCACGCCGAGCAACGTGTAGATCGCCGCATCGGGCGGCATCGTGGCGATCAGTCGCTCGCACATCGAGGCCGCGGCTGCGAGCTCGCCGCGATCCGCGTGGCCCGTCGCAGCAGCGAGGCTGTCCCCGAACTCGGGACGGGACTCCGCAGGGGCCGCGGCGATGAGGGGCGCGACCTTGGTCACCACCGCTGGCGGCTTGGCCGCGAGCTTCGCGACCGGCTTGGGCGCGACCTTGGCATTGGGCTTGAGCGCCGGCGCGACCGGGCGCGCACCCTCGCGCTGATAGGCGAAGGCACCGGGATGACCGGTCGAGCGGAACCGCGGGCTCACACGATCCAGCGCCTCGGCGTGCCCGACGATCACGATGCCATCGTCATGCAGCGCGCGATCGATCAGATCCACCACGCGCGTGCGCGCCTCTGTGGTCAGGTAGATCAACAGGTTTCGGCAGAGCACCACATCGTAACGAGGTACATCCGCGAGGAACCCCGGGGCGAGCACGTTGTGCTGCGCGAATCGGACCGCGGTCCGCACGGAGGGCTTGATCGTCTGCTTGCCGGGCTCGCCGTCGAAGTAGTTCCCCAGCGCCCACGGCTGGGTGCCCCGGAACGAGCTCTTGCCGAACGTCCCCCCGCGCGCCGCCTCGATACTCCGAGGGCTGAGGTCATAGGCGTCCACCACGAAGTGGCTGGCTTCGAGCCCCGCCTCGAGCAGCGCGATCGCCACCGAGTACGGCTCTTCACCCGTCGAGCACGGCACGCTCAGCACGCGGAACTGCCGGAGCCGTGGCGCGGCGACGAACGCCGCGGCGGTGCGCGCGATCAGCTGAAACGGCGCGCCATCGCGGAAGAACCAGGTCTCGGGCACCACGAGTTCGTCGATCAGCGCGTCGAGCTCGGCCTTGGTCTGCAGCGCGCGCGCATAGCTCGGGAGATCGAGCGCACGTGCCGCGGCTCGTCGGGCCACGGCGAGCTCGATCGCCCGCCGGCCGACCGACTCCCCATCGAGCCCGATCTCCTGCTCGAGGATCGCGAACACGGGTGCGAGCTCCGTCATGAGGCCCCGACGAGCAAGCGTTGCTGCAGGCTCTCCGAGAGCAGCTGCCCCACGTCGAGGAGCTGGACCATCGCGCCGCCCTGCCCGTCTCCGTATAGCTCGCCGAGGTAGGGGGCCGCGGGCACGCTGATCGCCGCGGCCTTGCGGGTCAGATCGATCGCCTCGGTCACGTTCTCGGCGAGGAGGCCCAGGACCTGACCACCGAGAGTCACCAGCATGATCCGGCTCGACAGCCGATCGGAACACGGGACGCCGGCGATCAGCTGGCACAGATCGATCACGGGCACGGCCGCGCCGCGCAGGACGAACACGCCCGCCACGTAGTCAGGTGCATGCGCGATCGGGCGGAGCTCGACCCTGGGGACGACCTCCACGAGCACCTTGCACGGCAGTGCGAAGCGCTCGGCACCGATCCGGAACACCAGCGCGAGCATGCCTAGCTCGACACCTTGAACTGCGCGATCTCCTCGTTGAGCTCCCCCACCGCATCGCGGAGGTGACTGCTCGCACTGTTGAACTCGGTGAGTGAACCGATCGTCAAGCGGGCCCCATCCGTGAGCTGGACCATCGCCTCGCTGATCTGCCGCGCGCCGAGGGACTGGTTACGCATGCCCTCGTTGACCGCATCGAACCGTCCGCTCAGCGCCTGCACCTGCTCGATGATCTGACTGAGCTGCTGGCCGATCGTCCCCACGCTGCCCACGCCCTGGCGGACCTCTTCGGTGAACTTGTCCATCTCCATCACGCCCGCGGACACCGCGCCTTGCATCTGCCGAACCATCTGCTCGATGTCGAGCGTGGCCACCGCGGTCTGATCCGCGAGCCGGCGGATCTCACGGGCGAGGACGAGGAAGCCGAGGCCATACTCGCCGGCCTTCTCGGCCTCGATCGCGGCATTCACCGACAGCAGGTTGGTCTGATCCGCGACCTTGGTGATCGTGGTGACCACCACGTTGATGTCGGCCGCCTTCTCGCGGATCACCGCGAGCTTCGACGAGATCGACGAGGTCGCCTTCGAGAGCTGGCGCATCGTCTGATCCATCCCCGTCAGGCCCGCACGCCCGTTCTCGGCGAGCGAGGCGGTCTGCCCTGCGACGGTGTTGACGCCCTCCATCGTCGAGAGCAGCTCCTGGCTGGTCGCCGAGATCTCCTGCACGGCAGCCGCGATCTGGTTGGTGGAGGCACCGAACCCGTTGACCGTGGCCTCCTGCTGATTGGTCGCGGCGGAGAGCTCGGTCGCCGTCGAGATCAGCTGGATCGAGGAGCGCTTCACGCGCCCCACGAGCGAATGCAGGCTCAGGGTCATCGCGCCGATCGCCCCCAGGAGCTCGGCCGTCTCGTCCTTGCCGCCCGAGCCGTCGACCCTGACCGTCAGATCACCGGAGGCGACCTGCTTGGCCGCACTCGCGGCGAGAGCGATCCTCCCCGTGAGCCGCGAGGTCAAGCGCCACGTCATCCAGGTCAGCACGATGACGACGCCGATCACCAGGAGGCCCAGCGCGAACAGCAACGTGGAACGCGAGGACACCTGCTCGCGGGCATAGGTCTCGAGCTCGGCGTTGCTGTCATTCGCGAGCGTGACCAGCCGGTCGACCGCGGCGCGATGCTCCTCGTAACGCTGCTTCAGCTCCCCGCGCGCCAGCTCGCCTGCCACGGTGCGCTCGTTGCGCTTGATCGCCGGCAGGAACACGTCGTCCCGGAGATTGAAGAACTGGATCGCGGGGCGATACGAGGTCTCGAGCAGCGTGTTCCGGATCTCCCCCGGAGGCAGCTCCTTGACCCAGAACTCGTGGCGCCGATCGTAGTCCGCGCGGAGGGCGTGCGATTCCTCGACGAGCCTGGACAGCTTGGCCGGATCGGCCTCGTCCACCATCTGGAGGACCTTGAGGTACGATTCGATGATGTACTCGGGAGGTGGGAGGATGTCGGAGATCAGATCCTTCCCGTCGATGATGTCCCGGTAGATCGGACCGTTGATCTTGACGTGGGAGATCGTGGTGTACGCGACCATCGCGAACGCCGCGAATGCTGCGAGGAACGCGGAAACGAGCAATAGTAGCTTCACCGACAACTTCATGATTCGCGCCTCCCCGGCAGTCGCGCCGCAACTTTACACGATCGCTCGCACGCGCCGCACGTGGTCATCCAGATGGCAGTCTCTCCAGGCCTCACCGTACTCATCGTCGACGATCAGCCAATCGTCGCGGCCGCCGTCAAGCGGATGCTCGCGGACGAGCCCGACATCACGCTGCACTACTGCAACGATCCCGCGAAGGCGGTGGAGATGGCAACCGCCCTCGCCCCCTCCGTGATCCTCCAGGACCTGGTGATGCCGGGGATCGACGGGTTCACGCTCGTCGACGCGTATCGCGCCACGCCCCAGATCCACGATGTCCCCGTGATCGTTCTGTCGTCGAACGAGGACCCGCGCGACAAGAGCAAGGCGTTCTCGAACGGCGCCAATGACTACCTGATCAAGCTCCCCGACAAGATCGAGCTGATCGCCCGGATCCGCGCGCATTCCCGGAGCTTCCTGCTCCAGCGCCAACGCGACGAGGCCTATCGCGAGCTCGATGCCGTGAAGCGCCAGCTCGAGGAGCAGAACCAGATCCTCGCGAAGCTGTCCTCACTCGATGGGCTCACGGGCATCGCGAACCGGCGCACGTTCGATGAGGCGCTCGATCGCGAGTGGCGCTCCGCCGCGCGTCGCCATGTCGCGATCTCGCTGGTCATGATCGACGTCGATTTCTTCAAGCGCTACAACGATCACTATGGCCACCAGGGCGGGGACGATTGCCTGCGCCGCGTCGCGGCCTCGCTCCGCGACGGCGCTCAGCGCCCCACCGATCTCGCCGCGCGCTACGGCGGAGAGGAGTTCGGCGTGCTCCTCCCGTTCACCGATCATCCCGGCGCGATCTCCGTCGCCCAGCACCTGCGCCAGCGGGTCGTGAACCTCGCGATGCCTCACGCAGGCTCCGACGTCGCTCCACACGTGACGATCAGCCTCGGCGTCGCGACGCTCGAGCCCGACGGAACGCTCGGCCCCGAGACCTTGATCGCAGCGGCGGACGCGAACCTCTATCGTGCAAAGGCCGAGGGACGCGACCGGGCCGTTGGGACCCCGTAGGAGCTCTCCCCGACCCGACCGCGGCTGCCCGGGCGTGTACCGCGAGCGACCCGGTTCGCCTTCAGTTCTGGCGCTGGACCAGATAGTCAGCGCAGCCTGCGGTGATCTGCGTGGCATTCGCGATCGTATCGAGCTGCGCATCGACGCACGCCTCGCAGCCGGCCTGCGTATCGGTGCAGACCGTGTTGGCCGCCGCGCCCCCGATCGGATGATCGAGACAGCAGATGGTGACGGCCTTGTCAGGCGCGAAACCCTCCGCACCGTTGACGTGGTCATCCATGCAGGCCTGCAGCGTATCGAACGGCACGGCGAGCGCGACGATGAGCGCGACCATCGCGGTCGAGACCCAGAGCGCAGCGCGGCGGATCCACACCCTTCAGGTGTAGGCGGCCTCGGCCGGAGGTGTCAATGCGACCCCGTGTGACGGGGCTGACATCGCCGCCGTCCGCAGACCGCGGTGGGGCCGCCCTGCGTCAACTTGGCACCATCCCGGCGTCCGCGCGGCGGCATCCAGAGCGTATCAACCCGGATCAACCCACCGTGCGACGCTTTCTCAAAGGATTCCTCGTGACCCTGGCCGTGCTGGTCGGCCTGTTCGGGCTCATGCAGCTCGTGCCGTACGGCCGCACGCACTCGAACCCGCCGATCAACCAGGAGCCCGTGTGGGATTCGCCGCGTACGCGCGAGCTGACCGTCCGGGCCTGCTACGACTGCCACAGCAACGAGACCCGATGGCCGTGGTACGCGAAGATCGCGCCGTTCTCGTGGGTGGTGCAGCGCGATGTCGAGGCCGCGCGCAGCGTGATCAACTTCTCGGAGTGGAACCTCCCGTTTGATCTCGCGAGCTACTCGAGCCTGTCGGTGCGGACCCGCGGCATGCCCCCGACCAGCTACCGCCTCGCCCATCCCGAGGCGGCCCTGACGGACGAGGAGATTCAGGAGCTCGCGCGCGGGCTCGATCTCACGCTCAAGAAGCCCGGCCAGCGCTGAGCGCCGCACAGTCAAACGGTCCGCGACTCCCCTCCGATCCGTCAGCGCTCACCAGACGCGGCACGCCTGCGCACGCACCATCGCCGTGCCCGGCTTGCACGAGAACGCGGCTGCGAACTCGCGCATGTTCGAGAGCGGCCCCATCACCCGGAACTTCCCGATCGGGTGCGGGTCGCCCTGCACCATCCGGCGCTGCTCCTCGATCCGGATCGCGTCACCGCGGGCCTGCGCCCACGCGATGAAGAACTGCTGATCGGGCGTGAAGCCGTCGACGGTCGTCGCCGGAACGGTCCGCTGCGCGATCTGGAACGCGCGGTACGCCACGTTCGCGCCACCGGAGTCGCCGATCGATTCGCCGAGCACGAGCTTGCCGTTGTGATGGATTCCGGGCTCGATGAAGTACGCGTCGAACTGATCGACGATGCACTTCCCTTTGGTCTGGAACGCCTTGAGATCGTCGGGCGTCCACCAGTTCTCGAGCCGGCCCTGGGCGTCGAACTGCGCACCCTGGTCGTCGAAGCCGTGGCTGATCTCGTGGCCGATGATCACGCCGATCGCGCCGTAGTTGATCGAGTCGACCGCGCCCATCTGAAAGATCGGCGGCTGCAGGATGCCGGCCGGGAACACGATCTCGTTGAGCGAGGGGTTGTAGTAGGCGTTCGAGGTCGGCGGCGTCATCCCCCAGCGCCCGCGGTCCACCGGCTTGCCCACGGTCTTGCGATCGTCGCTGAGGTTCCAGGTCCTCGCGGCGACGACGTTGTCGAACAGGCCGTCGCGCTTGATCGGGATCGCGCTGTAGTCCTTCCACTTGTCGGGGTAGCCGATCTTGGTGTTGACCGTCGCCAGCTTCTCGAGCGCCTTCTTGCGGGTCGCCTCGGTCATCCAGTCGACGTGCTCGATCGTCTCCTTCATCGCGAGCAGCACGTTGTCGACCAGCGCCTTCATCCGCGCCTTCGCCGGCGGCGGGAAGTACTGGGCGACGTACTTCTGCCCGAGCGCCTCGCCGAGCAAGCCGTCGGTGAGCTCGGCGCATCGTTTCCAGCGCGGCTTCTGCTCCGGCACGCCCTGGAGGAACCGGTCACCGAACTCGAACTGTTCTTCGACGAAGGGCTTCGACAGCAGGGTAGCCATCGCGTCGACGTAGTGGAATGCCAGGTAACTCTTCCAGTCCGCGACCGAGGTCTGGGTCAGCTGGCGCTGCACCTCCTTGATGAAGGCGGGCTGCTCCACGTTGAGCGGGATCACCGCCACGTGGCCACCGCTCAGGAACGCCGTCCAGTCGAACACTGGAGACAGCTTCTGCAGCTCGCCGACCGACATCTTGTGATCGGTCGCCCGCGGATCGCGCAGCGCGACGTTGTCGAGCGAGGCCTTCGCGAGCTTGGTCTCCAGCTCGAACACCGCCTTGGCCTGCTGCTTCGCCACGGCCTCGGCGACGCCGACGAGCTGGAACAGCTTGGCGACGTGAACGACGTACTTCGCGCGCGCCTCGGCGAACCGCTTCTCGGGCTTCTCGTAGTAGTCGCGGTCCGGCAGCCCGAGCCCGACGGCCCCGACCGTGGCGACGATCTCGGTCGGCGTGTGCAGATCCGATTGCACGCCGACCGCGAACGGCACCGAGATCGCCTCGCGATCGAGCTCGCCGATCATCGTCACCACGCCGGCGCGATCCTTGATCGCCGCGAGCTTGGCGAGCATCGGCGCGATCGGACCTACGCCCAGCTGATCGGCCTTCGCCTCGTCCATGCACCCAACGTAGAAGTCGCCGATCAATTGCTCGACACTGCCGGCCTTCCAGTCCCGCTTCGCCGCCACTTGATCGAGGATCTCGCGCAGCTGGCCCTTGGCGTCCTCACCCGATTTCCAGCGCCGGCTCCAGCGCGCCATCGACGCCGGGATCGGGTTGGCCTTGCGCCACGAGCCATTGCCGTACTCGAAGAAGTCGTCACACGGAGCCACGCTCCGGTCGAGGTCATCGAGGTAGACGCCGTGGAGCGCCGCAGCCGGTGGGGAGGGCGACGTCGGGGCCGGCGGGCCGCCGGGCAGCTCCGCCGGAACCGGCGCGGGGACCGGGGTCGTCGACACGGTGGTCGCGGGCGAGCTACAACTGGCGACGGCGAGGATGAGCAACGAACGCTTCATGCCCCTGCATCGCATGGCCATCCTCGCGCCACCAGGGTCCTGCTCCCTGCGGGCAGCGGCACGCGCAACCTGCCGCCCCCGGCTTTACGTCCCAGCCGGAGGGGAATCGTCGCGGTTCCGGGTATCCTGAGCCGGTGCCGCGTGACGACGAGCTCGCGCAGACTGCGACGGCGCCCGGACCTCCGGTCGCGGGATCCGAGACGCTCGCGAGTGGCCCCGGCTCGGCGCGCCCCCTCGCGCAGACCAAGCTAGGGCGGTTCGAGCTCGAAGCCGTGCTCGGCTCCGGTGGCATGGGCGTGGTGCATGCCGCGTTCGATCCCGAGCTCGAGCGGCGCGTGGCCCTGAAGGTGTTGCACCACAAGCATGCCGATGCGCGCGCTCGGCTGCTGCGCGAAGCGCGCGCGATGGCAAAGCTGTCGCACGCCAACGTGATCACGGTGTTCGAGGTCGGCACCGCGGACGGCGAGGACTTCGTCGCGATGGAGTTGATCGAGGGTGGGACGCTCGGCGACTGGATCGAGAGCGCGAAGCCGCGGCCGCGGCGGCGGGAAGTGATCGCGGCGTTCGTGGCGGCGGGGCGCGGCCTCGCGGCAGCGCACGCCGAGGGCCTGGTCCACCGCGACTTCAAGCCGAGCAACGTCCTGCGCAGCCGGAGCGGCAGGATCGTCGTCACCGATTTCGGGCTCGCGCGCGCCGAAGGACCGGAGGGGCGCTCGTCACGACCGTCGGGCGATCTGCCGCAGCTGTCCACGGCGCCCGCGCTGACCAAGAGCGGCAGCCTGCTCGGGACTCCGGCGTACATGGCTCCCGAGCAGTGGCGCTTCGAGGCGGTGACGCCGGCGACCGATCAGTTCGCGTTCTGCGTCGCGCTGTGGGAGGCGTTGAGCGGCAAGCGGCCGTTCGTCGGGGCCACGCTGGAGGATCTCCGCGAGGACGTCCTCGACGGGCCGACGCAGCTCGACGACGCTCGACTTCCCCGCGCGCTGCGACCGGTGCTGCGCCGTGGGCTCGCGGTCGATCCCGCGAACCGCTGGCCATCGATGGGCGCGCTGCTCGAGGCGATCGCACGCGCGAGCTCTCGTCGCTCGATCGCGGTGATGGCAGGAGTCGGCGTGGCAGCTGCCGGCATCGCCATCTACTTTGGCTCCGCCACGACGCGTGCGTCCGCGTGCGTCCAACCCGCCATCGATCCCGACAGCGTGACGCTGACGCCCGGCGCGAAGCCCTTCGTCGATCAGTGGCGAACTGCTCGGGAGTCCGCGTGCGGGGCCAAGCGGGAGGTGCGCGTCGCGCGGCTCGCGTGCCTCGACGGCGTGTTCGCGCGGATCGCCGATGCGTTTCATGATCGAACCCCCGGCCCCGATGCGCTCGCCGACGAGCTCGTCGACCCCGGCGTCTGCGGAGCCGATCAGCCGCCGCACCTGTTGACGACCATCGACGGTGCGCTCTCGACCGCGTTCGCCGCGCTCGCCCGCGCGAAGGACAGCGGGAAGGCGGTCGACAGCGAGCTCGCCGCCGACTCACAGCCACCGTGCGTACGAACCGTCGCGCTGCTCGCTGCCCGCGTCGGGATCGACCTCGCGTATGACCCGTCGCAGTTCGGCAAGGCCCTGACGCTGTTCGCGCGGCTCGAGGCGGCCTCGACGGCGTGCGAGGACGACGCGATCAAGGCCCAGGCCGCATTCGCGAGCTATTCCGGAGAACCGGCCTCCCTCCGCCGTACCGAGCAGGCCGCCAAGCAGTTCCCCAGCGAGGCGAACCTCACCGAGCTCGCCGCGATCCGGGCCGACGAGGCGGTCGACGCGGAGCGGCCCGGCGATGCGCTCGCCGCCTACGAGAGCGTCCGGTCCCGCCACGCCGCCGCAGGTCGCAAGCAAGCCGAGCTCGACACCGCGCTCGAGCTGATGAAGGTCCATTTCGCTCGGTCGAACCCGGAGGACCTCCCTGCGGTGATCGCGCTCGCGGATCAGTATCGCGACCGTGCACGCGATTCCGGCCGCGCCGCAGGGCTCGCCGCGCTCGCGGCGCGCGCGCGATGGAAGCTCGGTGAGGTCGCCGCGGCCAACATCGAGGCCCGCACCGCAGGGTCCGCGTATAGCGACGCGGGGATGACCGACACCCAGTACGAGCCGCAGAACATCAACGGGACCGTCGTCGACGAGCGCGGCAAGCCGGTGGCCAACGTGAAGGTGGTCGCCGCCAGCCGGCTGTGGGGCGACGATGCCGAGCTGTCCTCGCCGGTCGCGGCGGTCGCGACGACCGTCGAGACGACGACAAAGGCCGACGGGACCTTCACGCTGGTGGGGGCTCGAAGGATGGCGATGGCGAGCCTCGGAGATCAGGTCTCCCTGCCGGTGGCGCTCGCACCGTCGATGACGCTCAGGCTCGGGCCGACGTCGACCGTCGAGGGCGATGTCGCGCTTGGCGATGAGCCGTTCAGCCGCGTGCGCGTCGGGGTCTTCGTCGATGGAGACAAGACCTCGCAGTTCCATGCCGGTCCGGTCGATCGAAGCGGGCACTTCAAGCTCTCGCGGATCCCTCGGGGCAAGCGACAGATCGCCGCCATCCTCCGCGAAGAGGAGACGGACGCCGTCCAGGACCTCGACGTCACCCAGCCCGTGGTCACCGGGCTTCACCTCAGGCTCGGCACGAGGCACTCCTCGACCAACGCGCTCTACATCGTGGGCCGGTCCGAGACCGCCAGCCCACCAGACGCAGCGATGGCGTTCGTGCTACGGGGAGCTCATCCGGCCGCCCGGCGAACGATCCGCGAGCTCTTGACCCTTGGCCGCGCCGATTCGATCCTGCTTGGCCAGCGCGACGTGGCGCAGCTCGCACCCGCCTTCAAGGGCCACGTCGAGACCGACGACCTGACCGGCGAGTCGCCCACCCGCCCCGACGGAGACCTCACGGTCTGCGCGGCCGGGCTCTCCAAGAAGTTGCTGGCCACGATCACGTCGGCTGACGAAGCGGCCAGGGTGCTCGGAGATGGCGAGATGGGTTGCGTCGTGGTGTCGCCGGATCAACCGCTCGCCCTGATCACGATTCCCGCGGTCAAGCGCCGCTGATCCGCCGCCCGCACGACCGCGTCGAGAGGCAGAGCCCCGCTTGCCACCGGATGCGTAGACCCCTGAAATCACGCATCGAGGTGGTGGTCCTGTATGGGCCATCCCGGTCAATGTCTTCGTGCTCGTGCTCCGAACCGTGCAATCGGCTGGGCCTCGATGCGGTACGCTTGCGCAATGACGCCGATCAACCTCGCTGACCCGGCCTTCGAGCCGACCGACCAGCAATTGGTAGATCTCTCGAAACGAGCGTTCGCTAACCTTCCGGACAGGCGGCGCGCGATCGACGCCAAGGTTCGCGAGAGTATTCGGGCTGCGCGGGAGTCTCTGAGAGTCCGGTGAGGCCAGTGAAGCCGGCGCTGCTTGTCATCGCTGGCCCGAATGGGTCGGGCAAGACGACGATTACGGAACACCTTCGCGCCGAGAAGTGGAGCGAGGGCGTCGAGTATCTGAACCCTGACGAGGTTGCTCGTGATCGGTTTGGAGACTGGAACTCTCCAAGCGCGGTCGCGCAAGCCGCGGACTGGGTCACCCGGCGACGCGAAGATCTACTGACCCGAGGGCACGGCATCGCGTTCGAGACCGTGTTCTCGACGGCGGAGAAGCTGGAGTTCGTGAATCGGGCGAAGCAGCATGGCTACTTCGTGCGCCTGTTCTTCATCAGTACGACGAGTCCGACGATCAATGCATCGCGTGTTGCGCGCCGCATGTTGGAAGGCGGCCATCAGGTTCCCATCGAAAAGATCATCAGCCGCTATACGCGGTCGATGGCAAACCTTCATGCAGCAGTTCCTCTCGCCGATCGTGTGTACATCTACGACAACTCGATCGACGACGTCTTTGCGCGCCTCATCGCGCGCACGCAAGACGGGACGCTCCGAAAAGTCTACGAGACCGTTCCGACCTGGGTCGACGACGCGATCGCCGATCTCGAGCATCACCCCGAGTTCGTCGACGCTCGAGTGGCATAGCCGACCGAAGCACGGGCGCCCGAAGTTGCGCGGGACCTCGAAGGCGAACGAACGGGTGCTGAGGGCGCCAGCGCGGTGACCGCATCCGCACATTGGGCGCCACTCAGCGACACGGCTCGGTTAGGCTCCGCGCATGTCCGACCGCCTCGTCCTCGCCACCAAGAAGGGCACGCTGATCTTCGATCGCAAGAACGGCGGCTGGACGCCGCGCGCGATCTCGCATCCCGGCATCGCGGTCAGCTACGCCGCTGCCGACCCACGCGACGGCACGCTCTGGGCGTGCATGGACAACGCACACTGGGGCCCGGCGATCATGCGCTCGAAGGACGATGGCGCCAGCTGGGAGGACGCGAGCCGCATCGTCTATCCCAAGGGCGCGCGCTACATCGAGCAGCTCATCCCCGATCCCAAGGCCATGGAGGAGGCCGGCAAGCCGGTCACCTACAAGCAGGCCGCGCTGATGAAGGTCTGGGCGCTCGGCTTCGCCGGGAAGGACCAGCCCGGCGTGATCCACGCCGGAACACTCCCGGGCGGCCTGTTCACCACGCGCGACGCTGGCGAGACCTGGGAGCTCAATCGCCCACTCTGGAACCACCCGAGCCGGGGCGGCGACCTGTTCGCCGGCGAGGCGACCAGCAAGAACGAGTGGGGCGGCACGCCTGCGGCCATGGCCTATGGCGACTTCGTGCCCGGCATCCACTCGGTGACCGTGGACCCGCGCGACTCGAACCACTTCTACGTGGCGATCAGCAGCGCCGGCGTCCTCGAGACCCGCGATGGCGGCGAGTCCTGGAGCGGCCGCAACAAGGGCATGCTCAACGACTACCTGCCGCAGGGTGAAGCCGACTGGGGCCACGAC
>JAYVRN010000284.1:0-6108 GCA_043776275.1 Myxococcales bacterium | reverse complement strand
CGGCGCGGCCACGCCGCCTTCGAAGCCGCCGGTCAAGCCGTGAACATCGCCCTGTTCTCGTCGCTGGTGCGCTATGGCCTCGCGGGCGCGTTCGTCGTCTTGCTGGTCGCCACGGTGCTCGCGGTCCGTGCGGGGCGCGGTGGCCTCGGCGCGGCGCTCGGCGTGGCGGCGCTGCTCTCGGGTGGTGCGCTCGCGGCCGAGGCGCTGGTCGCGCTGACGGTTCGGCTCGCCGCGCCCGGTGCCGCGGACTTCAACGAGTACCGCTGGGTGATGCTCGCCCCGTGGGGGCGGCTGGGCCTCGCGCTCGGCGGCGCCGCGGTGATCGGGATCGTCGGGCTGTCGTGGCGCGCCACCCGGGGTGCGCCGGCGTGGCGCCGCGCCACGATGATCGGCCTGCGCGCGGGCGCTGCGGTCGGCGCGCTGGTGGTGTTCCTCGAGCCCGCCGTCGAGCTGCGACAGGTCGCGCGCGAGCCGAACCGAATCGCGATCTTGATCGATGATTCGAAGTCGATGGCGCTCGCGGAGTCCACGGATGGTCCGTCGCGGATCGAGCGCACGCGCCAGCTGCTCGAGAGCTCGAAGTCCGCGCTGACCGTGTGGGAGCAGAGCCACAAGATCGACTACTACACGTTCTCCGAGACGGTCTCGGCCACGAGCCTCGCGGCGCTCGCCTCGGATACCGCCCAGGGCAAGGCGACCTTGATCCGGAAGGCCCTCGAGACGATCCGCGGGCGCTACGAAGGGCGCGACCTCGCCGGGATCGTGCTGATCTCCGACGGTGCGTCGACCGGCGGCTTCGATGAGGACTCTGGCGATGGCGCGGTGAGGGACTTCCTCCGCTCGCTCGATACGCGCGTCCACACCGTGTGGGCGGCGCGGCCGGGGCTCAAGGACGTCGCCGTCGCGAAGGTGATGGCCGACGAGTTCGCATTCGTCCGGACCGTGGTGCGGATCGATGCCGTGGTCCGGACCACCGGCCTGCCGGCGCGCAAGGTGCTGGTCACGCTGTCCACCGATGGGCAGCCGCTGCGCCAGAAGATGGTCGACTTCCCCGGCGGCGAGCACGACGTCACGGTGACGTTCGAGGTCACGCCGCCGCGCGTGGGCCGCTATGTCTACGAGGTCTCCGTCCCGGTGGCCGCGGGTGAGGCGGTGACCACCAACAACGCGCGCAGCTTCGTGGTCCGCGTGATCCGCGACAAGATCCGAGTGCTCCAGGTCGCCGGCCAGCCGGGGTGGGACGTGCGCGGCCTGCGGCAGATGCTGAAGAGCAACCCGAACGTCGATCTGATCAGCTTCTTCATCCTGCGCACCCAGGATGATGTCTCGCTCGTGCCCAACGACGAGATGTCGCTGATCCCGTTCCCCACGCGCGAGCTGTTCGAGCAACAGCTCCCGAGCTTCGATCTGATCATCCTCCAGAACTTCGAGTACCTACCGTACGGCATCGGTGACTACCTCGAGAACATCCGCAGCTACGTCGAGGGCGGCGGCGGGCTCGCGATGCTCGGAGGCGCCGCCTCGTTCACCTCGGGCGGGTACTTCGGCACGCCCGTGGCGGCCGCGCTCCCCGTCGAGCTCTACGGCCCGTTCGATACGGGCCCCGTGCTCGACACCGGCAAGTTCACCCCGCAGCTGACCGAGAATGGCGTGCTCCATCCGGTGACCTCGCTGCGCTACTCCGCAGATGACAACCTCGCCACCTGGAAGGCGCTGCCACAGCTCGAGGGCGTGAACCTCGTGGCCGCGGCCAAGCCCGACGCGACGGTGCTGGCCACGCATCCGCGGCTCAAGACCAAGGGCGGTAAGCCGATGCCGGTGATCGTCGCCGGGGACTATGGCAAGGGTCGCTCGCTCGCCGTGACCACGGACTCGGTGTGGCGCTGGGGCTTCGTGTCGGCCGCGAAGAACGGCGACAACGGCCGCCAGTACACGAAGTTCTGGGAGAACGCGATGGGCTGGCTGATCCAGGATCCCGCCCTGCACAACCTCCACGTCGACAGTGACGCCGTCGAGTACGCGCCGGCGCAGCCCGCGCGCGTGACCGTGCGGTTGCTCGGCCGCGACTATCAGCCGATGCCCGGTGGTGTGGTCTCGCTCGTCGTCAAGAAGGGCGCGGACCCATCGAGCGCCGTCGAGGTCGCCGCGGCCAAGATCACCGTCGGAGACGATGGAACCGCGGTCCACGAGCTCGGTGGCAGCGTCACCCAGGGGCCCGGCGTGTACCGGATCGAGGCCCACGCCACGATCGCAGGCCGCCAGGTCGATGCGAGCGACATCTTCCTCGTCCGCGAAGGTGGCAGCGAGCTCGACCATCCGGTCGGGGACCCCGCCACCCTCGATGCGATCGCGAAGGCCACGGGCGGTTCGTCGCTCGGTGCCATCGAGACCCTCCCCAGCGACCTCGAGCTCGATCCCCCGCGGATCGTGCGCGTCGACCGACGCACCGATGTCGAGCTGTGGAGCCGCCCCGGCCTCCTGTTCCTGGTGATCGGCCTCCTCGGTCTCGAGTGGCTCTTGCGCCAGCGAAGCGGCTACTTGTAGAAGGAACCTCGCATGGCCCTCTCCCTCGACAGTCTCGTAACCGACCTGATGTTCCAGGCCAACGCAGCGATCGATCAGGCAAAGCTGATCGAGGGGCTCGGCGGCCAGGACACGCTCGAGGCCAAGCAGCTTCTCGACGTGGATCGCCTGGATCCGCGCGCGGAGATGGAGCTGTCGCCTTCGATGCCGTTCCGCCGCCGCGGCGAGCGCCGGCTGATGATCATCGATGACAAGGCGCTGGTCCCGCGCGAGGACCCGCAGGCCGACCCGGTGGTGAACACCGATCTGCGCCCCGCCAAGGAGGCGCTGATCAACACCTGCACGGTGCTCCCGATCCGGCTCGGCCGCCTGTTCACGCTCGGCACGTGGGGCGATGCCGTGATGGTCGCGCGCACGGCGCGGGATCTGCGTGGCATCGCGCTCCTGCCCTACGCGCTCGATTCTCAGGTCGATGTCGATGGCAAGCGCCGCCAGACGCCGCTCTCGCAGAAGGAGTTCGAGACCAAGATCCTCGCGTTCGAGAAGCGCCTCGAGGAGCTCGATGACGAGCAGATCATCGCGGGGCTCTCGGGCGTCACGTTCGAGCGCCGCGGCGATCTGCTGATCGTCGACGTGCTCGAAGCGGACGGCACCTGGGATCAGCGCAAGTCGATGCTGATGGAGACCCAGCTCGCCGCGATGGAGCGGTTCTCGATGCTGCCGGGCGCGCCGCAGCCCAAGGGCCCGGCACCGGGCGCGAAGCTCGAGAACGGCAAGGCCGCCCCCGCGAAGGCCGCGGCGGCGCCGCCCCCGGCCCCCGTGCCCGTCCCGGCCAAAGAGGAGCCCAAGGGCCCGCCGATCGACGTCCGCGAGATCGACGGCGCGATGGTGATCGTGTTCCCGGCGGAGCGGTTCGATCTCGAAGTCGCGGCGGCGCTCGGCAAGCGCGACTGGGACCACGTCGTGCGCCGCACCGACAACCTGACCGGCGCCACGCGCGACAAGCTCCACCGCGACGGTGCCACCTGGATCGCGCCGCTCGAGTTCCTCTCCGAGGTGTTCGTCGAAGGCAAGCCGCTCACCAAGGCCGAGTTCGAGCGTGACTCGCAGAAGCTCGAGGGCATGAAGTCTCTCGACGTTCACTTCCCGCGGTTCGGGCCGGTGATGCTCCTCGAGATCGCGGGCAAGGGCCGGTTCGTGACCACCGTCGATGGTGCCGAGCGCGCCGCGAAGCTGGTGGCCGGGTGAAGGTCGCCTTCGCCCTCGCGGTCGGCTGCGTGCTCGCCACCAGCGCGCACGCCGACGACGAGTTCGGCGGAGCGACGGTGGTGTTCGCGCGCGGGGCATCGCTCTACCGCGTGGACCCGAAGGGCAAGGGGGAGACCGAGATCGCCACCCTCGGCGCAAAGGTCGCCGTCCGCGCGCTGCGCACGGATGCGCAGGGCAAGGTCCTGCTCGCGGACCTCGGGGGCAAGTGGTCGTGGATGCCCCTCGACGGCTCCACCAAGACCCTCACCGAGCTGCCGTGCGCAGATGGTCCCGCGCAGCTCACAGAGGATGGCGAGCTCCTCCTGTGCAGGAGCGCCACAGGTGGTTCGCTGATCGTCAGCGTGAAGGATGGGCGGACCCGCCCGATCGACGTGCCCCCCGTGGGTGCGCGGATCGTGGGACCGGCCACCGAGCGCCGCGTGGTGTGGGCCGACAAGACCGGCGTGTGGGCCGCGCCCACCAAGGACAAGGACTTCAAGCCGAAGACCCAGGTCGCCGCGGAGGCGCCACTGCGCTCGTTCCTGCCGAGCCCCGATGGCCAGCGCGCGATCGGCGTGTACCTCGACAAGGTCTACACGAGCGTCAAGGACACCAAGCCCGCCGAGCTGCTCATGGGGTTTGCCCTCGACGGTCAGGCCGCGCGTCGCAAGGCGATCAAGAACGGCGTGCCGATCGAGTGGTCGCACGACGGCAAGTGGGTGCTGGTCCAGGAGGGCGGCAGCGCGTGCCTGATGATGGCCAACGGCGGCCAGTACAAGTGCTGGAAGGGCTACACCGGCGCGTCGATCGCGAGTGATGGCCACTGGGGCCTCGTGCTCGGCAACCGCGATGGCAGCAAGAAGCAGAGCGCGGCAGAGCCCAAGGCCAAGGCCAAGGCCAAAGGCAAGACCCCGGCGAAGTCCAAGGACGCCGAGCCCACCGACGAGCCGGAGAGCGCGGCGGGCAGCGCGGCAGGCACAGGTGATGCGGCAGGCGACGACGTGGTGGTGGCACCGCCGAGCGGCCCGCTCGCGCTGTACCGCACCCGACTCGAAGGCGCGTTCAACGATCCGCCCGCGCTGATCGTCAAGATCGTCGACGGCGCGGCCGTGTGGGTGCCCCCGCCGCTGCGACCCGCGCTCTGATTCAGATCGCAACAGAAGCCCGCTGGCGTAGACTGGAAGGGTCATGAGCCAGTCGGCCCGCCGACCCGCCACCCTCGAGGAGTTCTGGGAGATCCCGGAGCATCGGCGGTTCCACGAGCTGATCGGCGGCGAGCTCACCGAGAAGGCCGCGCCCAGTGGCGAGCACGGCGACGCCCAGGCTGGCGTGGTCGGTGCGCTCCGCACGCCGTTTCACCGCCGGTCAGGGCGCGGCGGCCCCGGCGGCTGGTGGATCGCCACCGAGGTCGAGGTGCTGATGGAGGATCAGATCGCGCGGCCCGACGTGGTGGGGTGGCGCCGAGATCGCTGCCCGGAGCGCCCCACCGGCTTTCCGATCCCGCTTCGTCCGGACTGGATCTGCGAGATCATCTCGCCCGGCAATCCCACCGACGACACCATCAAGAAGCTGCGGCTGTATCAGCACGTCGGCGTGGGGCACTACTGGCTGGTCGACCCGCGCGACGCCACCCTGACGGTGATGCGGTGGAGCGCAGATGGCTACGTCACCCGGCTTCGTGCCGAGCGGACCGAGGTGGTGCGTGCGGAGCCCTTCGAGGCGATCGAGCTCGCCGTGGGCACGCTGTTCGGGGACGAGCCGCCCGAGTAAATGCGCGCCGCTCAGGGAACGAAGATCGTGTCGCCCGGCAGCACGAAGATGTTCATGTCGACGCGCTTGCCCGAGGCGAGCAGGTCGTAGTCGAGCGGGATGCGCTTCGCCTCCTTGGTCTTGGGGTCGGTACGCAGGAGCACGATTCCGTCCCGTCGGGCGAACCGTGTGGGACCGCCAGCGAGGGCGATCGCGTCGGACACCGTGACGAACTGATCGGTGGTGAACACCCCGGTCTTGACGACCTCGCCCTGGACCGTGAACCGGTAGCTCCGCCACGCCTTGAGGGCGACGGTGATCTCGGTGCCCTGGACCTTCACGAAGTCCGTCAGCTTTGCCTTGATCGTCGCCTTCAACGTGCTCGGCGTCTCGCCGCCCGCCTTCAGGTCGCCGACGAGCGGCATCGTGATGGT
The DNA here is from genome assembly GCA_043776275.1 of Myxococcales bacterium. Taxonomy (GTDB): domain Bacteria; phylum Myxococcota_A; class Polyangia; order Haliangiales; family Haliangiaceae; genus JABFXX01. The sequence goes on along the minus strand of JAYVRN010000284.1, from coordinate 154 downwards.
GCCGTCGGGGCGGATCGTCGCCTCCGTGTTGAGGCCCTGGTTGCCCTCCCCCCACACGTTGATCGCGACGATGTCACCGACGCCCAGCACGACCTCCTTGCTCCGGGGATCGGGCTCCCCTGCATAGTTGTAGTTCGGGAGGTTGCTGCCGCAG
>JAYVRN010000283.1:0-6120 GCA_043776275.1 Myxococcales bacterium | reverse complement strand
CGGCGATCGAGAGCACCTCGCCCGCGAGCCGAGCCTTCGGCGCGTTCGCGTGCGTACACCCGGTGCCCGTCGCTGCCAGGGCCGGAGCCAGGATCACGGCCAGGGCCAAGGTCTGCGACCTGAACGTGCGTCCGCGCATCCACCCAGATCATGGATCGGATCCCCGGCAGGTGGGGGAACGACCGGAGGGTGACGTTCACGTGCACGGAATGCGGCGAAAAAATTGCCTCGCTGGTCGCGCGCGCGTGTAGTGGGGCACGCGCATGGCGTTGCCTGCATCGATGTACCGGATCTTCAGGCGACCCGACGGAGAAGCTCCGTCCGTGCGGATCGTGATCGTCGCGATGGTCCTGGTCGCGCTCGTGATCACCGCCGTCGCGGTGATCCGCGTGACCCGCCAGCACGAGGTGCTGCGGCTCGGCCTCGATCTCTCGAAGCAGTCCGAGGATGTCCGCAAGCTGCGCGAGACTCGCCGGCAGCTCGAGCTCGAGCTCGCCACGCTGACCGCACCGGACCGGATCCGGCGCCTCGCGACGCAGCTCGGGATGACCACGGTCACGCCCGACAACATCCGCGTGATCATCGCCCGGCCGGCTTCGCCGCTCGCCCAGCACGCGGTGCCCAGCCCCGCGACCGCCACGCATGCACGCCGCGCCGAGGTCTCGCAGCGATGAAGTCCGCGATCAAGCCGATGACACCGGGCGTGCCGCACTCGGCGCGCGTCCGCGCTTACCTCGCGGGCATCGTGGTCACCGCGGGCCTGTGCGGCGTGGCGTGGCGCGCCTATGCGCTGCAGGTGGACGATGCGGATCACTACCGCGAGCTCGCCGAGCGCCAGCACGCGCTCAACGTCGATATCCCGGCGCCCCGCGGCGACGTGATCGATGCCGTGGGCCGGCCGCTCGCGGTCAGCGCGGACGCCGACTCGATCTGGGCCAACCCACGCGAGATCCGCGACGTCACCGACACGGCCGAGAAGCTGGCGAAGCTGATCGGCGGCGATGCCGGCGCCCTCGAGGCGAAGCTCGGCGGGGATCGGAAGTTCGTGTGGATCGGGCGGCAGGTCTCGCGCGAGGTCGCCACGGCGGTTCGCGCCGCGAAGCTCCCCGGCATCGAGGTCGCGAAGGAGCCGCGCCGCTGGTATCCCGGCCGCACGATCGGCGGCCCCGTGATCGGCCGCGCGGACATCGACAGTCGCGGCCTCGAGGGCATCGAGCTCTCGATGAACGATGTGCTGCTCGGCTCGCACGGCGAAGGTCAGGCGCTGCGCGATGCGCGCGGCCGCAAGATGTTCGCCGATGGGCTCGCGCAACCGGAGCCAGGCGCGACGGTGCAGCTCTCGCTCGATCGCAGCCTCCAGGCGATCGCGGACAACGCCCTCGCCGCCTCGGTCGCCACCAACAAGGCGAAGAGCGGCGTGGTGGTGGTGATCGAGGTGACCACCGGCCGCGTGCTCGCGATGTCGAGCTACCCGACCTACGATCCGAACTCCAGCGAGAACCACAATGCCGCGCGCAACCGCCCGGTGACGGATGTGTTCGAGGCGGGCTCGGTGATGAAGGTGTTCACGGTGGCCGCCGCGATCGAGGACGGCACCGTCAAGGCGGAGACCGAGTTTGATGTGCAGAACGGCGCGATGCAGGTCGGCCCGAAGACGATCCGCGACGTCCATCCGTACAAGTACCTGACGGTCAGCGAGATCATCAAGCACTCGTCGAACGTCGGGGCCGCGAAGATCGCGATGCGCCTCGGTCGCGAGAAGCTGTACGGCTATCTCAAGCAGTTCGGGTTCGGAGCGCGCACGGGCATCGAGCTCCCCGGCGAGCAGCGCGGCACGCTCCGCGACGGCGGCGGCTGGCGCGACATCGAGCTCGCGACGATCGCGTTCGGCTACGGCCTGACCGTGACGCCGACGCAGGTCGCCGCTGCGCTCGCGGCGATCGGCAACGGCGGCGTCTACCACCCGCCCCGGATCATCGACAAGATCACCGATCCCGATGGCACCGTGCTGTACCAGCCGCTCGGCGAGACCAAGCAGATGGTCAGCGGGGCGACCGCCGAGTCGATGCGGAAGATCCTCGCCACCGTGTTCGAGGGTGGCAAGGAAGGCGGGACCGCGAAGGACATCATCGTTCCCGGCTTCCGCTGCGGCGGTAAGACCGGCACCGCGCACAAGTACGATCAGGCGACGAAGAAGTACGCCGAGCATCGCTATCTGTCCTCGTTCGCCGGCCTCGCTCCGATCGACAAGCCGCGCCTCGCGATCGTCGTCATGATCGACGAGCCGAGCGGCGGTGACTACTTCGGCGGCCTGGTCGCGGGTCCCGTGTTCGCGACGGTGGCGAGCGAATCGCTGCGCTACCTCGGCGTGCCGGGCACCACGATCGTCTGCCCGCCTCCGGTCCCCGGGGTCAATCCGTTGCTCGATCCGACGCCGAAGACCTGCATCATCCCGACACCTGCTCCCAAGCCCGTGCCGCTGGCCGCCGCCAAGCCCGCCGCCGTCGTCGCCGCGGCGCCTGCACCTGTCGTCGATGCGCCCGCAGCCGCCCCGGAGCCCTCGCCGGTGGCCGGTGGGATCGTGATTCCGGACTTCCGTGGGCTCGGCGTGGCGCGCGCACTCGATCTCGCCCGCGAGACCCATCTGCCCGTGGATGTCACGGGGTCCGGACGCGTGATCGCACAGGATCCAGCGCCCGGATCGGTGGCGGCGCCGGCGCGGATCACGCTGACGTTCTCCGACGGGGCCACGGCTCCGTGACAGCTTGCCTCGCTGCACGAAATCGGTGAGGCTGCGCGTTCGATCGGTATGACGCTTCGCGACCTCATCCAAGGGCTGACCGGCGCACGCCTGGTCTGTGACCCGGGCGCGGAGAGCGTCGCGATCGCCAAGGTCACCAGCGATTCCCGCGAGGTCGGCCCGGCCGACGTGTTCGTCGCGGTCAAGGGACTACGGAGCGATGGTCACGCGTTCGTAGCCACGGCGATCGAGAAGGGCGCCGCGGCGATCGTCGTCGAGCACGAGCAGCTCGGCGTGCGGATCCCGCAAGTCGTGGTGCCTTCGGGGGCGGTCGCCCTCGGCGTGCTGGTGGGCAAGGCGCTCGGCGAGCCGGCGAAGGCGATGACCCTGATCGGGATCACCGGCACCAACGGCAAGACCACCACCACGTACCTCGTGGAGGGCATCCTCGCGGCCGCGGGTCACAAGGTCGGCGTGATCGGCACGGTGACGTATCGCTGGGGCACCACCTCGTTCGATGCGCCGTACACCACCCCGACGCCCCAGGTGCTGCACGAGACGTTCGCGAAGATGCGCGCCGACGGCGTCACGCACGTGGTGATGGAGGTGTCGTCGATCGCGATCTCGATGGATCGGATCGCGGGCATCGACTTCACGGTCGCCGCGTTCTCGAACCTCACGCAGGATCACCTCGACGTCCACGGCTCGATGGAGGCGTATCGCGATGCGAAGCGTCGCCTGTTCAGCGGCCACCTCGCGGGAGGCACCGCGGTGGTCAATGTCGACGATCCCGAGGGTCCGGGGATGGCGACGGGCGCACCAGGTCGGGTGCTCCGCGTCAGCGCCGATCGCCCGCAGGATCGCGCGATCGAGATCCGGGTGATCGAGCAGGACTCCTCGGTCCGTGGGATCCACGCGCTGATCGCCACGCCTCGGGGGGAGCTCGCGATCGCGGCTGCGCCCCTGATCGGTCGCTACAACGTGGACAACCTCGCGCTCGCCGTCGGCATCGGCGAGGCGCTGGGTCTCGAGCACGCGGTGATCGCCGCCGGGATCGCCAACCTCGTGGGCGTGCCCGGTCGGGTCGAGCGCGTGGCGAACAAGGTGGACCTCGACATCTTCGTGGACTACGCGCACACACCGGATGCGCTGCGCAATGTGCTGTCCGCGCTCCGCCCGCTGACGCGTGGCCGGTTGATCTGCGTGTTCGGGTGCGGCGGGGATCGCGATCCCACCAAGCGCCCGAAGATGGGCGCCGCCGTGGCCGAGCTCGCGGACCTCGCGGTGGTCACGAGTGACAACCCACGAACCGAGGAGCCGCGCACGATCATCGATCAGATCCTGCCCGGCGTGCCCAAGGCGTTCCTGGTCGAGGTGGATCGTGCGATCGCGATCCGCGCCGCGATCGCCGAGGCGGTCCCAGGCGATGTGGTGTGCATCGCCGGCAAGGGCCACGAGGACTACCAGATCGTCGGCACCACCAAGCACCACTTCGATGATCGCGAGCACGCCGCCGAGTCCTGCGAGCTGCGCGAGACGCGGTTGCTCGCCGGGCTCGCGCGCGATGCCGGCGGAGAGGTCACGATGGCGGGCGGCAAGCGCGCCTCCACCGCACCGCACGCGCCGGAGAACCTGATCGGGCGCGTGGTGATCGATTCACGCAAGGCGCTGGCGGGCGCGCTATATGTGGCGATCCGCGGCGAGCAGCACGATGGCCATGCGTTTTGCGCCAAGGCCGTGGAGACCGGCGCGGTCGCGGTGCTCGTCGACCATCTCGTCGACGTACCCGTCCCGCAGATCCTGGTGAGCGATACGCGCATCGCCGTCGGGAAGATCGCGCGGGCGCATCGCCGCGCCTGGGCGGCCGAGGGGCGGAAGATCGTCGCGATCACGGGCTCCGCCGGCAAGACGACGACGAAGGAGCTGACGCGCGCGGCCCTGTCCGCCGCGGGCCCGACGGTGGCGGCGGAAGGCTCGCTCAACAACGAGACCGGCGTCCCGCAGACCTTGCTCGCGCTGCACCTGTTTCACAGCTACGGCGTGATCGAGATGGGCATGCGGGGCGCTGGGCAGATCGAGTACCTGACGAAGATCGCCGAGCCGGATGTCGCGGTCGTGGTCAACGCCGGCACCGCGCACCTCGAGCTCCTCGGCACCACCGATGCGATCGCGCAGGCCAAGGCGGAGATCTGGATGGGGCTCCGCGAGGGCGGCACCGTGATCCTGCCCGCCGAGGACGAGCGCCTCGAGCGCCTCGCCCACCGCCATCGCCCGCACGCTCGCCACGTCACGTTCGGCGAGACCGAGGCCGATGTCCGGCTCGTCGAATACCAGCCGCTCGATGCCGGCGGCGCCCTCGTCCTCGATGTGTTCGGCGCGCGCCACGAGCTCGAGCTCCAGCTGGTGGGCCGCCACGCCGCGATCGATGCGTGCGCCGCGATCGCCGCCGCCCACGCCGCGGGTGCATCGATCGCCCAGGTCATGGACGGGATCCGGCGCGCGCGCCCGCCCGCCATGCGCGGCGAGGTGGTGGAGCTCGCAGGCCGCAAGATCATCGTCGATTGCTACAACGCGAATCCGGCCTCGATGGCCGCGGCCCTCCGGGCGGTCGCGGAGCGCTCGCACGGCCACACCGGGATCGCCGTGCTCGGTGACATGCTCGAGCTCGGCAGCCACGCCCCCACGGCGCACCGCGAGGTCGGCGCGCTCGCGAAGCAACTCGGGCTCGGCGTGATCGCGCTCGGTGAGCACGCACCCTCGTTGATCGATGCCGCCGGTGGGCTCGCGGAGATCGCCGCGGATCCGGTGGCGGCAGCCCGGCAGGCGCTCGCGCGCACGGCCGCAGGCGACTGGATCTTGATCAAGGCCTCGCGCGGCATGCGGCTCGAGCGCGTGCTGGAAGCGCTGAAGCTTGCCGTGACCGCCGCCGTGACCGATGCCGTGAAGGACTCTGCCATGGAGGCGACCCGCTAGATGCTGTTCCACCTGCTGTACGGAACGCTCGGCGAGAAGATCGGCTGGCTCCGCGTCTTCCGCTACACCTCGACCCGCCTCCTCGCCGCCGCGATCACCGCACTCGTCCTCTCGTTCATCATCGGCCCGTGGTTCATCGAGCGGCTCAAGTCGCGGCAGATCGGCGAGACGATCCGCGCCGATGGCCCGGCGACGCACAAGAAGAAGGCCGGCACGCCCACGATGGGCGGCTCGTTGATCTTGTTCTGCCTCGCGATGTCCGCCCTCCTGTGGTGCGACCTGCGCAACCAGTTCGTGTGGCTCGCGTTGACCGTGACCATCGCGTTCGGCGCGATCGGCTTCGCCGATGACTACGAGAAGGTCGCGAAGAAGAACAAGAAGGGCATCAGCGGCAAGCTCCGCCTGGT
>JAYVRN010000282.1:0-6120 GCA_043776275.1 Myxococcales bacterium | reverse complement strand
CGGGTCGCTCCTGCGCCGGTGATCGCGTTGGCCGACAGATCCGCCTGCTCCGCGCGCAGCCACGGCACCAGCCAGTAGCCATCGACCCGGACCCCGAGTGGATGGCGTCGGCCAAGGCTGCGCGCGGCCCGCGCGGCGGCGATCAGATCCTCGATGCTGGCGGAGCTCGGCGCCGGGCTCGCGGAGTCCCGCACCACGAGCAGCCCATCGACGGTCTGCGGGAGCCCCCACCAGGCGCCTCCAGGCGGCGAGAGCTGCGCGAGCGCCGCGGCCTCGGGGGTCCAGTCGAGCGCGGTCAGGTCGGTCGGGGCAGGGAGCAGGTCGGCGCGCAACCCCGGGAGCCAGGTCGCATCGATCCGGATCAGATCCGGGCAGTCCGCCTTGGCGCGCAGGATCTCGCTGATCACCTGCTGTCCGCGCGCGAACGGCACCAGCGCGCCCTCGACCGCGAGGCCGCGCTCCGCCATCGTGGCGTTGAACAGCTCGGTCTCGTCGGGGGAGAACGTGTGGAGGAACCGGATCGGCGTGGGCGCCGCGGCGTCACCACCTCCACAGGCGGCGAGCACGCTCGCGATCGCGATCCACCGCATCGTCACGCCGGGACCATACCCTTCGCGTGATATCAACGGGGCGTGAGGAGCATGACCGGCTTCGGACGGGGCGTCGCGGAGCAGGCCGGCCTGCGCGCGACCGTGGACATCCGCGCCGTCAACCATCGGTTCCTCGATCTCAAGCTCCGCGGCGCCGCGATCCCGCCGGCGCTCGAGGAGGCCGTGGCGGTCCGCGTCCGCGGCGCCATCGAGCGTGGCTCGATCTCGGTCTCGATCCACATCGTCCGCGAAGGCGTCTCGGGCGCGAGCACGATCGATCCCGCCGCCGCCACCGCCGCCCACGCGCAGCTCGCCGCGCTGGCCTCCCAGCTCGGCCTGCCGGGCCCCGATCTCGCCCTCGTGCTGGCCCAGCCTGGGGTGGTGACCACCGGGGAGCGCGCCGAGGATGATCCGCCGGTGCTGCCCGCGCTCGAGGCGGCCGTCGCGCAGCTCGATCGGATGCGGACCACCGAGGGGCAGGCCCTCGCCACCGACCTCGGCGCCCGGTTCGACGAGTTGACCGCCCTGCGCACCCAGATCGCGACCGCGGCAGCCTCGGTTCCCTATCAGCTGACCCGGCGCCTCCAGGAGCGGCTCGCCCGCCTGCTCGAGGGCCAGGACACGGCCGGGATCGATCCGGCCCGGCTGGCCCAGGAAGTGGCGTTGCTCGCAGATCGCTCCGACATCACGGAGGAGCTGGTCCGCCTCGCCAGCCACCTCGACCAGGTGCGGTCGCTCGTCGCGGGCACCGGCTCGGTGGGCCGTCGGCTCGATTTCCTGGTCCAGGAGATCGGCCGCGAGCTCAACACGATCGGCAGCAAGTCCACGATCACCGAGATCAGCGCCGCCATCGTGGACGGCAAGGCCGTGCTCGAGAAAGTTCGCGAGCAGGTTCAGAACGTCGAGTGACCCGGCTATCATGGCCGGCGTGAAGGATCGCGGAGTCCTCGTGATCGTGTCCTCGCCCTCGGGCGCGGGGAAGACGACGTTGACGCGCCGCCTGCTGGCGGAGCACAAGGACAACCTCGAGTTCTCCGTCTCGCACACCACGCGCCCGATGCGCCCCGGTGAGGTCGACGGACGTGACTACCACTTCGTGTCCACGGCTCAGTTCGAGGACATGGTCCGCTCCCACGAGTTCGCCGAGCACGCGTTCGTCCACCAGAATCGTTATGGCACTGCGCAGGCCCCGGTCGAGGCGGCGCTGGCACGCGGCAAGGACATGATCTTCGATGTCGACTGGCAGGGCGGGGCGGCCCTCTCTGCGCGCTGGCCCCACGATTCGCTGAAGATCTTCATCCTGCCGCCCGATCTCGAGACCCTCTCGAACCGGCTCCGCCAGCGGGCCACAGACGCTCCCGAGATCATCGAGCGCCGCCTCCACAATGCCCTGGCCGAGCTCGAGCACTACAGCGAGTACCCGTTTCTGATCGTCAACGACGATCTCGAACGGGCCTACACGGTGTTGCGCGCGATCTACCTGACCCGCAGGTACGGGGTAGTAGATCGACCTGACGTTCCCTACCTCCTTGCCGAGCAGCAGCGGCTGGTCGACGGGAACACTGCCGCCGAGCCCCATGCCCGCAAGCTGGTCGGCCGCGGCTGAGCAGCGCTGACCGCCCGCGACCTGGGACAGCAGTCGTGTCGCAATTGACGGCGATGGACGGTTGGGACAACCTGTTGCTATGAGGGGTCTTGGTGCGTTGATCGTGTGTGTCGTGGGAGGCCTCGCGGTCGCGGGCTGCACGAAGACGTTTCACGGCAAGGCGATCCAGCCCAACCCGCTGGCGAAGCCGACCGAGACGCTCCGCAGCTCCGAGAAGATCACGATCGTGCGCGGAGACATGGAGCTCGAAGCGCCCGATCAAGCCGCTCCCTCTCAGCGCGCGAGCGTGCTGCACAACCACCGCTACCCGCTGCTCAACCAGGCGAGCTTCACCGTGGTGAGCCGAGATCGGCTGCGGTTTCACGTCCAGATCGATCACAAGTGGCAGGAGTGGGCGGATCTCAACACGTGGACCGTCACGCTGACCGACGATGCGGGCCGTCACTGGATCCCGGAGTCCGTCGAGCACGCTCGCACGAGGATCATGACCACGATGTGGGATCGCGAGCAGCAGACGGCGCAGCGCAACCGGTTCGGGGACATCGTGGCGCTCAACGACGATGGCTGGAAGAACCGGCAGAGCCTCGGTTCGCTCTCGGTGTTCCGCGGCAAGGCCGATTTCGTGTTCTACGAGCGCGACCTGTTCCACGCCAACGTGCGCTGGCTCAAGCTCGTGGTCAGCCGGAGCGGCGAGGCGTTCGAGTTCATCTGGGCGTTCCAGGACCAGATCGCGTCGGAGTGACCCGTCCGCCTGGGGAGGCCTGTGGTGGCCGCGGGGGGTGGCTTGGGGAGTGGGGCGATGGCGCAGTGCGTGGTAACCTGGTCGCTCGGGTCCCTCGCGCAAGATGCATCAGCTCGACCAGATCCTCTCCGAAGTCGCCAGCTACTTCCCCAGCGCCGACCTGCCCCTGGTTCGCCGGGCGTACCAGTTCGCGGCGCAGGCGCACGATGGCCAGACCCGCAAGTCCGGTGATCCGTACGTCACGCATCCGCTGGCGGTCGCCCAGATCATCGCCGAGCTGAAGCTCGATGTCGCCAGCGTGTGCGCCGGGCTCCTCCACGACTGCGTCGAGGACACCAGCGCAACGGTCGAGCAGCTCTCGGAGCTGTTCGGCAAGGAGGTGGCGTTCCTCGTCGAGGGCGTGACCAAGCTCGGCAAGCTGCCGTACTCCACCCGTGAGGAGCAGCAGGCCGAGAACTTCCGCAAGATGCTGCTCGCGATGGCGCGCGACATCCGCGTGATCCTCGTGAAGCTCTGCGATCGGCTCGACAACATGCGCTCGCTCAGCCACCTGCCGCCCGAGAAGCAGGAGCGGATCGCCGCCGAGACGATGCAGATCTATGCGCCGCTCGCGAATCGCCTCGGCATCCAGTGGGTCAAGGTTGAGCTCGAAGACCTCGCGTTCAAGTACATGTACCCCGGCGAGTACGAGCAGCTCGCCACCGATGTGGCCAAGAGCCGGGCAGAGCGGCTCGAGTACATCCACACCGTCGAGAAGTTGATCGCCAAGGAGATGAGCGACAACGGCGTCCCGTGCGAGGTGATGGGCCGCGCCAAGCACCTGTGGTCGATCTACCAGAAGATGAAGCGCACCCAGCGCCCGTTCGAGGAGATCCACGACGCGATCGGCTTCCGCGTGATCACGGACTCGCAGATGCACTGCTACCAGGGCCTCGGCGTCGCCCACCAGACCTGGACTCCGATCCCTGGACGGTTCAAGGACTACATCGCGCTGCCCAAGCCGAACCTCTACCAATCGCTGCACACCGCCGTGATCGGTCCGCGCGGCGAGCGCATCGAGGTCCAGATCCGCACCGGCGAGATGAACCTCGTCGCGGAGCACGGCATCGCCGCGCACTGGAAGTACAAGGAGGGCAAGCCGATCGCCCCCGACGACAAGAAATTCGCCTGGCTCCGTCAGCTGATGGAGAGCCAGAAGGAGCTCCGGGATCCCACCGAGTTCCTCGAGAGCGTCAAGATCGATCTGTTCGGCGACGAGGTCTACGTGTTCACACCCGGTGGCGACGTCAAGGCGCTGCCCAAGGGCAGCTGCCCGATCGACTTCGCGTATGCCGTGCACTCATCGATCGGCGATCACTGCTCGGGCGCACGGGTCAACGGCATGATCGTTCCGCTGCGCTACCAGCTCCGCAACGGCGACACGATCGAGATCATCACGAGCCCCAACCAAAAGCCGAACAAGGACTGGCTCAAGCTCGTCAAGACCGCGAAGGCCCGGACCAAGGTCCGCTACCTGCTCCGCACCGAGCAGCGCGACAAGGCCGTGACCCTCGGCACCGATCTGCTCGACAAGGCGCTGCGCAAGCACGGCACCACGCTGACGCGGGCGGAGAAGCAGCTGAAGTTGGCCGCCACCGAGCTCAAGTGCATGACCGTCGACGAGCTGGTGATCCAGATCGGCTACGGCAAGATCACCACGCAGCAGGTGCTCGAGAAGGCGCTGCCCGAGCTCGCGAAGAAGACGGATGACCTCCCGGCGAAGACGGAGGGGATGCTGAAGACCCTGCTCCGCAAGGTCACGCGGCGGACCTCGTCGTCCGGGATCAAGGTCGCCGGCGAGGAGGATATCCTCGTGCGGTTCGCGAAGTGCTGCAGCCCGTTGCCGGGCGATCCGATCGTCGGCTTCATCACCCGTGGCCGCGGCGTGACGGTGCACCGCCGCGACTGCGACAAGGGCCTCGATCTCGATCCCGAGCGCCGGATCGACGTCGAGTGGGATGGGAACTCGAAGGCCCAGCACGAGGTGGCGATCCAGGTGCTGTGCTCCGACAAGCCGGGCCTGCTCGCGCACATCTCCCAGTCGTTCACCGATCAGGGCGTCAACATCAACCAGGCCCACTGCCGCGCTACCGAGGACGGGCGCGCGGTCAACACGTTCCACGCCTCGGTGAAGGATCTCGATCAGCTGAAGAGCGTGATCCGCTCGCTGACGCGGATCAAGGGCGTGTTCTCCGTCGACCGCGTGTCCGCCGATCCGGGTTGATCGCTCACACGAGCGCGATCACCACGAGTGCGACGATCAGAAACGCGGTCACCCGCGCGGCGAGCGGGAGCTCGACGAACGCGATGCCGAGGCGCTGCCACGAGGTGGCCACCGGGACCGGCACCGGTGCGAGCGGGCGGGGCTGGGCGATCGCCTCGGTCCTGCAGCCGCGCCCATCGAACGGGCGCTTGCGCTTGCACGCAGGGCACGTGGTCACGCCGACCGCGCCCGTCGGCACGCGCAAGCGCCGCGCGCAGAAGCATCAGATGATCACGTTCGCCTCGAGAGCGCGCGAGGGCACGGCACGCCGGGACACGCGCGGCCACAGCAGCGTCACGTGCAGCTTGCGCGGGAGCACGTCGAGTCCACGCGCGCGGCGCCGAGCTTGGCCTTCCACAGCACCACCGCCGTCTCGCAACCCACACCCGCGTGCTCGAACACGCGCTTGATCGCGCGCTGCAACGTGGTGTCGGATTCGGTGCACGACGCACGGAAGGCGTGGTCGGCATCGAACAGGAAGCTCTCCCGTACCGGGCAAGGCAGGTGAAGCGCGGCGGCGAGCGCCACCAGACGATCTCGGGTCCAGCGCTCCGTCGCCTCCAGCTTCATGCGAACGCATCGATACCGCGAACGATCGCGGGATGCACAGGCAGAACGAGGGGGTCGCGAACCGAACTAGCGCTTGGCGGGAGCCGGCTTGCCGGGCTCACCGAGACCGGCGAACAGCTCGGCGGTCGACTGGGTCGACTTCCGGGCGCTCGCGTTCTTGCGACGGCGACCCGCCTTCTCGTGCTTGTTCTTGCGCTTGACGCGGGTGGCGGACGTGTTGGAAGCCATGGGAGGGGCTTTCTAGCGCCCCGCCTTGGATGTTGTCAACGCGCTCGACGAGTGGAGGGGGGTGCGCTAGGTTGCTTTCCCG
>JAYVRN010000281.1:0-23508 GCA_043776275.1 Myxococcales bacterium | reverse complement strand
GGCGTGTGGTGGAGGGCATCGTCGAGGAGCGCGGCGCAGCGCGCGAACAGTACGATGAGGCGATCGCCACCGGTCATCGCGCCGCGATCACCGAGGAGGAGCGGGCGGGCGTGTTCACGCTGCGCGTCGGGAATCTTCTGCCGGGCGAGGCGGCGACGATCCGGCTCTCGCTCGTGGGGCCCCTCCCCGTGGATGATGGCGAGGTCACGTTCCGGTTCCCGCTCGTGGTGGCACCGCGCTACATGCCGGGCACCGCCACGGGTGGCGAGCAGGCGGGTCTCGGCACCGCCGCCGACACCACCGCGGTCCCCGACGCGTCACGGATCTCACCGCCGGTGTTGCTGCCGGGCTGCCCGAACCCAGTGCGGCTCGGCATCCGGGTCGCGCTCGAGAGCGGCGAGCTCCGCGCGGTGAACTCGAGCCTGCATGCCACGACCACGGCGCTCCGCGATGCTCAGATCATCGAGTTCGTGCCGGGCCACCGGCTCGATCGCGACTTCATCCTGCGGTGGCACATCGATGGTGCAGCGCTCCGGACCCGCCTCGTGTGCGTCGACGATCTCGATGGCCGTGGTGGAACCTTCGCGCTCACGCTGGTGCCGCCGAGCACCACCACGATCGCGGCCAAGCCACGCGATGTGGTGATCGTCGTCGACCGCTCCGGCAGCATGGGCGGCTGGAAGATGGTGGCAGCGCGCCGTGCGGCGGCGCGGATCATCGACACGCTGACCTCGCGCGACAGGTTCTGCGCGATCCCGTTCGACAACGTGATCGAGCTGGTGCCGGCGGGGAACCTGGTCGAGGCCTCCGATCGGAACCGGTTTCGCGCCGTCGAGGCGCTCGCGAAGATCGATGCGCGCGGCGGCACGGAGCTCGCCGAGCCCTTGCGGCGCGCCGCGGCGATGCTCGCGGGTGGCACCGATGATCGCGAGCGCGTGATCGTGCTGGTCACCGATGGTCAGGTCGGCAACGAGGACCAGATCCTGCGCGAGCTGGTGCCGAACCTGCGCAACGTGCGGATGTTCACGCTCGGGATCGATCAGGCGGTGAATGCAGCGTTCCTGAAGCGCCTCGCCGCGGCGGGCGGTGGGCTGTGCGAGCTCGTGGAGTCCGAGGATCGTCTCGATGCCGTGATGGCGAAGGTCCATCGCAGGATCGGGACGCCGATCGCCACGGATCTCGCGGTGCGTGGCCTCGGCCTCGCGATCGCGGGAGCGAGCCTCGCGCCCAAGAAGCTGCCCGATGTCTATGCGGGCGCGCCGGTGACCATCCTGGGTCGCTATCACGGTGCGGCACCGGCCACGGCGCGGATGGAGGTCACCGGGACGAGCCTCGGCGAGGCGATGTGCACGGCGATCGATCGCGAGGGGGATGCGACCGGCGCGACCTGGCTCGCGGCGAGCTGGGCGCGAGCCGCGATTCGCGATCTCGAGGATCAGTACGCGACAGGCGTGCGAGGCGATCTCGAGCACGAGATCGTGGCGCTCTCGAAGCGGCACACCGTGCTGTCGCGCTTCACGGCGTTCCTCGCGATCGATCGCGCCGCGATCGTGAATCCGGGTGGACGGCTGGTGCAGGCCGTTCAGGCGGTGGAGTCGCCCGCGGGGTGGGAGGGCGGAGCCGCGGCACCTCCTCCGCCGCCGAAGCACGCGATGAAGGCGCGGATGAACTTGCACGCACCTGGGGCTCCCCCATCGATGCCGAGCGCGCCGGCCACGCTCGGCGGGGCCTCGGGTGGGCGGGGCGCGGCCGCGCCTGATGGCGTGCATCGGTCAGCACCGCCGGCAGGGCACGCCCCGTCGGGCCCGCCGCCTCAGTCGTTCACGCCGCCGCAGTCGTTCACGCCACCGCAGTCGTTCGCGCAAGCTCCGCCGCGCCCGAGCGAGGCGCAGCCGATGCCCGCGCGCGCCTTGCACGAGAGGGCGCGGGCCGAGGACAAAGCCGACCGCACGAAGTCGGCCAAGGACGAGGCTCAGGTCCGTCCCGACGCGTACCTCGTGTCGCTGGCGGAGCTCGCTCGCGAGCTCGATGCTCGGGCTCGCGGCACGGCCGACCTGGCGACGCTGCGGATCCTGCGCCAGCGCCTCACCGAATGGATCGAGGATCTGCGCTCTGTGGGGACCCAGGACGCGCTCGCCTCGGCGGTCGAGGACATCGTCCATCGGCTGTCGGCGGCGCTCGCGGCGGGGACCTCGCTCTCCGGCACGGTGGCCGCCCTCGCGGGCGAGCTCGCCGCGCTCGCGGCCGGAGCGCCTGTCCCGGCCCCGAAGCCCAGGAGCCGTCTGGCGTTCTGGAAGTAGGGCTGCTACGACGAGAGCGTGCGCGTCTGGCTGCTGCCACTGATCCTCGGGACGGGCTGTTCGCAGTCTCCCGAGCGAGAGGTGGTCGCGCCGGCGCGCCGATCTGCTCCACCAATGGCGATCACCGCGGATGCGGCGCCGCCGGTGGGGCCACGCGACGCGGCGCCGCCGCTCACACGTGACGGTGGAGCTGCCGACGCCGCCGGCGGCGCCCGGGCGGTCGTGATCGTCGACGCGCCGATGAAGTGGACCGCGGAGCGCGAGCGCCTGACGCTCGACTACCGGCGCACACACTCCGATCCGAGCGCGAGCGATCTGACGATCGAGCCCACCGTGATCGTGCTGCACTACACCGGTGGGAGCTCGGCGAAGGCCACGCGCGGCTACTTCGATGAACCCACGATCGAGGCGAGCCGCAAGGAGCTCGCCCGGGCTGGCCGCGTCAACGTCTCGGCGCACTTCGTGGTCGATCGCGACGGGACGATCTATCAGCTCCAGCCCGTGACGCGGTTCGCGCGCCACTGCATCGGGCTCAACCACACCGCGATCGGGATCGAGAACGCGGGGGACGAGGCGAAGTATCCACTGACCGAGGCGCAGGTCGCGGCCGACGCGGCCTTGATCCGTCAGCTCGCGAGCCAGCACGCGATCACGCACCTCCTCGGCCACTACGAGGTCATGGGCCTCCGCAAGAGCCCGCTCTACGTCGAGCTCGACCCAGGCTACAAGAACGACAAGGGCGATCCCGGCAAGGCATTCATGGCCAAGGTGCGCGCCGAGGTCGCCGACCTCAAGCTCGCCGGCCCATAGCTACGCGCTGCGCGTGCGGTAGCGAACGAGCGTCCTGCTCGCCTTGTCCCAGATCGTCCGCTTGCCCGGAACCGTGGCCGCCGCCCAGATCAGGGCGATCGGCACGAACGCCAGGGCGAGCGTCAGCATCCGGTCCGGCGCGGTCTCGAGCTCGCGCTCGAACACGCCGAGCACGAACGAGGTCCACGTCAACGCGAGTGGGAGCGCGAGCGGGATCGCGACGCGGAGCGCGGCCTGGCCGAACCGCAGCCTGCCACCGGTGGCGACATCCACCACCTCGAGCTCGAGCAGCATCTGACCGAACGTGCGCCCGAGACGCGCGAGCGCAGCGAGGGTGTACGCGGCCATGACGGTGAGCACCAAGGCGTTGGCGTTGACGTCATCGGTATTCATCCCGAGGGCCGAGGCCGCGAGGATCATCAGGCCGCCGAGCAGCGCCGAGAACATCAGGTCGACCACGGTCGCGATCGCCCGCACCGAGCCACCGGCGGGGCGGGTGCGCTCGACCGAGACCAGCTCCAGCTCGCGGAGCAGCTCGTCGTAACTCGCGAACCGATCCGCCGGCACCGGCGCCATCATCCGCGCGCACAGCCGATCGATCGCCGCGATCGTTGTCCGAGGTTGGCCGCTCGGGCGCCGCAACGCGGGCCGCGCCGCGGTGGCGTGCTTGGACATCAATGCGACCGCGGTCTCGGCCTCGAACGGTGGTCGGCCGGAGACCAGGTGATACAGCGTCGCCCCGAGCGCGTAGATATCGGCTCGGAAATCGATCGCCTCGCCACGCGCCTGCTCGGGCGCCATGTACAGCGGCGTCCCCGCGATCGAGGTCTGCGCCACCGGCCCGGCGCCGGGCTCGTCCCCGTGCGCCTCATCACCGCGGCCCGCCGCGAGGCCGAAATCGAGGAGCTTGACCTGACCGTGCGCATCGACCATCAGGTTCGACGGCTTGACGTCCCGGTGCGTGAAGCCGCTGCGATGCGCCTCGCGCAGGCCGAGCGCCGCGGCGCGGATGATCGCCAGCGCATCCTCGGCGGGGACCGGCCCCAGCGCGATCCGCTCCGCGAGCGTGGCGCCGGCGACGTGCTCCATCGCGAAGTACAGGCGGCCGTCATCCTCGCCGATGAAGTAGATGTGCGCGACGTTCGGGTGGTTGACGCGCGCCTGTGCACGCGCCTCCCGGATCAGGCGTTCGCGCCGGGTCGCATCGCGTGCGACGGCCTCGGGGAGCACCTTGATCGCGACCGGGCGATCCAGCGCCACATCGGTGGCGAGATAGACCTCGCCCATCCCACCCGCGCCGAGCTGCCGCTCGATCCGGAAGTGACCGAGCGGCTGGCCTCCGACGAGCCCCGTGGTCGTGGCGGGCGGTGGCTGACTTCCTGCGGGTGCGGTCTCGGTGAGCGAGAGCATCGCGAAGCTACCGGCCGACCTTCTTCGCGACCTTCTTGAGGGCCGAGGAGATCGAGAGGTTGTTGGTCTTCGGGGTGATCTTCTGGAGGTCGGGCGCGTAGCCGTCCTTCACGATCTTCAGCGTGGACAGGTCGAAGGCGGGCAGCTTGATCGCCGCAGGGGTGATCCCGAGCGACTTGCTGCCGAGGAAGATGTTCGCACCGGGTGGCGACGAGCTGACCTTGACCGTGAACATGACCTTGGCGAGCGCGATCCGCACGGGCTTCTGGCCCTCGCTCTTCGGGGTCACCGCGCGCTGGACCGAGACGAACCGTTGCTTGCGCACCGTGAGTCGGGCTTCGACGCCGCACGGCAGCTTGAGCGTCGCCGGGGTGGTGCCGAGCACGTCCTTCCCGAGCACGATCTCCGCGCCCTGAGGCGCCGAGGACACCGCGACCTCGCACTCGGTGGCGGCGGCGACCTGTGCCGCGGCATCCGTGGGCACCGGGGCATCAGCGGTCACAGCCGCATCGGGTGGTGCGGAATCGACGACCGCCTGCTGATCGCTCCCACCGTCGGGGCGGGTCGGCGCCTGGAGCTGCGGCTCGGTGCCCGCGCTCGCATCGCGAGTGGGGGAGGGCGTGATCGCGTGGTCGACCACCGCACTACCGCTGCCATCGCTCCCCGTCGGAGCCTCGTCACCCGCCTTCGACTTCTCGCCGCCGAGCACCACCGCGAGCAGGACGACGAGCAGCAGCGCCACGGCGGCGCTCGCGATGATGACGAACATCCGCCGCTTGCTCTCCGCCGGTGCGTCCATGGAGGACTGCGATCCGGTGGGATAGCGGGGCGGTTGCCCGTGCGTGAGCTCCATCGGGATCGCGCCGGAGGCATGCGAGTGCTGAACCTGGCCGGGCACCGGCGTGATGTACGAACCGGGGATCGGGCCGGGCATCGGCATCGGCGTCGGTCGCGATGGGATCGGCGTCGGTGGAAACGGAGCGTCGCCGAGCTCGTGCGCCGCCATCGCGGGGTGAGAAGCGGAGGGAGGTGGGGGCAGCTGTGGCTCGTCGTCGAAGTCATCGATCGGCTGCATGGGCTGCAGCGGTTCGATCAGGGTGGGATCGACCTGGACCTTGGCCTCCTCGGGCTTGGGCTCAGGCACGACCTTCGCCTCGGAGTCGAGATCCTTCTCGCTCGAGACCGCGGAGACCGGCGGCCCTGCCTGCTCGGGCGGCAGCTCCGGGCGGGGGACGACCTTCGACGGCTCGCTCCAGCCATCGGGCTGCGAAGGATCGAGCGCGATCATCCAATCGCCGGTCGCCGGCCCTTTGGGGATCGCCTTGATCGGCGCATCCTCCTCGGAATCTCCGAGCTCCACCGCGGGCGTCGCGCCGGGAAGGGGCGGCTTGTCGCGGAGGGCGAGCGTCGGGCCGTGCTCGCCGGGCGTGATCGTCCAGTCGCCGCTCGGGGTGGACTCTTCGACGGTCGCCTTCATCACCGCGGACGGCAGCTTGGCCCCCGCGGGCTGCGTCGCCCCGTGCACGTCGAATCCCCCGAGCTCGGACGGCCGCGCGCTCGTGATCATGACCGGACCGCTGAGCTCGTCCTGCGCCTCCATCACCGACGTGTCACGTGCCTCCTCTTCGCTCACGATCCGGCGCGCGGGCGCCGCGGGAAGGACGTGCACGCCGAAGGGCACCACCGCGATCCCCATCACCGTCTTGCGCGGCTCGCGCCCGGTCTTCTCGACGGTGCTCGTCCCCTCGGGCGCGGCCAGCTCGTCGGGCGGCAGCAGTGGGAGCTCGGTGAGATCCGTCGCCTCGTCGGCATCGTCGATCTCGTCGGCGTCCTCGTCGGACATCGACGCGACGGCGAGCTCGGGAGGCAACGGCGTCACGACCGGCAGCGCGGCCGACGGCGTGGGCGTCTTCGCGACGACGGGCGTGGCGGCAGGTGGCGTGGGCGTGTTCGCGACGACGGGGTTGGCGGCGGGTGGCGTGGGCGTGTTCGCGACGACGGGCGTGGCGGTAGGTGGCGTGGGCGTCTTCGCGACGACGGGGAGCGGCGGCGGCGTGGTCGAAGGGGGACGCGGCGCAGGCGCGGCGGCGGGCGGGAGCTTCGGCGCGGGACCGCGCATCGTCTCGTTGAGATCGCGCTTGCCGGGCGACACCAGGTCGACGCCGGGCGCGGGACCGCGGACCGTCTGCAGGACCTCGTGCTTGTCCCGCGAGCCCGCGGCTGCTGCGGCCGCCGCGACGCTCGCCGGCGTGGGCATGGTCGGATCGTCCCGGGTCGGCGTGGCAGCGACGACGACGCTGGCCGGCGCCTTCTCTAGTGCCTGCATCCCGATCACGGTGTCCTTGGGAGCGATCACGGGTGGGAGCACGGGAGCTGCGGGCGCTTTCTCGAGCGCCTGCATGCCGATCACGGTGTCTTTCGGAGCGACGACAGGGAGCGCCGCGGGTGGCGTGGCGGCGCGTGGAGGCGGCAGCGGTGGCGCGGGCGGCCTGGGGACGGTGGCCTGCTGACCGGTCGGGACCTTGAGCGGGGGCGGCGTCGGGGCCGGCGGCGTCGGGGCCGGCGGCGTCGGGGTGGGCGGCAGGCTCGGCGTTTTTGGACGACCGCCGACGACCGAAGGGATCGAGGGCACCACGAACTTCGGTGCGCCCATCCTCGGCGGGATGTCGTCGCTGGTCAGCACCGAGAGATCGCCGATCACCACGCACTCGGCGAGGGCGTTGGTGGCATCGACACGTCCCCCCGCGGCTGGCGGCACGGGGCGCGGCTCGGCCGGCACGTCGGCGGGGCGCGGCGGAAGGCTGAGCGGCGACGGCTTCATCGACAGCCGCGCCTTCTCGAGCTCGCCCAGGGTGGTCTTGCTCGGGTCGTCGGGCTCGGTGAACTTGAGGGTCATGCCGACCCGGCCGTAGAGCACCGAGGGGGTCTTCGCCGACGACACCACCTCGGCTACGCCCTCGACCATCACGCCGCCGTCCTTGAGCGTCAGCGCGAACCGGCCCTTGCGGCCCGGCGGGAGCGGCTGGGCGATCGGAATGAACACCACGCCATTGCGATCGGCGTAGCGGCGAAACGCGGAGACGAACTCCTCGCCCGAAGCACAGGCCGACACCAGGTAGATCGGCACCCCAGTCGTCACCTGCGGCCAGTGTAAGCCGTGGGCGCCGAAAATGCGACGGGCGCCACAGGGGACCAGCCCCCGAGGCGCCCGATCGGCACATCGTCATTTACATGATGATGAAGTCGTGCGCGCGAACGGTCTTGCGGCCGTTCTCAGCTGCGCGCTTGGCCGCCTGGCCGATCAGCCACGCGACGTAGCCGTTGAGGCCGTCGAGGGCGTCGCCGGCCGTGTTGCAGCCCGCGTCCTTGATCATCCCGCGAACCTTGGAGCTGACCAGCAGCATCTCCGCCGGCTTGCCGCCACCGCCGCCCGACTTGCCCTTCTTTGCTTTCGCCATCTGTATCTCCTTGGAAAATTGAGGTGCGGCTCTTTTACACCGCTCGGCGACGAGAGGAACGGCTGGACGGCCGTTTTCGAGAGCCTGAGGTGTGGAACCTCGATGAGAGGAGATCTAGACGGGGATCGCGATTGCTAGCGATCGAGCTTGAGCACGAACGTATCCGGCTTCGGAATTCGATCACCCTCGGCGCGCACGGACTCGAGCGCGGGCGACACCGCGCCGAGCGAGAACCGGAAGATGCCGCCCACGTAGGCAGCGCCCTTGTCGTCGATCGCGACGGCGCGCCCCTGATCGTGGTCCTTGTCGCCGAAGCCCTGCGCCCAGATCGTGGCGCCCTTCACATCGAGCTTGAGGACGAACACATCCTTGTTGCCCTTGCTCGTGATCGGCCCCTTCCCGAAATCGACGCCGCCCTGGTACCAGCCCGTGGTGACCGTGTTGCCCGCCGCATCGGCCGCGACCCCGAACGCGATGTCCTCGCGCTCGGCACCCATCGTCCGCGCCCATTCGAGCTTCCCACCCGCCGTGAACCGCGCGACGAAGATATCGGACTCGCCGAGCGAGGTGTGATCGTCGCCTTCGCCGAACGACACGCTCTTGTCGAACGAGCCGACCATCGTGACGTGCCCGGCCGGGTCCACGGTGACTCCACCGGCGACGTCGTTGAACGCGTTGCCGAACCGCTGGGCCCACACGTAGTCGCCGTTGAGATCATACTTCGCGAGCACGACGTCATTGTCGGAGCCACCGCCAGCCTTGAGCTTGGCCTTGCCGCCCCAGTCCGAGAGGTCCTTGAACTGCCCCTGCACGTAGATGTTGCCCTGGCCGTCCACGGCGAGGTGGGTGATCGTGTCGGCGTACGCGCCGCCGAACTGCTTCACCCATTCGAGATCGCCACCGGCCGAGAGCTTGACCAGCATCGCGTCGGTCCCGCCGCGGCTCTTCAGCTGGGTGGTGCCGAAGTCACAGGTCGCCGAGAACGATCCGCCGATGATCCAGCCGCCGTCGGGTGACGCGACCACGGCATTCGCGCCGTCGGAATCGATGCCGCCGAAGTTCCACGCCCACTGGATCGATCCATCCTTGTCGAACATCGCGACGAACGCATCGTCGGAGCCGAGCGACTTCTTGGTGAACTCGCCGAGCTTGATCTCGTCGAGGAAGTTGCCGACGACGACGACCTTGTCGCCGCGCACCGCCACCCCATTGGCCGTGTCGTCGTGCTTGGCGCCGAACGTCTGCGCCCAGGCGAGCTTGCCGTCCGCGCCGACCTTCACGAGGTAGCCGTCGGAGGTCTTGGCCTTGGCCTTGGGATCGTCATTGGGGACCGGCGCCTTCTTGCCGATCGTCCCGCCGAAATCGATCTCCTGATCGAAGTAGCCGGCGACGTAGACCTCGCCTGCGGCGGTGACGGCGAGGTCGCGCGGCGCATCGATGCCGAGGCCGCCGAACCGGGTGCCCTGCAGGGCCTTGCCCGTGGCGCCGCCCGGATCGGCGGCGAGCTCGGGGAGCGGCTTGGTGTCGACGGGCTTCTTGACCTGCGGCGGTGGTGGCGTGGGTGCGACGACCTTGGGCTGCTCCTTCGGAGCTTCCTCCTTGCTCGAGCACGCGGTGAACAGCGACAGGCCGAGGGCGATCGAGACGAGACGCATGGCCTTCACGATGTCACGCAGTGCCGATCGCAGCAACGGGGTACGCGCGCGGTTTCTCGTCGGAGATGCTGGTGGGAACCGATCGCGATCCACGTTGTCTCAACGCGCCTCGCGAGTACGATGCGGCGATGTCGCGCGTGCATGCTGCAACCTTCGTCGGTCTCGGGTGTCTGCTCGCCGCGTGCCCGTCCACGCGCGGCAATTCAGGGGTCGTCGCGCCCACGGTCTCTCCCGCGGCTTCGGACGATCGGCCGCTGCGGATCTCGATCGCGCGCGCCGAGGCCGAGCGCGAGGACGGGGTGCGCGGGCTCGAGGAGATCGTGCGCACCGGGGGGCGTCCGGGCAAGCTGCTCGCGCTGCGCGGCCTCGGGCGGATCGGTGGAGCGAATGCGCGCCGCGTGCTCCTCACGGCCCTCGGCGATCCTGATCCCGAGCTGATCGCCGCGGCGATGGCCGCGATCGGCGTGGCCCGCGAGCTCGACGATCTCTCGATCGAGGACAACGCCCCGAACGTGGAGCCGTTGCACGCGGCGTTCGCCAGGACCTCGGGGGCGGGGCGCGTCCTCGCGATCGAGGCGCTCGGTCGTGCCGGGGATCAGCGCTCGCAGCCGCTCCTCGTCGCGGAGCTCGCCGGTCCGCCCGAGCTCGCCGAGGCCGCGGGCATCGCGCTCGCCCGGCACGGTCGGCGCAAGATCGCGCTGACGCCCGCGACGTTGCCCGTGGTGCTCGACGTGATCACGCACGGTGCGAGCGTTCGGACCCGCTATGCGGCGATCTACGCGCTCGCCAGAGCACACGTGCCGACACCGCCGTCGGCCCCCACGCTGCCCGCGGTGTTGCTGGAGAGAGTCGGCGACGCCGATCGCGCAGTTCGGGTGCAGGCGATCCTCGCGATCGTGAAGTTCAAGCTCGTGAGCTCCGCCGGCTCCCAGCTCACGCCAGCGCTGCTCGATCGAGACTGGTCCGTGGCGGTCGAGGCGGTGCGCGCGTTGACGGGGGACCAGGCCGACGCTGTCTCGGCCGACGCCGTCGCCACCGCGCTCGTGCGCCGGCTGCCGGCGCTCGATGATGGTGTCGAAACCGAGGCCCACGTGATCCTCGAAGGGCTGCGTGGCCTGCAGAAGTCGGGCGCGCGGCCGGTGGTCGCGACCACGCTCCGCACACTCACGCAGTGGGCGTCGACCACCACGAAGGCGCCGGCATTGACGCGCGCCTGGATCGAGTGCCTCGCCACCTCGGCATATGCACGAGGCGCGAACCAGCTCGCCCCGGTCGCCGCCTGTGGCGGAGGTGCGCTCCCCGATCACCTGCGGCTGCCGCTCGTCGCGGACCTGATCGCCGCAAAGATCGGGAGCCTCGCCGAGCGCCGCTCGCAGCTCGGCGCGTTGCTCGCGCACAAGGATGTCCGCATACGCGCGGCCGCGCTCGGCGCACTCACGGCCGCATGGAAGGAGAGCACCGAGGCCGATCATCGCTCCACGATCGGGATCCTCGTCAGCGCGCTCGCTTCACCCGAGCCGCTGTTCGCGGGCACCGCGGTCGAGGCCGCGGAGGGGTTCTACGAGGCGATCGGCACCGGCGATCATTCGGCGATCGATGCCGCCGTGATCGAGCGCGCGACGATCGAGAAGGATCCAGATCTCTCGGGTCCACTCCTCGAGTTGATCGGCAAGCGCAAGCTCGCCGCCGGGCTCGAGGCCTGTCGCGCGGGGCTCGCGGGAGGCCCGGGGCGCGCGAAGGCCGCGCGCGGATGCATGTCCGCGCTCGGGGAGGCCGTGGGCGAGACCACGCCGACCCACGCGGCGGCACCCCCGGTCGACGTCAGCACCGTGATCGGCGCGAGCCTCGAGTGGCACCTCGCCACCACGCGCGGGGAGCTGGTGATCGATCTCCGGCCCGACGTGGCCCCGTGGGCCGTCGCGAGCATCCTGTCGCTGACCACCAAGGGCCTGTACGACGGGCTCGAGTTCCACCGCGTGGTCCCTGGCTTCGTGGTCCAGGGCGGGGACCCCACGGAGTCCGGATCGGGCGGGCCGGGCTACGTGCTCCCCGCCGAGCCGGCGACCACAGCGGACGGACCTGGGTATCTGGCGGGTGGTGTAGGTCTGGCGGACTCTGGGCGGGACAGCGCGGGATCGCAGTGGTTCGTCATGCACGCCCGCGCGGCCCACCTCGACGGCCGCTACACCTGGGTCGGGAGCCTCCGATCCGGCCAGAACTCCGCGGATGCCTTGCTGATCGGGGACAAGGTCGTGAAGGCGACGATCACCATCAAGTCGGCCGCACACAACTAACCTGGAACCCGCGCGATCTTGCGGTGTCCCCAGGGGCATGGCGAACAGATCGGCGGATAGGCCAGCGAATAGACCGGCGAATAGATCGGGACGCGGCGTCGTTCGTTCCATCACACAGATGCGCGCCCGCAAGCTGGTTTTCGGAGCCCTCGCCCTCGCTCTCCCCGCCACCTACGCCTTCGGCAAGGTCGTGGACTTCAACCGAGGTCCGGCCTCGTTCGAGCTGTCGGGCCGGCCGATCGGCGGTGCCCGCGCGGCGATGCCGAGTGCCGCCTACCTGACCTCGTCGCGGATCATGGCGACCAAGGACGGCGCGCTCGTGATCGACGCCGACAGCGGCGCGTTGATCACGACCGACAAGGCCGGCAAGAACACCTCCCAGCTGCCGGTCACCCGGGACGCGGGCCTCCTGACCTACGATCCGACCAGCGGTCTCGCGTATGTCGCGGATCGCAAGAACGACCGCGTGATGGTCGTCAAGGTCGGCGCCAAGCTCGAGGTCGCCCAGTCGTTCAAGACCCCGGCCGAGCCGTACGGCGTGGCGCTGACTCCCGACAAGAAGACGCTCCTCGTCACCACGATCGCCGATCGTATGATGGTGGCGCTCGACACCACGACGGGCGTCGAGAAGTGGCGCAGCCCGCTCGGGCGCGAGCCGCGCGGCCTGGCGATCTCGCCCGATGGCACGCGCGCCCTGGTCTCGTACCTGACCACCGGCACCGTTGATCAGATCGATCTCCTCGAGACCCACCGCGCCGAGCACATCGCGATCTCGAACGCCACGGCGCCCAAGCGGTGCCGCGGCTGTGGCAGCGACGGCGACAGCTTCGCCCGCGCCTCGTTCGCGATCACGTTCATGGGCCAGGACCAGGCGATCGTGCCGTTCCAGCGCGAGACCCCGGTCCAGATCTCGAACGGCAACGAGAACACCGGCGGCTACGGCGGCGGCTTCGAATCTCCGGTCAGCCACCAGCTCGCGTTCATCGGCCTCGGCAAGGGCGGGAACACGTCGCAGGTGACGGCACAGATCGCGCAGCACCAGCCGCGCGCGCTCGCGTGGGACGGCATCCATGACGCGCTCTACGTCGCCGGCATGGGGACCGACACGATCCTGCAGATCAAGAATGCCTCGCAGGTCGGTGTCGCCGAAGGCGTGACCGCCAGCCTGACCACCGGGACCACCAAGTGCGGCCCCGATGGCGTGGCGATCACCGCGGAGGGCAATGTCCTCGTGTGGTGCTCGTTCTCCCGCAGCGTCGAGAAGGTCGAGTTCGTCGATGCCAAGGGCACGCTCGCCACGACGGCCAAGCTCGCCTCCGGACCGGCGCTGGTCGCGTCGGCGATGACCGACAAGCAGCACCAGGGCTACATCCTGTTCCACAGCGCGGATCCCGCGGTCTCGGCGCAGGGCGCGATGGCGTGCGCGACCTGTCACCCCGATAACCGCGCGGATGGCCTGTCGTGGCGGATCGAGAAGCACGAGCTACAGACCCCGGTGCTCACCGGCCGCATGGTCGGCACGCACCCTTTCAAGTGGGACGGCGGCGATCCGGACCTCAAGACCAGCCTCACCAGCACGATGAAGCGCCTCGGCGGGTTCGGCCTCGACAAGCCGCAGACCGAGGCGCTCACCGCCTACGTCGAGCAGATGCAGCCGGTCCGCAACCCGACCCGCGAGGTGGTCCAGGTCGCCCGCGGCAAGAAGCTGTTCGACGCCGAGGGCTGCCGGACCTGCCACGACGGCGCGAACTACACCGACAACGAGCAGCACAAGTTCACGGGCACCCTCGAGAAGTCGGACACGCCGAGCCTCCGTGGCGTCGCGGCGAGCGCGCCCTACTACCACGATGGCAGCGCGGCGACCCTCGAAGCGTTGCTACGCGATCGCGGCGCGGTTCACGGCATGGCCGACACGGCGAAGCTGACCGACGGCCAGGTGGCGGATCTGACGGCGTTCCTCGAGACGCTCTGAGAGGCACGGACTGCGCAGAGACGCCGAGGGCAACCACGACTGACGGTCGGGTTGCCCCAGCGCGTTGCGTCACGCGGGTTGTGACGCGACCGTGACGCGAAGCTGACCCGCTTGTTCAGGGGCACGACGGCAACGCGCCCCATCCTGAGGGATGGCCGAAGTCTCGATGCTGGGTGGGGCACCGCTCGTGCCGATGTCCCACTACGTCCGCGAGTTGCGGCCCTTGCTGCCGCAAGCGGCGTTCGCGCCGTCCCGATCACGGGTCGCCTGGATCCCGGTGCACCTCGCGATCATCGTCGTCGCGGCGACCGCGATCGCGCGAGGCTGGGTGCCGTGGCCGGTGTTCCCGCTGCTCGGCGTGGTGATCGGGGCCAGCTTCGCGTGCCTGACGTTCGTGGCGCACGAGGCGATGCACGGCGGCATCGTGCGCGGCCGGATCGCGAAGCAGATCGTCGGCTGGATCGGCTTTCTCCCGTTCACGCTGGCGCCGCGGTTGTGGGCGGCGTGGCACGATCGCGTCCACCACGCGACGGCCAACTTCGCCGACGATCCCGACATCTACCCGACGCTCGCCGAGTACGAGGCGAGCCCGCGGATCCGGTTCTTCGTCAATGCGTTCTCGCTGGGTGGCCGGCGCTGGCGCGGCGTCCTGAGCCTGGTCCTCGGGTTCACGGTCCAGAGCGCCCACCAGCTGATCGCGGCCGAGACCAGCGGGTTTCTCACCAAGCGTCAGCGGCGGATCGCGATCGCCGAGACGGTCCTCGGGATCGCGTTCTGGGCCGCGATCTCCGTCGTCGTCGGGTTCGTCCCGTTCCTGTTCATCTACGTGCTGCCGCTCGTGGTCGCGAACATCGTGGTGATGTCGTTCATCCTGACCAATCACAACCTGAGCCCGCGGGTCGCGGTCAACGATCCGCTGGCGAGCGGCCTGTCGGTGACGGCGCCGCGCCTGATCGAATGGCTCACGCTGCGGTTCGGGTACCACGTCGAGCACCACGTGTTCCCCGCGATGAGCTCGCGCCACGCGCCCGAGGTCCGAGCGCTGCTCCTGGCGCGCTGGCCCGAGCGATACCAAGCGATGCCGCTGATCGAAGCGATCGGCCGCCTCCATGCCACGGCGCGGGTCTACAAGGATGACACCACGTTGATCGATCCCCTGACCGGGGCCGAATATCCTACGCTGATGCCGCGCGCCCCCGCTTGATCCTCGCTATGGTCGCGCCCTCATAGGGAGGGTCGCATGAAGTGTCTCTTGATCGCCGCTACGCTCGTGGTTCCATCGGTCGCCTTCGCGGACAAGCCGCTGCCGATCAGCGCGCACACGCCGCCGTTGATCTTCGACGAGGCGAGCCTGAGTCTCGAGGTCGTGGGCGCCGGCAGCGATGGCTATGGCTGGCACTCGCACGTCGAGCTGAAGGGCGTGGCGTCGGCGAACGACCGGCTCCGGCTCGAGTGGAAGGCCGGCGGAAAGCTCATCCACACCGCCAAGTGCGAAGTCAGCATCACGGACGGCTACATGAGCGGCTCCTGCGACAACCAGGGCACCTCCCAGAAGCCACTCAAGCAGGTGGGCGAGATCACCGCGGACCTGATCTACGAGGACGATTCGAACGACAAGGAGTACCTGGTCCGCACGCTGAAGGTCCAGGTCGTGCACCTCAAGGGGCAGTGGGAGACCTGGGGCAACGTCGCCGATGACACGCTGGGCTCGGCCTTCCTGTGGATGGGGAACGACGAGGCGACCAACAGCACGTACCGGATGCCGAACCTGTACCTGACGTTCGCCAACGGCCAGCAGCCCAACGATGCGACGCTGCGCTGCACGGCCGAGGGCAAGAAGATCAAGGACATCGCGCTCGGCGCGGAGGGCGGCGCCGATACCGAGGACATCGAGCTCGACTACCAGCCCAAGAAGGGCGCGCGGCAGACCCACCACTGGAACCGCCAGAAGTTCCTCGTCAACATCTACTGGGGCAAGCGCGACACGCTCAAGTGGGAGATGCCGGCGAAGACCGAGAAGGATCTCGTGCTGTCCGACAATCCCGGCAAGTGGGAGTGCAACCTCCGCACCGAGGGCAAGGTCGTGCGCACCCTGTCGTTCGTCGTCAACAAGGACGGCATGATCCAGAACGACGAGTTCAACACCGGCAAGGGCGCGATCCCGATGCTCTCCGACCGCGAGGTCATGCTCGACATGCGGATGACCAAGGACTCCTCGTTCATCGACAAGCGGATCAACCCGGCCGCGATGAAGAAGAGCCTGCAGTACGGCCTGCCGTGGCCCGATCACCCGAAGGTCAAGCAGATCCAGGCGAGCTTCCCGGCGAAGAGCGGCCTCCCTGATCCGAAGTAATCAGCTCGAGGCCGACGTGTAGCTCCGGATCGCGGACCGCCAGACCAGGCGGCTCACCACGAGCAAGCCGAGCGAGCCACCCACGGTGGCGAGCGCGGTCCGCGCATCCAGCCGGCCGAGGAGCGCCATCGCGGGGTACGTGGTCATCACGGCGACCGGGATGATGAAGGTGAACACGAACCGCCACATGCCGCGGAACACCTGCACCGGCCAGCGCGCGGTGTCGAAGATGGCGCCGAGCAGGTAGGTCAGGTTGTCGAGCCGGACCACCCAGAACGAGGCGGCGGCGCACAGGATCCACAGCGAGTACATCGCGAGGACGCCCGCGAAGAACAGCACCGTGCCGAGCGCGATCTCCGAAACCGCCGGTGGGTGCCCGAGCTGCACGAACGCGTAGATCAGCAGGGCGATCGCTCCCAGGAGATCGAAGATCTTCCACGGCTCGAACCGCGAGGCCGAGACCATCGCCTGCGCGTCCACGGGCTTCAGCAGCACGTAGTCGAACGCGCCCGACCGGATGCGCTCCACGAGATCGACGAACGAGGGGCTGACCACGCCCTCGAGTACGGCGCGCACCGCGAGGAAGTACGCGATCACGACCATCGCCGACGGGGCGTCCCAGCCCGCCACGGCCTCGCGCCCCTGGTAGAGCACCACGAGCGGCAGCAGCGTGAGCACCATCCACGCGATCGCCATCACGCCTTCGAGGAGGAAGTCCGCGCGATACGCCATCCCGGCGGCCGCGCTGATCCGCAGCTGGACCCCGAGCAAGCGGAGGTAGCGCCTCATCCGCCCACCGCCTCGAAGTTCCTGACGCCGCGCCTCCACACCCACAGCGCGAGCACGAGCGTGGCGACGCCCCAGCCCAGCTGCGCGAGCATGATGCGTGCGCAGGCCGCACCATCGAGGTGCACCGTCATCAGCTCGATCGGCGCGCTCAGCATGAAGCGAAACGGCAGCCACTCTGCGAACCAGCCGATCGCGCGGGGGAGCAGGGGGATCGGGAGCAGATAGCCGGAGAGCAGCGAGAACAGCGCGAAGTACAGGTTCAGGAGCGCCATCGTCTTGGTGACGAAGAAGCCGAGCGAGCCGATCATGAACATCACGTTGAACGTGATGATCCAGGCGAGCGCGAGCGCGGGGACGATCAGGGCGAGCTGGAGTGGCTCGGTGGTCAGCGCGCTCCCGCCCGAGGATACGAGCAGGACGACGGCGACCGGCAGCACGACCACGCTGCGAAACGGGATCGCCGCGAGGTGGCTGGCCGCGAACGCGACGTACGGATGGAGTGGGCGGAGCAAGCGCATCGACATCGCGCCGAGCCGGATCTCCTCGCTGATCTGCCACGCGACCCACGAGCCGGTCAGGTTGCGGACGATCAGGTTCGAGAGGTAGTACGCGACGAACGCCGCCGACGTGTATCCGCGGAACGGCGCCTCCTCGGCCACGCTCGTCCACAGCCCGAGCATCACCAGCGGGAGCGTCGTCGTCAGGATCCAGACCAGGAACTCGGCGCGATAGGCCACGGTCTCGGCGACGCCGATCCTGAGGAGCGTCGGCAGCGCCCGCAGGGTGCGGGTCGCGCTCACGACGCGGCGCCCTTGCCCTTGCCGAACATCACGCGCAGCACATCCTCGAGTGGGGGATCCTCGATCGCGAGATCGGCTGCCTTCAAGGTCCCGAGCAGGTGCCCCACCACGGACGGGATCTGGGCCTCGCTGACCTTGAGCCGCACGCGCTGGCCTTCGCGGGTGACCAGCGTGCCGAGCTTGGCGAGATCTTCGTCGGAGACGGGGGAGGTCAGCGTGAAGGACACGCGCTTGTCGGGATCCATCGTCTTGATCAGCTGCCGGAGATCTCCGTCGTGGATCAGCACGCCGGCATCGATCACGATGATCCGCGGGCACAGGGCGACCACGTCGTCCATGTAGTGCGAGGTCAAGAGCACGGTGGCCTCGTGGCGCTGGTTGTAGCTGCGCACGAAGTCGCGGATCGCCACCTGCATCGCCACGTCGAGCCCGATCGTCGGCTCGTCGAGGAACAGCGTGGTCGGCTGGTGGAGCAGGGCGGCGGCGAGCTCGCACTTCATGCGTTCGCCGAGCGAGAGCTGCCGGGTGGGCTTGTCGAGCAACGGGCCCAGCTCGAGCAGCTCCGTGAGCTCGGAGAGGGTCTGCTCGAACTGCGCCTTCGGCACGTCGAACACGGCGCGGTTCATCGCGTACGTCTCCGACGGTGGGAGGTCCCAGATCAGCTGGGACTTCTGGCCCATCACGAGCGTGATCGCCTCGAGCAGCTTGGTCTCGCGCTTGAACGGCACGTGGCCCTCGACCTCGACCTCGCCGCTCGTCGGGTGCAGCAGGCCGGAGAGCACCTTCAGCGTGGTGGTCTTGCCGGCGCCGTTCGGGCCGAGGAACCCCACTCGCTCGCCGCGCTCGATCGTGAAGCTCACGCCATCGACGGCCTTCACCGTCTCGTACGTGCGACGGACCAGGGACTTCAGTGCAGAGGCGAGCCCCGGGGGGCGCTTGTGCACGCGGAAGTGCTTGGTCAGGTCGCGGGCACGAATCACGACCCGTCCTTGCGCACGGCCTTCGCGAGCTCGCCCACCGTCTTGATCGGTAGCGAATCGATCGCCTCGCCCTGCAGCATCGCCTCGAGCAGGTGCGCGCCGACCTGAGACAGCTGCGCGAGGCCGGCGACGCGCGCCGCGATCATCGCGTGCCGGGCATCGCCGGCGCCGCCGCCCGCGAGCTCGGTGCTGGCGCCATCGAACGCGTCCGTCGCGGTCTTCACCCACTGCAGCTCGCGCTCGCGGAACACCCGGGACACCATCTTCCAGATGTTGGTCTCTGCCTCGTAGTGCTCCTTGCGCTCGCCCACCACCCACGCCTTCTTGATCGCACCCCACTCCTGGAGCTCGGTCAGCAGCATCGAGACCGCACCCGTCGAGATCCCGAGGCGATCGACGAGGTCCGTGGCGTTGAGCGGGTGGTCCTCGAGATAGAGCACCGCCCACATCCGGCCCATGTTGCGCTTGAACCCCCAGGCCTCGATCAGTGCGCCGACCGCGTCAGCCACTTTGAGCACCGCCGGGTCGACGGTCATTTCTTCTCGGGATCGCCCGTCGGAGGCTTCAGCGAGTGCACGGAGTGCTCACGCGTGGTGACCCGCACGCCGCCGCTCTTCATCTCGGGCAGCGGCGCGACCTGCGAGGTCTCGGCTCGACGGCGGTTGATGATCTCGACGATCTCGCGCTGCGACAGCCCGCCCGACGGCCGGATCGTGACGCTCGCTTCCTTGCCGCTCTTCGGCTCGCGCGCCGTGACCGAGAGGATCGATTCGACGTCGACCGTGATCACGAGCTCGACCCGCGTCGAGCCCGGTGGCCCCGGCGTGAGGTCATCGAGGACGACCTGGCCGAGCTTGCGGTTTTTCAGCACGTCCTGCGAATCGCCCTGATAGAGCTCGATCGAGACGAACTTCTGGTTCTCGTGCGTGGTGGCGAACAGGCGCCGCGCGCGAACGGGCAGCATCGAGTTGCGGGGGAGCACCACCGCGAACTGCGAATCTCCGACCTTGATCCCGATGTCGTGCGGTGTGACGTCGAGGAGGGCGGCGTCGTTCGAATCGCCGGCGAGGATGCCCGCGTACTGCGCGGCGCCGAGGGCGACCACTTCGTCGGGGTTCGCGCCCTTCGAGGGCTTCTTCTGGAACAGCTTCTCGACCATCTGCTCGACGGCGGGCCAGCGGGTCATCCCGCCGACCAACAGCACCTCTTCGAGCTCGGAGGCCTTGAGGCCGGCATCGGACAGCGCGCGTGCACACGGCGCCTCGAGGCGATCGAGGAGGTCCTTGGTCAGCCCTTCAAGCTGCTCGCGCGTGATCACGCGCTCGTAGTTGATCGGCGCGCCGTGCTGATCGTTCGCGAGGAACGGGAGCTGCAGCGTGGTCTCGGTCTCGACGGAGAGCGCCTTCTTCGCCGTCTCGCACGCTTCGCGGAGGCGGGACATCGCCATCGGGATCCCGGTGAGATCGACCCGGTACTGATCGAACACCTCGTCGACGATGCGCTCGAGCATGCGCCGATCCCAGTCCTCTCCACCGAGCGCGCTGTCTCCGCCCGTCGCCAGCACCTCGAAGATGCCGTTCTCGACCGACATGATCGAGATATCGAAGGTGCCGCCGCCGAGATCGAACACGGCGATCAACCGACGACCTTCGCCGACCCGGTGCGCACCGTAGGCGAGGGCGGCGGCGGTAGGCTCGTTGAGGATGCGGATCACGTCGAGGCCCGCGATCTGGCCGGCGTCGCGCGTGGCCTGCCGCTGGGCATCGTCGAAGTACGCGGGCACGGTGACCACCGCGCGGGTTACCGGCTCACCGAGCGCTTCCTCGGCCACCTGCTTGATCTTGCGGAGGATGTGCGCGGCGACCTCCTGCGGGCTGATCGGCTGGCCATGGACGCGGACCCAGGCATCGCCGTTGGGCGCCGCCACGATCCGGAATGGTGCGAGCCGGGCGAACCACGAGACGTCCTCGGCGTTGACCTTGCGGCCGATCAGGCGCTTCACGCCGTACACGGTGGCCGACGGGTTGGTGACGGCCTGGCGGCGGGCGCGCGTCCCGACGGCGATCTGTCCGCTCGCGGTCCAGCTCACCCACGACGGGACCGTGCGCTCACCATCCGCGGTGGACAGGGTCTCCGGGTGCTGCTTGTCGTCGAGGACGGCGACGCAAGAGTTCGTCGTCCCGAGATCGATGCCGATGATGCGCGACATCGCTATGACTCCTTCTTCCCCATGAGCCGCGTGAGCAGGCCCTTCCGCTCGTTGGTCGCCTGGCGCCGCATGTCCGCGAGCTCGCGGGCCGCACGCTCATTGGAGGGATCGATCTCGAGCGCGGTCTCGAACCTCTGCGCCGCCTCGAGACGATCGCGGGCGGTCAGCGCGCGCAGTCCCTCGCACAGCTCGATGCCGGCGCGGAAGCTGCGGTCCGCGGGGTGCTTCTTCGACATCAGCTTGTAGGCGGCGAGCGCCTCGTCGAGCTTGCCGGCGTCGAGCATCTCCTCGAGTGCGGTGCTGTCGGATCCGTCGGTGGGCATCTGCGGCGGCGACGCGTTGATCGGCTTGCGATCGGTCTGCATCGCCGGCGGCGGCGGTTCGGTGCCCGACGCCGGCTTCATCGAGGAGCTCGACGTCACCTTGCCGGCGGGGAAGCTCTGGCCGGGCGGGAGCGGCACGGTCGGCGTCGGCTGCGAGCGTCCCGGCTCGCCAGTGACCCGGGGGATCGGCATGGGCGAGCTCCGCGATTCAGGCGCGGGCGTCGGTGTCGTCGTCGGTGTCGGTTTGGCGGCGATCGCGGGAGTCTCGCCGGGGCGCGCCGTGACCGCCTCGCCCGTCTGCACAGGAGCCGTCGGCGTCGGGCTTGGCGGCGGTGTCGGGCGCGGGACTGCGGTCAACATCTCGCCGGGGCGAGACGTCGGCGCATGGTCGGTGTGCGCGCGTGGCAGCGGCGGCGGATCGGGCCGCTCCGGGAGGCGTGCCTCGGGCGGCTTGGGGAGCGGCTGGCTGGTCGGGGCGCGCGGGGTCGGCGGGCGCGGCGGACCGATCGGCACCGGCGGGGGCGTCGGGGCGCGGAGCGGCACGGCTCGAGGAGCAGCGGGGCGACCCAGGCCGGCCAGCGCCTGCGCGCGACCGGTCTCATCACCGAGCTTGCGGTACGCGTCGCGGATCAGGATGAAGATCTCGGCGGCGACCTGGCGCAGCTGCGTCGATTCGTAGCGCGCGAATAGATCGGGGTGGTAGCGCTTGGTCAGCTCACCGAACGCGGCACGCACATCGGTGTCGCTCGCCTCGTAGCCCACGCCGAGCACGAGGAACGGGTTCAGCTTGCGGAGCGAGTCCGCCTCGGACAGCAGCGCCTTGACGAGCTCTTGCTCCGCAGCTCCAACCTCTTCCCCGTCGGCGAGCGCGGCGAGCGGTCCCGTGCTGCTGGAGGGCGGGGTGGCGCCGACGATCGGGACGCCGGCAGCAGGGGTGTTCCGGCGCTTGGCCTCCGAAGCGAGCGCACTCTCGATCATGTAGATCGAGGCCGGTGCGATCGGAGCCAGCTTGAGCTCGACGCCAGCGCCGCGCTGCGGATCGGTGACGTGCTGATCGACGGTCCCGGTCAGTACGATCACGGACGCGCTCGGCAGCGTGAGATCGATGCGCACCGGCGTGCCGAGCGCCGGAGGCGTCGTCGCCTTCAGGAACATCGTCCCGCGGCTCAGGTCGCGCTTGTAGATGGTCGCCAGTTGCGGCCACGACGCGCACCGGAGCTTGATACTGAGCGGACCCGTAGCCATCGAGAGATCCGCGAGATCATAGGCCGATCACGGCACTCGTGGCAATGAGCGGTACCGTTCGAGCACACGTTCGTGGCGCTCTTTGATCCGCTGGACGTAGGCCTGCTCCCTGGCCCGCTCCAGGGACTCGCGGGCCAGCTGAGCCAGCCGGATGACGACCTCGTCGAGGTCGGCCAGAGGTTTCTGAACAAATCCGACCACGCCCAGGTCCGCCGCGCTGGCTGCCAGGTCGGCATCGAGGACCGAGGTCATGAGAAACGCGGGCAGGGCGGAGATTCGTTCACGGAGGCGGCGGACCGTCTCGAGCCCATCGATGCCAGGCAACTGGGCGGCGACCAGGGCCAGGTCCAGGCCCGTGGTCTGGGACAGGGTGCTGGCCTCGCGGACCGCCTCTTCGCCCGTCACGTAGGCAAACGTCGCGATCCCCTCGGCCTCCAGCCGGTCGGCGAGCTCGTCCGCGACCGCCCGATCGTGCTCGACCAGCAGGACCGACGGGCTCCGCGACTCCGCAACCGACGCGGCCTCGCCGCTCACGCGCGCATGGGCGGCGAGCTGCTCCTCGACATCGATCGAGCGCCGCTCGGTCTTGATCAGGTCCTTCAGGAGATCCTCGATCATCTGGCGCTGCACGCCGATCAGCCCGGCAGCCGTCGTGCGCTCGCGCTGGACCCGGCACACGCGCTCGACCACGGCCCGGGCGCTGCCGGTTCCCTCGAGATGGAGATCGATCACGTCGCCGGCACCACCGCGGATGCACGCGAGGATCAGGGACGGCGTGCCGTGCGCGAGGATTGGCACCGGCTGCGCGAGCGGGAGCAGGGCCCGCACCCTCCGCAGCGACTCGGTCGCGAGGTGGTTGTCGTCGTGGCTGTCGTCGTGGCTGTCGTCGACCTCGCCGAGATCGATCAGC
>JAYVRN010000280.1:0-1921 GCA_043776275.1 Myxococcales bacterium | reverse complement strand
GGATGCTCGAGACGTTCACCGACGCCGAGCTGCGGTTCGTCATCGGTCACGAGCTCGGCCACGCCGTGTTCGATCACTTCGCGATCCCGATGCCCGCCACCGCGACGCTCGCCGACGTCGGCGGGAAGTTCGTCAGCCGCCCGGTCCAGCTCAAGCTGTACCTGTGGTGCCGCGCCGCGGAGGTCACCGCGGACCGCGCCGGGATGGTGTGCGCCGGCTCCGTGGAGCCTGCTGCCCACGCCCTGCTCAAGATCGCGAGCGGCCTGGGCGCCGGCGTGATCAAGCCCGACCTCGCGGCGTTCACGTCGCAGGTCGATGCGCTCCACGCGACGCCGGCGGCGTGTGCCGACGAGCGCGACGAGGACTTCGTGCTCGACTGCTTCGACACGCACCCGTACAGCCCGCTCCGGGTCCGGGCGCTGCTCGCGTTCGCGCGCTCCCAGGCGTTCGCGCGTGCCACGGGCGCACCCGCCGAGGAGATCTCTCGTGGGATCGACAGCGACGAGCTCGAGCGACTGGTCGAGCACGATCTCAGCGTGATGGAGCCGACCTACCTCGAGGACAAGACCGAGGAGACCTCGGCGTTGATGCGCCGCGTGCTGTTCTGCGCCGGCGTGTGCGTGGCCGCGGCGAACGGCGAGATCGCACCGACCGAGCTCCGCGCCCTGCGCGCCCTGCTCGGCGCCAAGAACGTCGACATCCCAGATGATCTCTCGGTGATCCGCCAGGAGCTCGCCGACAAGATGGGCGAGGCCAAGGCCAAGGTGCCGTTCGCGGGGCGCGCGCAGCTCGTGCAGCACGCGACGATCGTCGCGGCCGCGGATGGCGTGGTCGAGGCGCGCGAGCTGACGGTGCTGTTCGACTTCGCCGACGGGCTGGGGATCGATCCTGTGGTGATCGATCACACGCTCGCCGGCGCCGCTGCCCCGATGGATTAGCCGGCGCGCCCTGCCGGCAGCGGCTCGGTATCGTGGAACGGCGCGAAGTCGAGGTAGCGCGTGCCGTCCGGATCGATCTTGATGATGTCGGCGAACCGCCGATCGAACATCAGATCTTCGGCCTGGTAGGTGAACCGCTTGTGCACGGTGGCGGCCAGGCGATCGTCGATGCCCTGGAACGTCACGATGAGGTTGCCGGTCCCGGGCTTGAGATCGCCGTCCTTGATGCCGTGCAAGGGGCTCGCGGCGTCGATCACGTGATAGACGGTCCACGACAGCGCGAAGCTCGGCTGGACCGGCGTCCGCAACGGCAGCTCGTAGATCCGGCGCGTGCGCTCGCCGCTCTTCAACAGCTCGTCGCGCGTCAGGTAGACGTGGACGCTCGCCTCGACGATCGCGGTGATCCGCGCGTTGGCCAGGCGGAACATCAGCACGCGCTGGCCATCGTGCTCGCCGATGATCGCGACGTTCGAGAACATCACGCGGGCCGAGGGCGTGGAGAACCGGGCGAAGAACACGCCCGTGGTCAGCGCGGTGAACGCGAAGCCGAGGAAGCTCTCGATCGTGACCACGGTGTTCGACAGCGTGTCCTCGGGGGCGAGGACGCCGTAGCCGATCGTCGCGAGCGATTGCACGCTGAACCAGAAGTAGTCCAGGAAGCCGTGGACGTTCGAGACATTCGCGTGGAACACCCACAGCACGGACGCGAACACGAGGTTGGTCCCGACGAACATCGCGGCGAACAACAGGACGATCGACGTCCACGAGGCGGATCGCAGGAAGTGATAAGCGTCGGTGGCGAGCGTGCTGCCCTCACCGCGCGGGAGGTTGCGGCGCTCGATGATCGAGCGTCCACGGCCATCCCGCACCACGGGGTTCTTGCCTGCCTCGTTCGCCACGCTAGCCCAGCTTTCGCCCGAGGTAGACGATGTGCTTGCGCCCGCCGGTCCCGATCGCGTGCTTCGCGACCTCGAACCCCGCCG
>JAYVRN010000279.1:0-6163 GCA_043776275.1 Myxococcales bacterium | reverse complement strand
TCCACGCGTGGCGCCGATCTCGATCGACGGTGAGCTGTCCGACTGGTCGACCTGCTTCATCACCCTCGATGCGAGCACGGCGATCGTGCGCGAGATCGCGGGGCTCGGGGACTTCTCGACAGGCCGCTTCAGCGTCGCACACGACGCCACGCACCTCTACATCGCCGCCGAGGTGACGGGCGTGCTTCCCCTCGGCGAGCGCGCGGTGCCGGCGGTGTACCAGAACGACTCGATCTCCCTGTATCTCGATGCCGACGGCGTGTTCGCGAACGCGAAGTACGATGCGGACGCGATGCAGATCGTCGTCGATCACGCGAATCGCCGACAAGGGTTTCGCAGCGGCCAGCTCACCCCAGCCGAGCTCGTCACGGCCGCCCGCACGACCGGCTCGACCTTCGCGATCGAGATCGCGGTGACCCCGTCGACGCTGTCGGCCGCGGCGTTCGCGTCGACCATCGGGTTCGACATCGGCTTCGAGAGCGGAGACGGCATGGCCCAGACCTCAGAGCTGGTGTGGTTCGAGCGCTGTGGACCACCCACGTGCGGCTGCATGAACGGCCCGTCGGCGCCGTACTGCGACGCCCGCCAGTTCGGCACCGTGCTGCTCGCACCGTAGCCGCGCAACCTCGAGCCATCGGCGCCTGGCGTGGGCTCACCGCAGGCGAGCACTACCTCGTCGTCAGCGGCGGCAGCAGCGATCTGTCGATCTTCGATGGGCGGCGGTGGCGAACGGCGCACGCTCGATAGCCCGGCGCCACACTGCAGAGCGCCCGACCGGGGTTGATTGAAGCGCCCGGCCGTCGTTCCACGTGCTCGTGGCGCGCTGTCTCGATGACCAGACGAAAGTTGCGATGCGGCCGGTGGTCGTTCGCGACAAAGTTGCGCGTTTGCGACTACTGCATCAGCGGCGGGCATTCGGTAAGCGGATGGACGTGGTTGTACCTCGTTCGTCCATAGTGGCCGCCGGTGGCGATCGAGAGTAGCGGAGGCGTTCTCTCATTCATCTCGAACCCGAGGTCGGCAGTGAGCGAGGCGCCGCCGCCGCGATAGATCTCGGAGCCCTGGTCGCTGCAGCTGCCGCCGACGGTCTGCACGGTTGGCGAGAAGTCACGCGCGTACCGCAGCGCAGGTCCGACATAGATGCCGCGCCCCACGCGCACGCGTGCGCCGAACGCCATCGCGTGACCTCCATCGTGATCGTGCTCCGAGTAGCCCACCGACATCAGCGCCGCACCGCCTCGCAGGTTGCCGGTCCCGAGCTCGACTCCGAGCGAAGCCTCGAGCCCGAACAACCAACCCACGCGCGAGCGACCGAGCCTGTCACTCCCCACGCCGACGCCGTTCGTACCCGCCTGGGCCTCGATCGACACCCGGTGGCGGGTGTCCACTGTGAGCATCGCGCCGCCGTAGAGGTTCGTCGCGCAACCGGTCAGCGCCAGGAGGCATGCACGCATGCGCGACCAGCTATTCACGAACCATGCGCATGCCAACGGCCCGTGTTCCCACGCGGGCGCGGCACAACCCCTGACCTCGATGTCCTGGTTTTGCCGTTCCATCCCTGACGCACCTGAGGCGGGGAGTCCTAGCTTGCCGGTGAGAGTTAGGTCCTCGGCTGCTGACCCGGCGCCATCCCGCGGATAGTGGACCCATGCGCACGATCCTGTTCTTCGTGACCTGCCTCACCGCCGCATGCGCATAGTTCCACCCATGCGCGGGAGCCTCGCCGTCATGCTGGCGGGATGTTACGCGCCGATGATCCCCGAGGGGCACCCGTGCTCGGTCGGTCAGGAGTGCCCGGTACCGCTGACCTGCTCCGGTGGGGTGTGCGTGCGCCATCCGACCGAGGACAGCGGGATCGACACGACGACCTGCACCCCGATCGTCCGCGCCGGTCGTTCCAACAGCGACGTCCATGACGAGCAGGCTCCCCACACACCCGCGCGTGGCATGCGCGGCAGATCCTATCGACGGGTTGCCGATTCTATCGCGGCGCCGAAGCCGCTGTGGGTGGCATGAATGCGGCCATGAAACCCTCCCTTGTCCTTGTTCTCGTCGCGGTGATGCCGGCCTGCAAGTCGAGCGATGCGCGCAACGCGGAAGGCGTCCCGTGCGCCGCCAGTGCCATCGAGCAGTTCTCGACGCGCCTTTCTGCCGCGAACGGTTTCGGAAACCTCGGGAAGCCGGAGCTTGCCGCGGTCAAGGTCGAGCTGACGGGAAAGCGCTTCGCGTTCGACGGTTGCGTGTTCAAGTCGCAGGGCAACGATCAGGTGTCGTTCGCCGCGACCGCCGACGGCAAGCAGCTCACGTGCATCATGGCGGGTGGAGAGGAAGGCGTGACGCGATTCCGCCGCGCGGCGATGGCGTTCGACCTCCCGAAGTTGCGTCTCGATGTCAGGGGGACGGTGAACGAAACGGGAACGGGAGACTTCAAGCGCCTCGACCTGGTCGACTGCGAGATCGTCCCGCACGAGTAAAGTGGCTACTGAAGGGCCTGGATCGTGAGCATCAACGAGCCGTTGTTGTTCGAATAGTTCGAGTCGTGATAGCGCGCGGTGATCGTCGCGCCGCTTCCGAGCCAGTCGACGGTGTAGGTGTGCGACGCCGAGTAGGCTCCCCACGCGGGCAACTTGCTGGCGCCGGGAGTGGCGTCATCGATCGCGATGCCGTTGTCGACTCCGGACTCCGTGTCACGCGGCGTGCCGAGGTTGAAGTAGTGCCACTCCGGGTCGGCCTGCGAGTTGTTGGCGTCGTTGACCGTGCACGTCCCGGTTCCCCGCAGTCGGTAGGTCACGCCGGCGAGCAACACGGTGCTCGACGTGACATCCACGCCGGAGCACGGAACCGTCCGGGTCTCGACGTCGGTCCAGACCGGAGGCGCGTCGGGTGGCGCGTCCGGAGGTGCATCTGCGGTCGCGTCGGTGGCCGCATCGCCGGGCTGCAGAGCGTCGCTCCCGCCATCGCGGTTCGACGCGGGATCATTCGCCGGAACGTCGAACCCGCAGGCTCCGAAGAACAGAGCCATGCAGCTCCAACGGGTCACACGACCATCGTACCAAACCCACGCTGCGCGTGGCGGGGAAGCGACGTCGCCGCCGCTCGAGTCCTCTGCGGCGGCGACGGTTTCGTCGCTCGTGGTACGAATGAAGCCACCCGTGGGACCATGGAGCGGTCGATTCCCCCGTGCGTGCTCGCTGGCCTCGTCGCGGCGGCCTGTGGGCGGATTGGCTTCGACGACAGGCTCGCGCGCAACGACGGCGCGACCGGTGACGTGCAGAGCGCGCCGAGCCCATCACTGTGGGTGGTCGGCGGGCAGCTCGGGGCAAACGGATCGAGGACGGTGTACGAGAGCGCCGATGGGGTGACCTGGACCGACCACGGCGATCGTCTTCCGTTCGAGCTCCGCAACGGATCGATGGTGCGCTTCCTCGATGCGCTCTACTTCATGGGAGGCGTGAACGCGCCCGCCATGCCGAATCACACCGAGGTCCTGCGAAGCCCCGATGGAGTGACCTGGACCAAGGTGGGCGATCTACCGTTCTCGCAAGAGAGCACGATCTCGTTCGTCTACGACGATCAGATCTGGCTGGTCGGCGGTGAAGTTCTGGATGGCGATCCCACGACCATCGAATCGACGGTATGGCGGAGCGCGGACGGCATCACGTGGGTCAACGCTGATGGCTCCACGGCGACCCGTGCGGGATCCCTGCCGTTTCCCCGCGACCTCGCCGCCGGGTTCGTGTACGCGGGGCGGATGTGGTTGGTCGGGGGCAAGCACACCAGCACGGGGATCAACGACAACGTCTGGCAGACCATCGATGGCGTCCACTGGTACGACGCGGATGGCAACCCGGCATCGGCCGCTGGCAACGTTCCGTTCGGTGTGTGGGCATCCAGCTACGCTGTGTTTCACGATCGGATGTGGGTCGTCGGAGGTGAGCCCAGCGCCGTCGTCGCGGACATCGCGGTGTCCTCCGACGGGATCGCCTGGAGCTCGCCGGGCGGTCACGACAACCCGCCACGGTCGTTCGGCTCACTCGTGGTCGCGGGTGATCGCATGTTCCTGATCGGCGGCACGGGGCCTTCGGGCGCGGAGCAGAGCTCGGTGCTCGCCAGTGCAGACGGCCTGACCTGGGCGCCGGTGTCTTCGCTACCCGCGCCACGCACACAGCTCGCGGCCGCAGCGTTCGCTCCGCGACTCGAGAACACACGGCTCGGGTTCACCACCGGCCCGCAGATGGTGAGCTCCGGCGGCTGCTCGACCGCGATCACGGTGGAGAGCCGCGGCGACCTCGGCACGCCGACCGACGTCACCTCCGATCTTGTCGTGAAGCTCTATGGCTTCACGAGCGCGACG
The DNA here is from genome assembly GCA_043776275.1 of Myxococcales bacterium. Taxonomy (GTDB): domain Bacteria; phylum Myxococcota_A; class Polyangia; order Haliangiales; family Haliangiaceae; genus JABFXX01. Next base: position 1,809 of record JAYVRN010000279.1, on the reverse strand, counting down.
GGTCTCCCCGATGCGACCGTGTTCTATGCCGATGCGAGCTGTCAGGCAGCGGTGTCGTCGATCGTGATCTCGGCCGGGACGCACTCGGCAGATCTGTTCTTCCGTGCGGTTGGGGCCGGGCCCCACCGCATCGTCGCGTGGGCAGCGGGGATGGACGTCGCCGCGCAGACCGCCACGGTCCAGTGATCTGCTGGGGCGGCGCAAAGACGGGCAAGGGGCACGGTTTGCGGGAACGCCAGCGCCCCGACCGGGGTTGATTCGCCGGCCGCCTTTCACCGACGAGAACGTCCAAGCGCCCCGACCGGGGTTGATTCGCCGGCCGCCTTTCACCGACGAGAACGTCGCTTCGGACAAATCTCGGACTAACCCGCACTGACCAAGCTGCGACGCTTCTGACAGAAACATCAACCCCGGTGGGATCGCGCGGTGCGGATCGCGGGGGATCGCGGGATCGCGGGACAGAAGCATCAGCTGCAACGCCTCTGGCAGAAGCATCCACCCCGGTCCGGCGCGACCTCGGAGATGCTCACACCTCACTATCGCGTACACGCCGACCGGCAGGCAACGACGTCTGGCGTCGCCCTGCAGACCTGACCACCGAGCCATTCGTACCGCGGCAGCCATCACTGATCGCCAGCTGAGGATCGGTACTGTCCTCAGTGATGAGCGACCTGATGGAGTTCGTACTCGTGGAGATGGAGCGACCGCTTCCTGATCGCCCCTCCGACGTGTTTCGCACCTTCGGCGCCGCGCTTTGAGGGCGGTCTGACGTAAGCTCGTCGGTTGGTGGCGGAACCTGTTCCTGATCGCATTGGCGACTACCTCATCGAGCGCCTGCTTGGGGAAGGGGGGATGGCGAAGGTCTATCTCGCGCGCCATTCGATCCTCGAGACGAGGCACGCGATCAAGGTGCTCGATCCCGCCTATCGCGCCAATCCCGAGGTGCGCCAGCGGTTTCTCGACGAGGCGCGAATCCAGGCCAGTCAGCTCGACCACCCCAATATCGTGAAGGTGGTGAACATCGTCGCGACGCCAGACCACGCGGCGCTCGTGCTCGAGCTCGTCGACGGCGGCAATCTCGACGGCGAGATCGCGACGCTCAAGCAGAACCCCGCGGAGATCCGCCGCGTCATGCTCGCCGTGCTCGACGCCGTCGGCCACGCGCACTCCAAGGGCATCATCCATCGCGACCTCAAGCCAGGCAACGTGCTCCTCGCCGGCTCCGCGCGGACGCCCAAGGTGACCGACTTCGGGATCGCGAAGACAATGGGCAGCAGCACCGCCAAGAAGTCCACGCACGCCGACACGCGGATGGGCACGCTGACGTACTCGAGCCCCGAGCAGTTCCGCCGCGCCAAGGATGTCACCCCGCGATCGGACGTGTTCTCGCTCGGCGCGATGCTCTACGAGATGGCGACGGGCGAACCCGCGTTCGCCGGCGAGAGCGACTACGACGTGATGGACGCGATCGTCAAGGGGACGTACGCGCCACCCGAGGAGCGCTATCCCGCGATCGATCCGGTGATCGCGAGCGTGGTCCGCAAGGCGATCGATCCCGATCCGGCCAAACGGTTCGCGAGCTGCGAGGAGATGGCGGCAGCGCTGCGCGGCACGCCCGCGGTCCACGAGACGAAGCCGGCGCCAGCGGCCCCGGCAGCACCACCGTCATCAGCACCATCGCCGCCATCCGCGCCGGTGCCGGCGCCAGCAGCCCAGGCAGCAGCGGCGCCATCCGCGCCGGTGCGACAGGAATCGTCGAGGCCCGTGCCGGCGGAGCCGCCGGCGTCATCGCCATCGCGCGGCAAGATG
>JAYVRN010000278.1:0-23657 GCA_043776275.1 Myxococcales bacterium | reverse complement strand
CTGCTGGAGCTGGAGGCTGACGTTCGTGACCGGCGCGCGAAGCTCGTGCGAGGCGATCATCAGGAAGTCATCGCGGAGCTGGAGCGCACGCTGCGTGGAGATCAGCAGCTCCTCGCGCTCCACCTCGAAGCGCTTCCGCTCGGTGATGTCCCGGATGATGCTGAACAGGCACCGCCGTCCGGACACCAGGTCGCCGCGCGAGCTGACCTCGACAGCGAACGGTGATCCATCGCGCCGACGGTGGAGCGTCTCGAACTGGATGCCGGCCTCATCTGCGAGGCGCATCTGATGGGCGTAGCCCTCGGGCTCGGCCCGGAGATCGAGGATCTTCCGCGCGAGCAGCTCGGCGCGGGTGTAGCCGTAGGCAACCTCGGCCGCGCGGTTGGCATCGAGGAGCTGGCCATCGTCAGCGTCAATCACGAGAATGATGTCTCGTGCGTGCTCGAACAAATAGCTCGTGATCTCGGGGTCGTGGTGCACGGTACAGCCCCCCGAGGGTACTCCAGCGCCAGGGGTGCGGACGAGGCCTACCTTTCGAACGGCGCAGATCGGTCGAACCGCCTGGTATGGCGTCCTCGATCCGATGTCCCTCCTGCCGTCACGACAACGATCCCTGGCGCAAGCACTGCGGAGGCTGCGGCAGCGGCCTCCCAGGAGGCTGCGCGACCTGTGGTGCCGTCAACAGCCCCACCGACCGGTTCTGCGGTGGATGCGCGCGCGCGATCCGACGGATGGCACGCGAAGCCAAGGCCGCGAACGACAGCACGATGCCGATCGACGTCCTGACGGACCTGCTCCCCGACACGCCACCGCGCTGAGATCGCGATCTTGCGGGGACCGCCGTCGTCACCTGCTCGTGACTCTGTAATCGTCGTTCCACAACGCGCCCGTGTGGACCTAGGCCACCCTTGCGACCGACACCCGGGAGCGTGCGACGGTGCCGGACGTGGGCGACCTCGAGCCATCGATCACCGTCGGGCGCTATCAGCTGCATCGCACGATCGCGCGCGGCGGCATGGCGACGATCCACATCGCGCACCTGATCGGTGACGTCGGGTTCTCGCGGATCGTCGCGGCGAAGCGGCTGCTTCCGGAGCTCGCGCAAGATCGCGAGTTCGTCGCGATGTTCCTCGATGAAGCGCGGATCGCGTCGAAGGTCCATCACCGCAACGTGGTGCCGGTGCTCGACGTGGTGACGATGAGCGACGAGGTGATCCTCGTACAGGACTACGTGCACGGCGTGCCACTGTCGTGGCTGCAGAAGGCGCTGTTCGAGGAGCGAACGCGGATCCCGATCCCGATCGCCGTCTCGATCGCATGTCAGACCCTGGCCGGCCTCCACGCGGCGCACGAGACCACCGACGAGCTCGGCACGCCGCTCGAGATCGTACATCGCGATGTCTCGCCCCAGAACGTGATGATCGCGGCCGATGGAACGGCGAGGCTCCTCGACTTCGGCGTGGCCAAGGCGGCGCTCGCGATGCACGTCACGCGCGCGGGCATGTTCAAGGGCAAGATCGGCTACGCGGCGCCCGAGCAGATCCGCGGCCGCGCGACCCCGCAGAGTGACGTCTATGCGGTGGCGGTGGTGTTGTGGGAGCTGCTCGCCGGCCGGCGCCTGCATCCTTCGTCGCTCGGTCAGAGCGCACAGATCGAGCGCATCCTGCGAGGCACGCTACCGCGGGTCACCGAGACCCTGAGCGAGGAGCGCGCGTGGCTCGGAGATGACTGGCGCCGGCTCGAGGAGGTGCAGCAGGTGCTCGATCGCGGGCTCGCCCTCGATCCCAAGGAGCGCTGGGCGACCGCGATCGACATGGAGGCCGCCCTGGTTGCAGCGGTGACGCCCGCCCCCGCCGGCGAGGTGGCGACCTGGCTCCGGTCCGCCGGGAAGCTGTTTCTCGACGAGCGTGAGCACATGATCGCCACGGAGGAGGCAGACTGGCGCCGGCTGAGCGCGGCGATCCCGCGCGCCGCTAACCCCGGCGATCTGCGTGCCAACACCACCGCCGAGCAGCCACCGATCGTGGCGACCGAGCCGCCGCCGCCAGCGCAGCCCTCGCCACGGATCGTACGTCCGCTCGCGTTGATCACGGCGTGTGCCGTGCTCGGCGTGGTGCTCGCTTTCGGCATCGCGTTCCTCGGCCGCGATCTCGATCCGCCACACCACGCCGCCGCCAGCGCGCCGATGGTCACCACGCCGGGCGATCGCACCGTCGAGCGTCCAGCGCTCACGACGACGGTTGCGCCTCGCGCCGTGCCACCGCCCGCGACCAGCGTCTCACCCGTCCCCGCGCGCGCTGCGCTCGCACCCACGCGCGCTGCACCAGCGGTCGCACGCGGATCGGCACCTGCGCGCGCCGCGCCTGCACGCCCCGCGATCCGCAAGACCAGCGCCGATCGCACGCCGCCTCCACGCGGGCCGACCGCGAGCTGCAACCCGCCGTACTACTTCGCCGGCGACAAGAAGATCTTCAAGACGAGCTGCTTGTAGCGGCTCGCACGCTCAGGGCTTGAACGCGTCGTCCCAGCTGCCGTCGACACCGGAGGTTCGCGACGACGTGGACTCGGGGAGTTGCTCGAGCTGCGTGCCCGGGCCGAGCAGGGCGATCACGGGAGCCACCGAGGCCTTCACGAACGCGCGCGAGTCCACCGTGGCCGATTCGACGAACACCTTCTCCGGCTTGGTCAGATCTCCGCCGAGGATCCACGCGCCCGGCTTGCCGGCTTCGGTCGCGTTGTAGAGGATGATCGAGACCAGGACGGGACCGGTGCCGGTGCAGAAGCCAGAAGGCATCATCCCTTTCCACCCGTTCGTGGTCAGGCTCTTGAGCAGGAACAGATCCTTCTCGAGCGTGGCGAGATCCACGAACCGCGCATCGTAGTCGCGGCTGAACCACGGGCGGCGCAGCTTACCGTTGGTGACCACGCCCGCCGAGGTGTGGCCGGTTCCTGGCCCAGGCGGGGTCAACGACAGCGCGCACAGCGCATCGACCAGCAGTGGATCGACGCCGGGCGCGGGAGGCGGCGGCACCGGCGGACACTCCTTGTCCTTGCCTTTGCACCCGAGCAGCATCACGAGAGACAGCGCGAGGAGCTTCATCGCGTGGAGCGTAGCAGGTGCGCCACCACCATCGCGTTCACCGCATCACACTCCGCAGGTCCCCGACGAGCCCACGCTGGCGTTGCAGCGACCGGTGACACAATCCTCGCCGTTGCCGCAGTGCTGCCCCGTGGTGCAGTCCGGGCAGGCCGCGCCACAATCGACGTCACTCTCGAACCCGTCGCGGAGTCCGTCGGTGCAGGTCGGCGCCCGACAGGTGCCGCTCTCGCAGCCACCGGTCTGGCAGTCCGCGGGTGTGGTGCACGCGAGCCCTGCGGCGCACGTCGGGCAGCCGCCGCCGCCGCAATCGATGTCGGTCTCGGCGCCATCGCGCACGCGATCGGTGCACGCGTTGACCGGCGCAGGGTGGGCGCAGCTCCCCTCGGCGCACAGGTGCACACCGAAGCCGACGGACAGCACCGCCTGGCCCCCGATCGCGATGTCATCGACGATGAAGCCCGCGAGCAATGCGGAGGCGGCGAGCTCGTCCTGGGCGATCGCGCCATCGCGGTTGGTGTCGAGGATGCGCGCGAACACGAGGTGCGAGGACGGAGTGGTGCGCATCATCTGGAGCACGCCCGCGTAGGCGATCGCCTTCGCACGATCGATCGGGATGCCGCCGTGCACGATGCCATCGAAGCCGCCCGCACCGTCGCCGACGAGCTCGAGCTCCACGCCGACGAGCGGGACGACCAAGGGATCGGCGTCGGCGAACACAGGGAGCAGCACCTCCGCCTCGCCGAGCGCCTTCGTGGTCCGGGTGCGATTGGTGAGCATCTCACCGTTGACCAGCCTGCCGCCGAGCTGGCTCGCCATCGAGGCCGCTCTGCCGAGGTAGCGCGCGCCCACACGATCGTCGTCGTCGAGATCATCGGCCTGCAACTCGAGCGCTGACGCGAGCGAGCCTCCGGCGATCATGTCGGGGACGTGCTTGTTGGTGTCGTTGGTCTGGGTCAGCGCGGCGACGATCAGACCGAGCTGATTATCGGGCTCTCCATCGCCGTTCAGATCGTCCGCGAATTGATGGGTGAGCGCCGTCGTCGAGGGCAGCGTGAGCACGTCGACCTCGTAGCGACGCAGCGCCCCAGAATACGGACCCGTGACCTCACTGCTGGTGTCGGACGAACATCCGAGGGCGAGCAGCGCCACCACACACACGATCCTCCGCATCCCTCCGAGTCTGCCACGGAGTCGGTGTGGGACACTGCTCGCCGGTCGCAAGGAGGCAACGTGAGGACAGGCACTGTGCTGGGAACGCTGGTGGTCGTCGTGGCCCTGGCCTTTGGATGTGGTGGAACCAAAAGCGACCCGAGTGCGGTGCCACCGCCCCGGGCGATCGCGAAGGACGTCCCGCCCGGGCTCACTCTCCGCGTGTCGAACGGCAAGGCCGGCAAGCCCGCATACGATCGCGCGAACCTCGCGCCCGCCACGAAGCTCGCGCCCGCCGAGGTCACCCAGCTCCTCGCGCGGACCAAGCCGCTCACGCGCGAACCCGCCGATCTCTCGGCATTCGCGATCCGCCCCGGCTCGCAGCCACCGCCGCGGACCGGCCAGGTGATGACCGGCGCGTTTCCTCCGCCGCCGACGGATCGGCCGCCGCCCGCCGCCGCTGCCACCGGCAAGGGCCTCAGCGTCGTGCGCTGGATGCCCGAGGGCGAGGTCCCGCTCGCACCCGAGCTCAGCATCACGTTCTCGCAGCCGATGATCGCGGTGACCTCGCAGGAGGACGCCGCCAAGGTCCAGCCCGTGCAGCTTCAGCCAACGCCCAAGGGCCGGTGGCGCTGGATCGGCACGCGGACGATCGTGTTCGACCCCGAGGTCCGGTTCCCGCAGGCCACCACGTACACGGTCACCATCCCCGCGGGGACCAAGAGCGCCACCGGCGAGGTGCTCCCCGCCGCGAAGACGTTCTCGTTCGAGACGCCAGGCGCGAAGCTGGTCTCGAGCTATCCCGCGTCGGGGCCGCAGCAGCTCGATGCGCCGACCTTTCTGCTGTTCGATCAGAAGATCGATCCGCAGGCCGTCCTCGCGAAGCTCACGGTCACGGCCAACGGCCGCCTGCGCGCCACGCGGCTCGTCGACGCGGCCGAGCTCGAGAAGGCGCACGAGGTGAAGGCATTGGTCGCGGCCGCGAAGGCCGATCAGCAGGACGGCCGCTGGGTCGTGTTGCGCACCACCGACAAGCTCCCGGGTGACGCCGAGGTGTTCGTGGAGCTCGGCCTCGGCACACCCTCCGCCGAAGGTCCGAACACCACGAAGTTCGCGCAGCGGTTCTCGTTCCGCACGTATCCGCCGCTCAAGCTCGTCGAGGCCACGTGCGGCTGGGGGGGCAACACGGGCTGCCGTCCGCGCACGCCGGTGCGATTCGAGCTGAACAACTCGCTCGACGTCGACGCATTCGATCCCTCGCAGGTGACGGTCACGCCCGCGCTCCCGGACCTCAAGGTGTATGCGTCGGGGACCTCGATCACGATCACCGGGACCAAGCACCCGCGCACGGGATACGTCGTCTCGCTCGCCGGCAAGCTCAAGGACGAGTTCGGGCAGACCCTCGGCGGCAGCGAAAAGCGCATCTTCCTCATCGGTGATCCCGAGACCGAGTTCTTAGGACCGAGCGACATGGTGGTCCTCGATCCGATGGCGCCCGGCCGGACGCTCGACTTCTTCACCACCAGCTACCGGGCGCTCAAGGTCCAGCTCTACAAGGTCACGCCCGCCGACTACGACCGCTACGGCACGTTCCTCTCCGAGCGCTGGAACAACGACAAGCCCGCGGCGGTGCCCGGACGGCTCGTGTTCGATGATCTGGTGCCGATCAAGGCCGGTCAGGAGCTGCTGACCGAGACGCACGTGGATCTGAGCGCGGCGCTCGATGCGAAGGGCTTCGGCCACGTGATCGCGATCATCCAACCCTCACCGTGGACCGAGTCCTCCCGTCCGCCCGAGCTGATCAGCTGGGTCCAGGCCACGCGCCTCGGGATCGATGTCCATCTCGATAGCGACACGATGCACGCGTACGCGAGCGAGCTCGACAGCGGCAAGCCCGCCGCCGACGTCCAGCTCGAGTTGCGGCCCGCCGGGGTCAAGGCCACGAGCGATGACACCGGGCTCGCGGCGTTCGCCCTCGCGGCGCCCAGCGTGGGTGCGCACTATCTCGTCGCGCGCCGCGATGGCGACGTGGCGTTCGTGACGGAGAACAACGGCTGGTACTCGTCCGGTACGTGGGACAAGCGCGTCCTCGACGATCGCCTCCAGCTCCAGGAGCACGTCCTCGACGATCGCACCCTGTACCGTCCCGGCGAGGAGGTCTCGATCAAGGGCTGGATGCGCTGGAGCGATCGCGGCAAGGGCGGGGACGTCGGCCCGCTCGATGGCGCGCTGACCGGGCTGACGTTCCGCGTTGTCGACGCGCAGGACAACGAGATCGCGAAGGGCACCACCACGGTGAGCGCGCTCGGCGGCTTCGACGCGAAGTTCACGCTCCCGAAGACCCCGAACCTCGGGCGAGCCCGGATCGAGTTCTCGCCGACCGGCCCCCGGGCGCGCCCGAGCTACGGGTTCTCACACGACATCCGCGTGGAGGAGTTCCGCCGCCCCGAGTTCGAGGTCAAGGCGGCGGCCAGTGACGGCCCGTTCGTCGTCGGTGGCGGCGGTGATGTCACGGTGTCCGCGAAGTACTTCACCGGAGCCGCCCTCCCCGGCGCGCAGGTGACGTGGGCGGTGAGTGCGAGCACCACCAGCTTCACGCCGCCCAACCGTGACGACTACCAGTTCGGGGCCTGGCACGCGTGGTGGAGCGAGCGCTTCGATGGGTACGACGGCGACTACGGCGGCTACGACGATGACGAGGCGTACCTGGGCGGCCGGTACCGCACCGCCGCGAATCGCGGCACCTCGAGCTGGAGCCTCGAAGGCAAGACCGATGCGGTGGGCGAGCACACGCTCCACCTCGAGTTCCTGTCGGCGAATCCGGCCACGCCGATGTCGGTGACCACCGCGGCCACGGTGACCGATGTCAACCGGCAGACGTGGTCGACACAGACCTCGCTCGTCGTGCACCCGTCGTCACTCTATGTCGGGCTCAAGGCGAAGCGCCCGTTCGTCGAGAAGGGCACCCCGTTCGAGCTCGACGTGATCGGCGTGGATCTCGATGGCAAGCTCGTCACGGGCTCGAAGATCTCGCTGACCGCGGTGCGGCTCGAGTGGACCTATGCGAAGGGCAGCTACCGGCAGCAGGAGGTGGAGCCGCAGGCGTGCGCGGTGACGATCGCCGCCGCCGCCGGGACCTGCACGTTCCAGACAGCGAAGGGCGGCCAGTACGCCGTCACCGCAACGATCATTGACGACAAGGGCCGGCAGAACCAGAGCAAGCTCCAGTTCACCGTGTCTGGCGGCGAGGACGGGCCACCCTCGCGCGAGGTCAGCGAACAACGCGTCGAGCTGATCCCCGACAAGCAGGACTACAGCCCCGGCAACACCGCCGAGGTGTTGATCCAGACGCCGTTCTATCCGGCCGAGGGCGTGCTGAGCTGGCGGCGCAGCGGCATCGTCAAGCTCGAGCGGATCACGCTCGATGGGCCGACCAAGATCATCACCGTCCCGATCACGGATGCCATGACGCCGAACCTGTTCGTGCGCGTCGATCTCGTCGGGATGGCCGTGCGCGCGAACGATCAAGGTCAGCCCGATCCCGCGCAGCCGAAGCGGCCAGCGTTCGCCTCGGGCTCCGTCAACCTCGCCATCCCCCCGCGCCATCGGACGCTCGCGATCACCGTCACGCCGGCAGCACCCAAGGTCTCGCCCGCCGGCAAAACCTCGCTCGCGGTGGAGATCCGCGACGCCGCGGGCAAGCCGGTGGCCGACGCCGAGGCGGCCGTGATCGTCGTGGACGAGGCGATCCTCGCGCTCGCGAACGCGCAGTTCGGAACTCCGATCGACACGTTCTATGCGATGCGCGGCATCGATTCGCAGGATCGGTTCTCGCGCTCCGACGTCAAGCTCGCGAAGCTGCCCGGGCCCGGCGGCCCCGGCGCGCCACCGCCACCGAAGTCGATGGGTGGCAATCTCGATCCCGAGGATGACGCCGAGCGCTCGGCGGGCAGCGGGACCGCGATGGCGCTCGAGGAAGGGAAGATGGGGAAGAAGGACGAGCAGCGCCCCGGCAGTCAGAACGAGGCAGGGCTCCGCAACGGGGACACGAACCTCAAGGGCCGGGACGGCATCGCCCTGGCGCGCAACGCGGGGATCCTCGGCACCACCGTCGAGCCAGCGCAGAACACCCCGATCGCCGTGCGCTCGAACTTCAACCCGCTCGCCGCGTTCGTGCCACAGGTCAAGACCGATGCGAACGGCAAGGCCACCGTCGAGATCGCCATGCCCGACAACCTCACGCGCTACCGCGTGATCGTGATCGCCGTCGCCGGCGCCCGGCAGTTCGGCAAGGGCGAGAGTGCGATCACCGCGCGGCTCCCGTTGATGGTGCGACCGAGCCCGCCGCGGTTCCTCAACTTCGGCGACACGTTCCAGCTCCCCGTGGTGGTGCAGAACCAGACCGATGCACCGATGACGGTGCGCCTCGCGATCGCCGCGACCAACCTCGCGCTCACCGACGGCACGGGCCGCTCGGTCACCGTGCCCGCCAACGATCGCGTGGAGGTGCAGTTTTCCGCCGCCGCCGAGCTCGCCGGCACGGCGCGCATCCAGATCGTGGGCTCCGCAGGCGCGAACAGCGATGCCGCCGAGCTCGCCATCCCGGTGTGGACCCCTGCGACGACCGAGGCGTTCGCGACCTACGGGGTGATCGACGACGGTGCGATGGCCCAGCCGATCGCACTGCCAGGCAAGGTCGTGCCCACGTTCGGCGGCCTCGAGATCACCGCGGCCTCCACCAACCTTCAGGCCCTGACCGACGCGATGCTCTACCTCGTCCACTATCCGTTCGATTGCGCCGAGCAGCGCAGCAGCCGGATGCTCGCGATCGCGGCGCTCCGCGACGTGCTCGAGGCGTTCAAGGTCAAGGACATGCCTTCGCGCGGCGCGATGGAGGCGAGCATCACCGCCGATCTCGCACACCTCGCTCAGATGCAGAACGCCGATGGTGGCTTCGCTTACTGGGAGCGCAACTATCCTTCCGAGCCGTACCTCTCGGTCCACGTCGCGAGCGCGCTCGCCCGCGCCAGGGCGAAGGGCTATGCGGTGCCCACCGCGATGGTTCAGCGGGCGCTCGGGTTCCTCCGCGACATCGAGGCGCACTACACGATCCACTATTCACCCGAGGTCCGCCGCTCGATCTCGGCCTACGCGCTCTACGTGCGCAAGCTCCTCGGCGATCTCGACATCGCGAAGGGCCAGAGGTTGATCGCGGACGCCGGCGGCGTCGAGAAGCTCGCGATGGAGACCAACGGGTGGCTGCTGTCGCTGTTCGCCGGGAACCCCGCGGCGGCAGCACAGCGCACGGCGATCGTGCGCCATGCCCTGAGTAAGGTCTCCGAGACCGCGGGTGCGGCGAACTTCACCACGAGCTATGGCGATGGCAGCTACCTGCTCCTCGCGAGCGACCGGCGCGTCGATGCCGTGATGCTCGAGGCGCTGATCCTCGAGAAGCCGGATCTGGATCTGATCCCGAAGCTCGTCGCCGGCTTGCTCGCGCACCGGAGCGCCGGTCACTGGCTCAACACGCAGGAGAATGCCTTCGCCCTCCTGGCCCTCGACCTGTACTTCCAGACCTACGAGAAGGTCACGCCGAACTTCGTCGCGCGCGTCTGGCTCGGCAATGACGCTGCCGGCGAGCTCCCGTTCCGCGGCCGCTCTACCACGTACTTTCAGATCAACGTGCCGATGACCGCGGTCGCCGCGCACGACAAGCAGGCGCTGACGATCCAGAAGGACGGCGCGGGCCGGCTGTACTACCGGATCGGCATGACCTACGCGCCCGCGTCGTTGAGCCTCGCGGCCGCCGACTACGGGTTCGTCGTCGAGCGGACCTACGAGGGCATCGACGATCCGAAGGACGTCCGGCGAGGCCCGGATGCGATCTGGCACCTCAAGGCGGGTGCGCGCGTGCGCGTGAAGCTCTCGATGGTGAACGAGAACCGCCGGTACCACGTGGCGCTCGTCGATCCGCTCCCCGCGGGCCTCGAGATCCTGAACCCCGCGCTCGCTGGGCAACCGCCGCTGCCGCGAGACGCGAGCGCCACGGACGAGACCTCCGGGCGCGGTGCGTACGGGTGGTGGGATGGCCCGTGGTACGAGCACCAGAACCTGCGTGACGAGCGCGCCGAGGCGTTCACGCAGGAGCTCGCCGAGGGCGTGCACGCGTACGAGTACGTGACGCGCGCCACCACGCCGGGGACGTTCGTGGTGCCACCACCGAAGGCCGAGGAGATGTACATGCCCGAGACGTTCGGGCGTGGGGCGAGCGACAAAGTGATCGTCGAGTAACGAACCATGTTACTGCTCGAACCATGAAGCTGCGTACCGTCGTCGCCGGTTGTGTCCTCCTCGCCTCTGGTTCCGCGTTCGCCGCGGATCACATCGCGAAGATCGGCGAGGTCATGGTCTCCAACCAGGGAGCCACCACCTCGCAGTTCATCGAGCTCGAAGATCCCAATGGCGAATCGTTCCCGAACACGCCGTACTCGATGACGTTGTTCGACGCGGCAGGCACCTCGCTCGGCTCTGTCGCGTTGACGGTCCCGGCAGGCACCACCCGCCTCGTCGCCGCGACGGCCACGGCGGTCACGCAGTTCGGCCTCACGGGCGCGACCGCACTGACCATCGCGCTGCCGGCGAACGGGCAGGTGTGCTTCAACAACAGCGCCGCGCGCATCCACTGCTTCGCCTGGGGCACCGTGACGTCGCAGGTGATCGCACCGGGCGGCAACAACAGCATGGGGCCCACGCCGCCGGACGGCATGTCGGTCCAGCGGGTGTCCGGCACGTACGCCCTCGGCACGCCCACGCCCGGCGCCGTCAACACCGCCGCGGTGCCCGATAGCTCGGTCGATGCCGGCGTGATCGACGCGCCGCCCGCCGCGGTGGACGCCGCACCCGGCATCGATGCGCCGACCGGCAACCCGAACAACCCGAGCAGCGATGATGGCTGCAGCGTCGGGGCGGGTGCGTCTTGGTTCGGTCTCGTCGGGCTCGCGGCGCTCGTGCTGTTGCGCCGACGTCGCGCGTAGTGGCTGGCTGATCGAGCGGCCACTGGTGGCGGGTGGCGACTGGTGGAGTCGCCGTCGTGGTCGATGTCGATCACGTAGGCGCGCTCACCCTCGACGAGAGATCGCGAGGTTCGCCATGCGTTCGCGTGCCCGATCTGTCTACCGCGGGTTTCGGTGTGGAACCCGTGGGAATCAGGCGCGCGCTGGCATCTCCGCTGCACCTGGGTCCTGCAAGCCAACAAAGGACCTCCACACATGTCGACCACCGAGTTTCAGACCATCTCCACCGATCTCCTCGCCTCCGTCGCCGGCGGCAGCCAGCTGTCCTCCGGCATGGATCGAGCGCGCGAGCTCGGACTCCGCATCACGTCCACGACGGGCGGCAAGCACGCGGCGCACTCGTATCACTACCAGGGGCGCGCGTTCGACGCGGCCGGGAACGCGTCCGCGATGCGCCAGTTCTACCGCGAGATGGCGGGCACGCACCCGACCGAGCTGTTCTACGATCCGATGGGCGGCATCAAGCACGGACGCAACATCGGTGCGATCGGCGGGCACGGCACCCACGTCCACCTCGCGTACTGAGAGTGCGGTAGGTTCGCGGCGTGAACATCGACGCCGCCCAGTACAAGCAGATCGCCTCCACCGTGTACGACGGGCACGAGGGCGGTCCCACGCCCGCCGAGGCCGAGCTCGTGGTGGCGCTGTGCCAGCTCGTCGTCGCGGCGGATGATGTGGAGGATGCGGACGAGGCCGCACTGTTCGAATCGATCGCGGCGCAGGTCTATGCGCACGCGAAGGTCGCGACCACCCCGCCCACGTTTCACCCTCTCGAGGATCCGGAGCAGCGGCGCGATCTGATCAAGAGCACCGCGGCGCAGCTCGTGGGCAAGCCGACGGCGCAGCTCGCGTACGCACTCGCGTACATCCTGGCGATCTCCGATCTCGACCTGGCCCCCGAAGAGGGCGAGCTCCTCGACGACCTGGTCGACGCGCTCGAGCTCGATCCCGACAAGGCCGATGATCTGATCGTCGCGGTCACCGAGATCATCACGCCGGCCGAGTGATCAGCGCCGCGGCGCGGGGGCCTCGCGGAAAAGGCACGTGCAGGGCACGTGGTGCGCCCGCATCCTGGAGTGAACGCGCGAGGTTACGCGCGGATCGACTCCCGTAACCTCCGGCCGTGGCTCGCGTAGACCTCCCATGATGCGACACCTTCTCCTCGCCGCCGCGGTCGCCCTGGGCTGCACGGCCGGCTCCTCCGATTCGCATGCCGCCCCCACGCCGCCCACGCCGAACGGCCCGCGCGAGGTCGCGATCCTGGCGGGTGGCTGCTTCTGGGGCATGGAGCACGTCCTCCTCGACGCCCCCGGGATCGTGGACATCGAGGTCGGCTATGCGGGGGGCCCCTCGAAGTCGGCGACCTATGACCAGGTGTCCGAGGGCAAGACCGGCCATGCCGAGTCCGTCCGCGTGACGTTCGATCCGTCCGTGCTCAGCTACGAGGACCTGCTCGTGCACTGGTACTTCCGCGGTCACAACCCGACCACGCTCGACCGACAGAATAACGACATTGGCACGCAGTACCGCTCGGAGATCTTCACACTGTCGTCCGCGCAGGCAAAGGCCGCGGCGGCGGCCAAGGACCGCGTCGCGAAGACCGGGAAGTGGGGCTTCCCGATCGTCACCAAGATCGAGCCGGCGACCACCTGGGTCCGCGCCGAGGACTATCACCAGGACTACCTGGTTAAGCACCCGAACGGCTACGACGATCACTTCCTCCGCAAGTTCGACTTCTGAGGCGTTGTTCGCGGCCAGGGCTCCGAAGCTGCGAGAGCTCCGAGAGATCGGAGATCCTCCCGGCCCTCACGCGGCCCTCCGGGGCGTCGAAGGGGGAGTTCTCGTACCCCTGTGATAGTGGTCAGGGATGGAAGTCGCCACAGATCCGCTCGCCGTCCTGAGTGGGGTGTTCGGCCATGCCGGCTTCCGCGGCGGTCAGCGCGAGGCCGTCGAGGCGGTCGTCGCGGGCCGCGATGCGGTGGTGCTCTTGCCCACGGGCGCCGGCAAGTCGTCGTGCTACCAGGTACCCGCCGTGATGTTCGCGCGAGCGGGGCTCGGGACGACCTTGGTGGTCTCGCCGCTGATCGCGCTGATGATCGATCAGGTCGCGGGCCTCACCGCGCGTGGCATCCCCGCCGCGGCGCTGCACAGCCACCAGGAAGATGACGAGCGGCGAGGGGTGATCGACCGGCTGCTCCGCGGCGAGCTCGCCGTGCTGTACATCTCGCCCGAGCGCGCGGTGCAGGATGGCTTCCTGCGCTTGATCTCTCGCGCCCGGATCGCTCTCCTCGCGATCGACGAGGCCCACTGCGTGAGCGAGTGGGGCCATGACTTCCGGCCCGAGTACATGCGTCTGCGCGAGCTGCGCGACGTCGTCCGCGTGCCCACGATCGCGTTGACCGCCACGGCCACGCCGCGCGTGATGGCCGAGATCGTGAGCTCGCTCGCGCTGCGGCAGCCGGCGATCGTCCGTGGGGACTTCCGACGTCCGAACCTCGCGTTCGACGTCCAGCACCACCGGGGAGATGAGGGGCGGTACGTGGCCACGATCGCCGCGCTCGAAGCGGCGGGACTGCGCGATCGCGGTGGCGGGCGAGCGATCGTGTACTGCGCCACGCGCAAGAAGACGGAGTCAGTCGCCGCTCGGTTGAAGTCAGCCGGCTTCGAAGCCGCGCACTATCACGCGGGCCGCACCGCGCTGGCGAGGGATCGCGCGCAGCGCGGCTTCTCCTCGAGCAAGACCCGCGTGCTGGTGGCCACGAGCGCCTTCGGGATGGGCGTGGACTATCCGGATGTGCGCGTGATCGTGCACTTCCAGGCGCCGGGCAGCATCGAGGCGTACTACCAGGAGGCCGGGCGCGCGAGCCGCGATGGCGAGCCCGGGCGATGCGTGCTGATGTTCGGGCAGGCCGATCTGATGACGCAGCGGCGGCTCGCCGAGCTGGGTGGTGCAGGGAGTGCGCAGCGGCGCGAGGAGGCCCTCGCCTCGATCGAGCGGTACGCGCACGCGAGCGCCTGCCGGCAGGAGCTGTTGTGCGCGCACTTCACCGGGGCGCACAGCCTCGTCACGTGCGGGAGCTGTGATGTGTGCGTGAATCCGGCCGCCGTGCGAGAGCATGCGCTCGAGGTCCGCGAGGCGCGCCCGATCGCCCAGCCGGCCCTCGGCGCCGACGCGCGGCAGCTGATCCTCGACGCGGTGGGCTCGCTGCGGCGTCCGATCGGCAAGCTCAACCTCGCGAAGATGCTGCGCGGGAGCAAGTGCAAGGCGATGACGGCACACGGCCTCTTGCACCTGCCGCAGCACGGCGCGCTTCCCGAGGCCAGTGAGGAGGAGCTCGTCGCTGGGATCGAGCAGCTGATCTCCGAGCGCAAGCTCGCGCGGCGCGGCCGGAAGTATCCGACGGTCGCCCTGCCCGGCCCACGCGCACCACGCACGGGCGATCCGCAGCCGTCTCGGCGGTTCGTGAAGACCTCGAGCATGGCGATCGAGCTCGAGAGCTATCGCAAGCGGATGGCGCGCCAGCTCAAGTGGAAGGCGTACATGGTGTTCCAGCGCGGCGTGATCACGGCGATCGAGCGACAGCGCCCCACGACGAAGGAGGGCCTCGCACGGATCCCTGGACTCGGCCCTGCGAAGATCGCTCGGTTCGGCGATGACTTGTTGGCCGTGATCCGCCGGCACGGATAGCGGTCCTGGTGGGCCGCCGGGTACCATGGCGCTCGATGCGAGCTGTCGCGTGCTGCGCACTCGGGTGGCTGGCGGGCTGCGACGTGGTGTTCGATCTGAACCGCGTCGAGCGGCCGAGCGATGGCACGCCGATCTGCAGCCTCGGGCGGCCGTTTCCTGCCGGCACCGAGGTCCCGATCGATGGAGCCTACAGCGTGGAAGCCGCGCGGTTCACGCCGAATCAGAGCGTGGCGTACCTCTCGCTGTGCCCACCGAGCGGGCTCAAGACCGCATGTGATCTCTATACCTCGCCCCTCCTCGACGGGAGATTCACCTCGTACACCAAGCTCGCCGGGGTCAGCGATGCCACGCACTACGACTCCTATCCGACGATCTCGCCCGATGGGCGGTACCTGGTGTTCTCCTCCAATCGCATGTCCCAGCTCCGCGTGTTCGTGGCGGCCGCGAGCGGAGGGAGCTTCGATCAGCCGGTGATCACACCGCTCTCCGTGATTCCCAACATGATCCGCAGCAACGAGCCGTACCTGGTCAACGATGGCCGGGTGCTGTACCTCTCGGGCGCCTCGCCCGACAGCCAGACCGACGACATCTACCGCGCGGCAGGTGAGCCGCCGCTCTATGGTGGGACCGCAGAGATCGTCGCGGGGATCGAGACCGCAGCTGGGGAGTACGCTCCCGTCGTGGCCAACGACGAGCTCGAGATCTTCTTCGCGTCGGATCGCGTGAACGGGAACTTCGAGCTCGATCTCTACACGGCGACGCGCACCTCGACCGCGATGCCGTTCGACCCACCGGTGCGGATCGATTCGCTGTCCACGGACGGCATCGATTGGCCGCTGTGGCTGTCTCCCGACGCGTGCGACCTCTACTACATCAACAAGCCCGGCGCGTTCGCGACGATGTACGTCTCGCATCGCTGATGCCGAGCGCCGCGAAATCACTGTAGACTCGCGAGGCGATGGCCGAGGACGACCGCACCCGGCGCTGGCAGCGCACCGAGCGCTACGACACCGCCTCCGATACGATCCAGGTGCTCCGCGTCTCGATCGCCGAGGTGCGCCACGCGCCGCGCGATCCGGAGGCGCGGCGCCGGCTGCGCGCGATCGCAGCGGAGCACGGGCTGTGGGAGCAACTGGCGATCTTGCTCGGCGACGAGGCGCGCGCCGCGGTGGATGATCCCGAGCGGGCGGCGGCGTTTCACGAGGAGCTCGCGGACGTTCACGAGAACCTCGACCAGCCGCTCGAGACGATCGCTGCCATGGAGCAGGTGATCGCGCTCGATCCCGACAACGTCGATCGCCTCGATCGCCTGGCGTGGCTGTACCGGCGCGCGCATGCGTGGTCGAAGGCCGCGGAGACGTTCGAGCGCGTCGGGCAGCTCGCGCACGACGATCGATCTCGAGCCGCGCTGCGCGCCGCCGGCAAGCTGTATCGCGACCACGGCCGCCTCGATCGCGCTGCGGCGATCTATCAGGTGATCGTCGCGCGTCGCCCCTCGGACACCGAGGCGTGGCGCGCGCTCGAGGATCTCCTCGGCGAGCTCGGCCGCTGGCACGATCTCGCGATCGTGCGCGGAGAGCGAGCGGCGCGAGCCGGTGGCGGGCTGGAGAAGGCGGCGCTGCTGCGCTCGCAAGCCCGTGCCCTCGAGAGAGCGGGTGAGCTGCAGCAAGCAGCCGCCCTCGTCGCACAGGCCTCCACGCACGCGCCGGAAGATGTCAGCGGGCTCGTCGACTACGCGGATGTGCTCGCGCGAGGTGGTCAAGGCCGCGAGGCGGCGGAGATCTTGCGCGCGCGCGTCACCGAGGCGATGGATCGCGGTGCGAGCGCCGAGGATGTGGCTGCACTCCGGTTGCGGCTGGCCGGCATCCTGGAAGACACGTGCGGAGATCGAGCCTCCGCGACCGCGGCCCTCGAGGAGCTGCTGGCGGACGCCCCCGAGTACTTGCCCGCGCTCGAGAGGATCACCGCGGCAGCCGCGACCGACCCGGATCCGCGCGTACACGCCGCCGCGCTCCTCCGCTACGCCGCCGCACTCCCGGACTCCGCCGATCGCTCGGGCTACGTCGGCGCCGCGGCACGGCGCTCGCGCGAGGCCGGCGATCACCGCGCGGCGGTTCGAGCCTTCGAGCGCGCCACCGAGCTCGCACCCGAGGACGATCAGCTGCGCACCGAGCTCGATGAGGCGCGGACCGCCCTCGCCGTCGAGCGCGCCACCGCGGAGGCCGCCGATGGAGATCCAGGTGGCGCCGAGCGCAGGCTGCGCGGCCTCCTGACCTCGCAACCGCAGCACCTCGGCGCGCACCTCGCGCTGGCCGAGATCCTCGCCGGCGCGGGCAAGCTCGAGGCTGCCGCGGAGCACCTGCGCGAGACCCTCGCGGCCGCTCCAGACACCACGCCCGGCGACAAGCTCGCACCGCTCGTCCATCGCTTCGCGCTGGTGATAGCCGCGCTCGGCGATGCGGACGAGAGCCATCAGCTGCTCCACGAGGCGCACCGCCTCGATCGCCGCTCGCTCGCGATCACGCTCGCACTCGGCGAGAGCTGCTTCCAGCGCAAGCTGTGGCGTCAGGCCTCGCTCCACCTCGGCGCGCTCGCCGAGCATCCCGACGCCGAGCGCCACGCGTCCGCAGTCGCACTCGGGCTCGTGCATGCGGCGCAGGCCGAGGCCCGCGCCCTGCGCCCTGCGAATGCGCTCGCCCACCACGAGGCGGCGGTGCGGCTCGACCCGAGCTGCGGCCCCGCGTGGCACGCGCTCGCCGAGGCCGAGATCGAGAAGGGCGATCTCGAGCGAGCCGCGGCGTGCCTCGAGCGCGAGGCGTTCGCGACGTCCGTGGCGAAGGATCGGCTGCGGCTCTTCGATGCCGTCGGCGACATGGCGCTCGATGTGCTCGGTGATCCGGCACGTGCGGAGCGATGCTGGACGCAGGTCGCCGCCGCGGGCAGCGCCACCGTGCTCGACAAGTTACTCGCGCTCCAACGCAAGCGTGGCGCCACGCGTGAGCGGGGTGAGACCTGTCTGCGCCTCGCCGCCCTACCGGCGGAGACGCGGCGGAGCAAGGAGCTGGTCGAGGAGGCCGCCGAGGCGTTCGTCGCCGGCGGGGAGATCGCACGCGCGAGTGCGCTCGCGACCGAGTTGATGGCGAAGCATCCGCGCGATCCGGGCACCGTGGCGTGTGCGACCGCAGTGGCGGTGGCCGCCGGGGACCCAGCGCGCGTGGCGGGCTGGTTGCGTCCCACGCTCGCGGCGTGGGACAGCGCAGGCGATCGCGGTGCTCTGGATCCGCGTCGGGCCAACCTATGGCGCAGGCTCGGCGATGCGGAGCGCGATCTCGGGAACGAGCACGCGGCACTCGAGGCGTATCGCCGTGCGGTGAACGTCGCGCCGGAGTCCGATGGCGCCCTCGCAGCGCGCCGCGGCCTGGTCGAGCTCGCCTCCTCCACGGGCCGCCCACAGCACTCCGCGCTGATCGCGCTGGTCGAGGCGGCGCAGGATCCGTTCGATGTGATCGCCTGGGCGCGCAACCTCTCGCGCACCGATCACGTCGACGATGCGCGCGCCGCCTTTGACCTCGCGCGTGCGCTCGGGGCGCGGCTCACGCCGGAGGACGAGACCTTCCTCGAGCGCAACCCGCCACGGGCCATGGCCTCCGATGAGGGGTACTCCGCACCCCTCGATGCCGAGGATCGGCGCGAGCTGATCGACGATCCGGACGATGCGCCGCTCGGCGAGCTCATGGATCTGCTCGCAGAGGCCGCCGCGATCCTCTGCCCGACTGCGAACGCGGCGCTCGTCGAGGCCGGGCTGATGGATGCGAAACGGCTCCCTGCGTCGAGCGATGCCGCGACCGCTGCTGTCTATCCGCAGCTGGTCAAGGCGCTCGGTGGCCCGCCCACCTTGCTCTACGCGAGCACCCGCCGGGAGGCGCGCGATGTCACGCTGCTGCTCGCCCAACCACCCGTCGTGGTGATCGGTCCTCCCCTCGCCGCGGTTCGCGCGGGCTCGCGCAGCGAGATCGATCTCGCGGGTGATGCCGCGCTTCGCTTCGAGCTCGGCCGGATCGTCGAGCTCTCACGCCCTCGCCGGCTCTTCGCGGGAGGCAGCGACACGGCGAGCTTCGCGCGGATGATCGCCGGCCTGCGTTGTGCGTTCGGACCACCGACGGATCAGTCTGTCGAGCGCGAGGTCGCCAGCGAGGCTGAGCGGCTGCGCTCGAAGCTCTCGGTGGCGCTCCGCCTGCGGATGACCGAGAAGCTCGCCCAGCTCGACCTCGCCCGCCTCGATCCGGACGCTTATGTGGCCGCGTGTCACCGCGCCGCAGATCGCGCGGGACTGCTGGTCTGCGACGACGTAGGCGTGGCGCTCCGCCTCGCCGGGGGGCCGAGCGTTGCTCCTCACCTGGTCCGCCTCGCCTCGTCGCAGCGCTACCTCGCCGCGCGCAAGAAGCTGCGCGCCCGCAGCGCGGATGACGACACCCATCCGTTTTCGCGCGGCACCGGCGGTCCGTAGGTCTCGTCGGGGGCGCGCAAGCTACTCGTCCGGGAACACGACGCCGTCGTAGTCCGACGCCGAGAACGGCAGATCGAGGCGAGGCAACCGCGGATGGACCGCGCCGTACGGGTGTTCGCGGCGCGAGAACCTGGTGGGATAGTAGTTCGCGGCGAACATCGTCTCGCACGCGCGCAGCCAGGGATCCGCGATCGCAGCGAGCCGGGCGGCGAGGACACCGTCGGCGCACGAGGTGATCCATGCCGAGATCTTGGCGTCGTCGAAGTCGGAGTCCGGGGCGCCATCATCGAACAGCTCGTCGTTCGGCTCGGGCGTGTTGCCCGCGAGCCAGATCGGCACCTCGCCCGCACGCGCGAACGGATCCACGGGCACGCCGTTCAACCAGACGTTGAAGTGGACGTGCGGCGGATCCGCGAGCAACGAGCTCAGGAAGTTCAGACCCGAGGCACCCGAGAGTGCGATCGGCTGACCGCGCGAGACCTCATCACCCACCTGCACCAGTGAGCGCGCGAGGTGGCCCGACGTGGTGCACAGACCCTCGCCGTGATCGATCATGATCTTGAGCCCGCCGCGGTTGAACTCGCTCCTCACCACCGCGACGCGCCCCGCCGCGGGTGCGACGACGACGGTGCCCGGCGGCGTGGCGAAGTCCGTACCGTTGTGGCTGTCGTAGGTCCGCGTACGGCCGCGGAAGTCCATGACCTGGCGCTTGCGCACGCTCCAGCCATCACGCTCCGGCGTCGGGCTGTGATTGAACAGGTTGTACATCGTCACCAGCCGCCCATGGGGCCGCTGGTTGCGCCACAGCGCGAAGCTGAGCGCCGGCTCGAGGATCGAGAGGCTCGACAGCCCGAATCGCGAGGGCGGCGTGTGCGGGTCCCCACGGAGCGCGAGTCCCGTCTCCCGCAGGCGCGTACGCCACGGCGAGACGCCGAGGATCTCCGTCAACGAAGGCCGTGGCTCCATCTGTTCATCTAGCGAGAACGAGACACCACCGTCACGCGATTTCGACACCGGTGAGGCGGATGGCACCAAGTATCGTCGTCGGGCGAGCGGTCAACGCGCATCGAAGTTTGCAGGGCTGTGCCGCGAGGACTCTGATAGGTTCACGCCGTGCGCTGGCCTGTCCTCCTCGCGATCGCCCTGCTCGGGAGGACCAGCCTCGCCGAGGTCGCCGCACCGGAGACGCCTGGCCCGAAGGTCGCGACCCCGGCAGAGGCGACGACGAGCACCTCTCCCGCCGCATCTCCCAGCAAGGCGAGCAAGACGAGCAAGACGAGCAAGGCGAGCAAGGGCAAGAAGAAGAAGAAGCGCACGAGCCGATCCGGGCCGTCGCGCTACGGCAAGGTGCCTGACGCCACCACCACGCCGGCGTGGCAGTACGGCCAGATGACGCAGGACGAGTGCGAGGCCGCGCTCACGTCGCGCGCGATCGGGTTCACGCGCGAGCCCGCCTCGCGTGGCGTGCGTGCACCGGTGCGCCTCACCGAGAAGCTGCACGGTGTGGAGTTCCGTACCGACGAGACCGAGGCGCGCCGGCAGACCAGCCCGTACGAGGTGGGCGATTGCCGCCTGATCCTCGCGATGGATGACTTCTCGAAGATCCTCGAAGCCCACGACATCGTGCAGGTCCGCCACTACTCGATGTGGCGCCCACCGGGGAACTCGTGGCCCGAGGACAAGGATGCCTCGCGCCACGCCGGCGCACTCGCACTCGATGCCGGGCGATTCACCAGGTCCGATGGCAAGACGCTCGACGTGGATCGCGACTTCCACGGCCGGATCGGCGCGAAGACCTGCGGCGAGGACGCGAAGCCACGCCCAGCGACGCCAGACGCGCTCGAGCTACGCGCGATCCTGTGCGAGGCCGCCGCGCTGCACGTGTTCAACGTGATGCTCACGCCGAACTTCAACCGCCCTCACCACAACCACTTCCACCTCGAGGTGACCGCCGGGGTGAAGTGGTTCCTGCTCCACTGAGCAGACCGCTCAGACGTTGCGCGGCTGGATCGCGCTCGACACCGTCAGCTCGGCCAGGCGGCCGCGGGTCTCGATCTGGATCTCGACGGCATCTGCATCGATCGGAACGTACTTCGCGATCACCGCGGCGATCTCGGCGCGCATCTCCTGGAGACGCCCACCTTCGAGACCGGAGCGATCATGGGCGAGCACGAGGTGCAGCCGACCCTTCGCGACATCGCGGCTCGACTTACCCGAGAACAGGCTCTTGATTCCATTCCACATGCGCTGACTCCTCACGCCGGCGTGGCCGAAAGGCCAAGCGCGCGACCGATACGGGTGAAGAAGCCAACCGGGGTCTTGTCCTCGACCTCATGGCCGGCGAGGCGCTTCGCGATGCGGATGAACTCCTTGGCCGCGAGCGACTTGCCCTCGAGCACGGCTGGGACACCCTTGTTCGTGGTGGCGATCACCTCGTCATCGAGAGGAATCGCACCGAGCATCTCGAGCGCGAGGATCTCGATCACGTCGGACTGCGAGAGCATGTCGCCACGCTTCACCAGGGCCGCCGAGATCCGGTTGACCACCAGGCGGGCGGGGACGTCCGCGGCGGCGAGCAGGCCCACCACGCGGTCCGCATCGCGGATCGACGAGACCTCGGGGGTGGCGACCACCACCGCCTCATCGGCGCCGGCGATCGCGTTCTTGAAGCCCTGCTCGATACCAGCGGGGCAGTCGATCAACACGAAGTCGTGCGTCGCCTTGAGCTCGAAGACCAGGCTGCGCATGTCGTCGGGCGTCACGGCGTCCTTGTCGTCGGTCTGCGACGCGGGCAGGAGCCACAGGTTGTCCATGCGCCGATCCTTGATCAGCGCCTTGGCGAGCGTGCACTTGCCACGGATCGCATCGACCACGTGGTAGACGATGCGATTCTCGAGGCCCATCACGACGTCGAGGTTGCGCAGCCCGATGTCCGCATCCACGAGCACGACCGAGTGACCGAGCTGTGCGAGAGCGGCTCCGAGGTTGGCAGTGGTGGTGGTCTTACCGACCCCGCCCTTGCCGGAAGTGATGACGATTGCTCGACCCATGGGACTCCTTTAGATGCTTGTGGCGAGGTTGCGCGGCAACTTGCCCGAGTAGCGCTCGACGACGATCTGATCGCCCGTGCAGTAGGCGATCTCGGCCTCGGAGGCCGGGGTGTCACTGTCTGCCGCACGAGCGACCTTGCGGCCAACGCGCAGCTGCTGCGGCTCGAGCCGCAAGGCGAGGATGAAGCCGACGTCCTGCCCGATCCCCGCGTGGGCGGTGCCCCGCAGGCGGCCGAGCACGACGATGTTGCCCTGCGCGCGGATCTCCGCGCCCGGGTTGACGTCCCCGAAAACGATCAGGTGACCGTGGTGCTCGAGGATCACGCCGGAGCGGACGGGGCCGACGACGAGCCGGGTGCCGTTCGTGGTGTCGGGGGCGGCGATCTGCTCGAGCGCGGTGGTGGCGAGGGCGATCGGGACAGCGGTCTGGGTGGGCTCCTCGAAGCTGATCGCGGGGCTCGCGGTCAGGGCCAGCGCCAGCTCGACCAGCTCGGAGTCCGCCAGCATCACGGGCTCGGCGATCACGGTGACGTCGTCCAGG
Source organism: Myxococcales bacterium (assembly GCA_043776275.1). Classification (GTDB taxonomy): domain Bacteria; phylum Myxococcota_A; class Polyangia; order Haliangiales; family Haliangiaceae; genus JABFXX01. Next base: position 549 of record JAYVRN010000278.1, on the reverse strand, counting down.
ACGGCGGGGACCGGCGGCAGCGTGGCGAGCGGGTTCGCGGACAGCCCCGTCGGAGCCTCCTCGAACACCTCGAACGCTTCGACCGCCTCGACCGCCTCGGCGACGACGTCATCAGCGAGGAGGGGCGTCACCGGCGAGGGCGCGGAGCCCGCCGCCAGGTTCGGCTGCGGGACGGCATCCGCCTCGACGCTCTGGATCGGCTTCTCGCGCCGGGGCGCGCCGACCTCGACGATCCGCAGCTCGAACCGCACCGCGAGCTCGTCCAGGCGCCCGAGGCAGCCGGCCGGCAGGGGGCCATCCTCGACCTTGATGCGGACATCGGAGCCCCGGAAGAAGCCGGGGGCCTCGTCCAGACGCTTGGTCACCGCGCCGACGATCGCGTCGACGCCAGCCGAGCCGACGACGTGGATCTCGAGGCCCTTGGAGGTGCCGCGGAGGACCGCGGGAGGACGAAGGTCCTCGTTGTCGTTGGAGACGGCGTTCGCTGCGTCCATGGGGTGCCCATGAAATCCGTAAGCCGGGCGGGCCACAGCGGGCAACTTTTCTTCA
>JAYVRN010000277.1:0-6191 GCA_043776275.1 Myxococcales bacterium | reverse complement strand
TGGCTGGCCGACACACCCTGCACCCAGGCGCTATGGGACGCGGTCATGGGTGCGAATCCGAGCCGGTTCAAGAGCCCCACGCGACCGGTGGAGCAGGTGTCGTGGGAGGATTGCGCGGAGCTGCTGGAGCGGCTTGGCGGAATCGTGCCCGAGCTCGAACCGAGGCTGCCGACCGAGGCCGAGTGGGAGTACGCGTGCCGGGCCGGGACCACGAGCGCCACCTGGGTCGGTGACCTCAGCTTCCGCGGCGAGAATGATGCGCCCGAGCTGGACGCCATCGCCTGGTACAGCGGCAACAGCGGGCACGGGTTCGAGCTGACCGACGGCCGCCCGTCGGGCGCCTGGCCCGACAAGCGGTACCCGCACACCAAGGCTGGAACCCGGCCGGTCCGCGGGCGAGCACCAAACCCGCTCGGCCTGTACGACATGCTCGGCAACGTTTGGGAGTGGTGCAGCGACTGGTCGGATGGGTACACGAGCGCGCCAGGCATCGACCCTGTCGGCCCCGATGCGGGCTCCAACCGGGTTCTCCGCGGCGGCTCCTGGTACAACGTTGCCAGGGACGTCCGCGCGGCGTCGCGCGTCGCCTACGTCCCCGGCTACCGGTACTCCCTCATCGGGTTCCGGTTCGCTCGAGGTCACAGCCCATGAAGGGCGCGGAGCGCGCGTCCGGCCAGGGCGCGGAGCGCCCCGCGAGGCCGGCGTGCGGAGCCGCTGGCCGAGCCGCGTAGCGGGTCACTGCACGGAGAGCTGGATGGTCTGATCGGCGTGATAGCCGAGCACCGAGACGTCGAGCGTCCAGGTCCCGGGCGACGCGGGGGCGACGAGCGGCTGCCGGCCGGTGATCGTGTGGGCGACATGGTCGACGTCGACGAGGGTGACGGTGACCGGGGCGAGCGGCAGGTTGCCGAGGCGGCCGAGCGCGAGCGCCTGCGTCGTCCGGATTCCCTCGGGTGCGGTGACGACCAGCGAGAGCGCCGCGCCGGGTGCGACCGTGCAGCTCACGCCGCACGACTCGATCTCCGCGTGCGGGTGCGGCGCGATCAGGTGGATCTCGGGCGACAGGTCGCGGACGCCGTCGAGGTCGGCCTCGATCCGCCACAGCGTGCCCTCGGCCTCGGCCGGCACCGGGAACGACTGCTGCGCCCACAGTGATCGCCGGCCGGCATCGTCATCACCGAGATGGTGCCCGGCTGGAGCACGTTGGCGACGTACGTACGCAAGACGACGGTTCGCACACTCGGCCCCGGCGCGGTGACCACCGCGGTCGCCTGGCCAACGCCGGCGACCACCGGGCAGCCGTCGGTCGGGCAGCCGACGATCTCGAGGTGGGGCGCCGGTGCCACGAACCGGGCGAGCGTCGCGCGCTCGCCGACGAAGCCGCCAGTCACCGTCGCCCGGACGCGCACGTCGGCGGCGACCCGGGGCGGTTTGCCGTCGACCAGCAGGTAGCCACGGCCATCGCCATCGAGGAAGCTGCGCGGCGTGAGCGCGGCGGCGACCAGCTCTCCGTCGAGCACCAGGCTGATGGTCGAGGCCGGGATCGCGCCCGCGGTCGCGAAGTGGTCGTCCGGGAAGTCGACGAGCACGGTGAAGGCATCGACGCCGACCCGGAGGTCGGGCGAGCCATCGTGCGGACACAGCGCGACCGGTGGATCGAGCAGCGCATCACCGCCCGAGAGGTCGTGGTAGCAGCTCTCGCCCGCTGCGTAGCTGAGCATCCGCACGCGCGGTGTCGGCGGCAGGATCGAGAACACCAGGTCGATCGCCTTGCTGAAGCCGCCCTCGGCATGGGCCTGGACGACCACGTTCTGCGATGGGCTTGCCGGCATCACGAACGGCGCCTCGAAGATGCCAGCCCGTCGGCAATCGCGGAAGATGTTAGGCTAGCCTTACTTCAGATGATAGGCTAGCCTGGATGCGCCACCACCTTCGATGCCCGATGTGCGGCCAGCAGCGACCGGAGGAGGCCTTCGCGCAAGCGGGTGGGCACCAGGTCGAAGCGCTGCAGCTACGCGGTCGGGGACGGGGCCGAGGATTCGAGCGAATCGTCGGGCCGATGACGGCGGCCATGCTGGACTTCCTCGCGGTGCAACTCGATCGCGCGAGGATGCAGGTCGAATACCTCAGGGCGCAGGCACACGCGCAGCCTCCGCCAGTGGCGACCTGCCCGCACTGTGGGTGGGCGGCGGTCTGGTCGGGAACTGGATGGTCATGTCCGCGGTGTAGCCTGGAGATCGGATGAGTCGCGTCGTGCCGCGGATCCTCGAGCCTCGGCCCGAGTTGCTGGCCACATGGCTGGCACGCCGTGCCGCTGATCCTGGCTACGTCGGCACGGAGTTGATCGCGCCGCTGGCGGCGGCGTGGGGCCGCAGCTTCGATGCGGCCGAGATCGTCCAAGTATGGCGCGAGCTGACGGACCGAGATCCGCGTGGGCGTCCCTGCATGTGCGGGGGCTGGGGCTGCCTGCCGCTCTGGGCGGCGCTCGCGTTCGATGGGGCGCTGGACCCGGCCCTGTACGCGACTGATGCCGGATGGACGTTCGCGTACTGCTACCTGTGTCGGAAGACCAGCATCCCGTTGGCCGACATGAGCGGTCAGCGCGGCGATGTGTGCTCGATCTGCAGCGGTGACGGGCTGGCGCCGGCCTGGGTCACCAACGCGATCAACTGCCCGGCGATGTCGCTGCACAAGAACCGGGAGGCGGGCATGTGGTTCCCTGGCCCTTGCGCCGGCTGCGGCGGCTGGGGCCGCAGGTGGCCAGGTGCGGACTCGGACGACGATCCCGACGAGCCGGAGGCTTCGGTCCCGACGACCGGAACGGCCGGTGCGCCCCTTCCGATCGTCGTGTTCGAGCGGGAGGGCGAGCTGTGGCGGGCCCGCTTCGGCGATCGCGAGGAGCGGTTCGCCGACCGCGTCGGATTCACCTACTTGACCGCGCTGCTGGGGCGCCCGGGCGAGGCGATCGACGTCATGGACCTGGTGGCGATGCGCGCACCGCCAGCGGATAGTCCGCGCGGCGAGATCCTCGGCGAGGATCTGCGCGTCGTACGCGGCGGGGACGCTGGGGAGATGCTCGACGACCAGGCGAGGCGCGAGTACCAGGTGCGGCTCGACGAGCTCGAGACCGAGATCGGGGAAGCGCTTGCGACCGAGGACCTCGATCGGGCGGAAGGACTCGAGCGCGAGCGCACAGGGATCGTGGCCGAGCTGTCGCGCGCCGTTGGCCTGCGTGGCACGCGGCGTGCTTCGGATGACCACCATCGCGCGCGCCGGGCCGTTACGAAGGCCCTGCGTGCAGCCATCGGTCACATCGCCGAGAAGTTGCCGGACCTCGGCGGTCACCTCCAGGCCTGCGTCCACACCGGGTTGATGCCGCGCTACTTGCCACGCGAGCGCCGGCGACCTGGCGAGTAGCGGCGCGGTCACCGCGAAGGTCACCGCGGTCACCTTGGAGGTGGCGCTTGGTGTGCAGATGGCGATCGCTCGTTCGCATGGCCGCAGGATCGAGGCCCGCACGGGCCGGGGCGTGAAGGCGCCCAGGGTTCTGCGGCCGTTCGTGGACCGCGAGTCACGCGCGCTGGGGGAAGCTCAGCGGTCGAGCCAGTACAGCCCCAGGCAGCGGCAGCCCGACGAGTCGCCGGACCGGTCCGAGGTCGAGCTCGCGGCGGGCTTGCGGGCGCTGATCGCGAAGGAGGTGCGCGTTGAGGTCGCCCGGCAGCTCGCGGCCGCGGAGGCGTCACCGGAGCCGGGCGGGTTGCTCACCGTCGCCGAGGTCGCGGTGCGCATCGGCATGTCGGTGAGCTTCGTCCGCGCGGCGATCCGTGACGGGCGGTTGCAGAGCGAGCGCCTCGGTCGCGCGGTGCGGGTCCATGCCAGCGCCGTGACCGCGCTGACCGCGCTGACGCACCCGCGCCGGACCGGCCCGAGGGTCGACCCGACCGCCCGCGCCGAGCGGATCCTCGGGGTCGGCCATGGCCGGCGATGAGCGAGCAGATGGTGGCCGACGGTCGGCGTGGACCGGTGAGCGAGGTGTTGATCGCCCGGACACGGTACCGTACAATTTCCGGGTGGCAGATCCGCTTGCGTCGATGAGACGGGGCAGGGGCGGCTCACTGCCGCGGGTCGGCTCGGTGGCGGCCACCGAGCGGCTGGAGGTCCGGCTCACGCCCACGCAGCACGCGGCGTGGCACGCGCTGGCCGAGGCGAACGGCATGACCATCTCGGAGCTGGTGCGCGCGGCGGTCGAGAGCTACGAACACCGGGACCAGGACGCGCTGGCTGACCTCGGGCGGGATGTGCTGGCGTCGGTGCGGCAGCGGTTCCCACGAAGGCGGGGCGGCCGATGACGATCTTCGCGCGCGGGACCAAGCTCTACGCAAAGACCAAGGCGACCGACGGGACGTGGAAGCAACTCGCGACCGGGTTCAGCGTCGGCGACGAGGCGAAGGCGCGGCGGTGGCTGGACGCCTTGGAGCGCAGGGTCGAGGCGGCGCGCGCGGCCGGTGCGACGGAGGGGCCGCTGACGGTGGCCGCGTACGCGCCTGGATGGATCGAGGATCGACGGCGGCTCGAGCTGGATTGGAAGAACGACGAGCAGCGGCTACGCACGCACGTCCTCCCGGCGCTCGGCGCGATGAGGCTCGACGAGGTCCGCGCGTCCCACGTCGCCGACCTGTTCAAGCGGATCCGGATCGCGGGGAAGATCGGCCAGCGCACCGTCTACAACGTGTACTCGGTGGTGTCGGCGCTGTTCCGCGACGCGGTGATCGCCGGGCTGATCGAGCAGACGCCGTGCATCCTGACGAAGTACCAGCTCGGGCCGCTGAGCGACAAGGATCCGGCCCAGCGCGGCGAGGCGGTGTTCACGCGCGCCGAGGTCGAGAAGCTGATCGCGGATCCGCGGATCCCGGCGGACCGGCAGGTGGTCTACGCGCTGGGCGCGCTGGCCGGGCTGCGGCACGGCGAGATCGCGGGGCTGCGCTGGCACCACTACGACCCGGCGAAGGACCCGCTCGGGCAGCTCACGATCGCGACCAGCTACGACAAGGGCCGCACCAAGACCGGCGTGCTGCGGCGCGTGCCGGTGCACCCGGTGCTCGCGGCGATGCTGGCGGAGTGGCAGCTCGCGGGCTGGGCACGGATGATCGGTCAGGCGCCCGCGGCCGACGACCTCGTGGTGCCGCTCGAGCGCGACGAGCCGAAGAAGCGCGCACGGCCGAACCCGCGGGCGGGCGGCATGAGGAACAAGAACGACTCGCGCAAGCGGTTGGTCGGCGACCTCGCGGAGCTCGGGCTGCGCCACCGGCGCGGCCACGATCTGCGGGCCACCTTCGTGACGCTCGCTGAGGACGACGGTGGCGACCCGAACGTGATCGAGCGGCTGACTCACACGCCGAAGGGACGCTCGGCGTACATGGGCTACAGCCGCACGCAGTGGGCCACGTTCTGCCGCGAGGTGGCCAAGCTGCAGGTCAGCAGGTCGTCGCGCGGCGACGTGATCACGCTGCCGATCGCGATGGCGGTCGGCGACGCAACCACCCGGGATGACTCGGACCGCACCATCGAGTTTGGTGCAGTCTTGGTGCAGTCGGATAAATCCTCTGCGATTTCAAGTAGTAAGGGGTGGAGGCGCCGGGAGTCGAACCCGGGTCCGAAGATGCTTCCGAGCGAGCTACTACGCGTGTAGCCATCCTTGCTTTTTTTTAGCCCCGGCGGCGGTGGGTGGCGACCCTCCGCCGGGACGAGCCCATCCTGTGTCTCGCCTGCCGGTCGATCGACCTTACCGGTGGGCCAGCCTGATTATTTCGGTTCTGTGGGCTCCAGGCGGAAGCTCACAGACCCGTCGTGTCCTGAGGTTCGCTCAGGCCGCGAGAGCAACAGCGTTATCGTTCGCAGTTGCGTTGTTGCCCGTTTTTACGTGGCCTCGGGCGCCACGACGCGCAGCTCGTTCATCGACATCCTCGTCGAAACCGTTTCGCCCCCTTGTCAGAGATCCGGGCCAGGCCTCGCGGCGCTGGTCCGTCGCCGCAATATGGGGCCGGGCGGGCAGGGGGTCAAGAGCCAGTCTGAGCGCGCAGCTCGGCGGCGAGCTCGCGCAGGGCCTGGGGCGTGTCGCGGCGCACCGCGTAGCGGGCGATCATCTCGAAGTCGAGGTCGGGCACGAGCGCGCTGCGCTCGACGACGCGGTA
>JAYVRN010000276.1:0-6192 GCA_043776275.1 Myxococcales bacterium | reverse complement strand
CGACCTCCATGCGGAAGCGATGGACCGCGGCGCGATCCGGCAGCGGGAAGGTGTACGTCGCCTCGATCGCCACGCCCGTCGTGTTGACGAACGTCTGCGCGATCTCGATCGACGCGATCACCCCGGCCACCCGCGCATCGACGTCCATCGCGGTCAACGGCAGGAGGCCCCGCGCGGTCTCGAGAGCTCCGAAGCTCGCCTCCGGATCGCGCCCGAAGGCAGCGATCTCGTCGTCGGACATCACGTTGAACACGATCGGCATCGGCAGTGCGGTCACAGGTCCTCCTCCCCAGCGTGTGGGGTGAGCCGGCGATGTGCCAGCTCGGTTACGAGTGGAGCCGCGGCCGCGCGGATCGCGGCGACATCGGCGGGTGAGAGTGAGAGCTGCGTGGTGTCGCCGACCTCGATGGTCAGCGTCAGTCCCGGCGCGAGCTGGACGCGAAGCTCGACCGCCGCCGGCGGCGCGGACGGCTCGGGCGGAGATGGCGCCGCCCGCCGAACCGGCGGAAGGCTGTGCGTGGGTGCGACCTGATCCTGCTTCCAGAACTCGGCCTTGGCGGAGCGCTTGCCCATCACGGCATGCGAGACACCGGACATCCGCGCGAGCGTGGGATCGTCGAGCGTCGGCCACAGCTCCTGGATCTCGGCGAGGCTCCTGCCCGCCGATTGGAGCCGCTTGATCGCCACGACCTGCGCGAGGTGACGTGGCCCATACAGCGCGGTCCGCCCACGCATCGCGAGCGGGCGATCGAGCAGGCCAATGGTCCCGTAGTAGCGGACGGTCCGATCGTCGGGCACCGCGCGCACCTGCCCGTTCCGCGGCTCCGGCAAGGCGGCGATCCGCTCTGCGACCTGGGTGACGAGCTCTGGGAGCGTCCACTGCAATGACACCCCTTCAATCTAACACTGAATCTAACACTGTCAAATAGGAACTTCAGGATCCCCGCTGGGTGCAACGATTCGTTACTCTCGGGACGGCGACGCTCTCGGGGATCCAGCGACTTACCGCTGGCACGGCCCATGGAGTGTTCGCCCTGGTGACCGCCGTGGCTCGCATCCTGATCGTCGACGACGACCGCTCGATCCGCCGGACCCTCGAGAAGTTCCTGGGTGGTGAAGGGCATCAGGTCACGACCGCGCAGGATGCTCCGGGGGCCGTCGCCGCCGCCGATGGGGCCGAGCTGATGCTGCTCGACCTCGGTCTCCCGGGTGGCAGCGGCTTCGACGTGCTGGCCGCGATCGCGCTTCGTCCGCGCCCACCCACGGTCTGCGTGGTCACCGCACGCGACGATATGCAGTCCACGGTCAAGGCGATCCAGCTCGGCGCCTACGAGTACCTGGTCAAGCCGGTCGACATCGATCGCCTCAAAGAAGTGGTCACCCGCGCCCTCGCCTCTCGCGCCTCGCGCGAGCAGCTCTCCGAGTTCGTCTCGGACGGGACGCCACGGCAGGTCGGCGACATCCTCGGCAAGAGCCCCGCGATCCGCGACGTGTGGAAGCAGATCGGTGCGGTCTCCACGACCCGCGCGCCGGTGTTGATCGCCGGCGAGAGCGGCACCGGCAAGGAGCTGGTCGCACGCGCGATCCACGTCGCGTCCAACGAGCGCGAGCGTCCGTTCGTGGCCGTCAACTGCACGGCGCTCGCCCCCGGCGTGCTCGAGAGCGAGCTGTTCGGCCACGTCAAGGGTGCGTTCACCGGGGCGGTGGCCGATCGGCCCGGCCGGTTCGAGCTCGCGGGCAAGGGCACGCTGTTCCTCGACGAGATCGCCGAGATCCCGCTCGAGATCCAGGCGAAGCTGTTGCGGGTCCTCCAGGAGCGCACCTACGAGCGCGTCGGCGATGCGAAGACGATGCACCTCGAGGCGCGCGTGATCGCCGCCACCCATCGCGATCTGACGGCGATGGTCGCCAAGGGGACGTTCCGCGAGGACCTCTACTATCGGTTGCGGGTCGTGGAGATCCACCTCCCTCCCTTGCGCGAGCGCGCGAGCGATATCCCGATCCTCGTCGAGGGCTTGCTCGCGAAGATCAACGCCGATCTCGGGAAAGACGTCCGGTACGTCACGCCCACTGCCCTCGCCCGCCTGCAGAGCTATCCATGGCCGGGCAACGTCCGCGAGCTCGAGAACACGTTGACCCGCGCGCTGGTGCTCGCGAAGTCGGAGGTGCTCGACGAGACCCTGCTGTTGCTCGGCACGGCGACGGCGCCGCACGAGGGGCTCGAGACCGACACCGAGGGCTCGCTGCCGACCCTGCGCGAGATCGAGCGGCGCCACATCACCCGCGTCCTCGCGCACACCGATTGGAACAAGCGCCGCGCCTGCGCGATCCTCGACATCAGCCGCCCCACGCTCGATCGCAAGATCGAGGAGTACGGCCTGCGACGCGAGGATCCCGCGTGAACGCCGGCCTGATCCCCCTGGCGATCGCCACGATCGGCGCCTCGTACGCCGCGTTGATGCTGCGCGGCCGCCAGCGCCGCGACAACCTGGTGTTCGGCATCCTCGTTCTCGTCGATGCGGGGATGACCGCGTGGCGCGGCCTCAACGTGTTGACCGGCGGCTCGATCATCTCCGTCGGGGTACTGATCCCGTGCACGATCGGCACGATCTCGCTCTCGCTCCTGACCTTCGAGTTCGTCACCGCGTTCCCGCGCCATACGCCGATGCGCTGGAGGTGGCGCGCCCTGCTGATCGCGTGGGGGGTGTTCGCGATCGGCCTCGCCCTGGTCCAGATCGATGGCCCGTGGCGGCGGACCACGGCGATCGAGCTCGGGTTCTTCGCGCCGGCGACGGTGCTGATCTTCCTCCTGATCGGCCGGAGCTATCGACGCACCACGCGGCGCGATGCGCGGATCGTGCTCGCGATGCTCGGCTTCCGCTGGATCGCTGGCTTCTTCGCGTACTTCGTCGCGCCGCTGCTGGGGATCTTCGAGCAGGCGGTGTGGGCGGAGACCACCGTGGGCTCGATGATCGGCTTCGTGGTGATCGGCACGGCGGTGCTGCGGACCGAGCTGTTCTCGTCGCGCTCCGCGGTCGCCGAGGTCGTCACGATCGCGACCATCGCGCTCCTGGTCATGCTCGGCGCCGGCGGGGCGATCGCCGCGGTCCGCACCTATGTCCCCGAAGGACAGCTCCAGGACCTCGCGCTGTTCGGCGCCACGCTGGTCCCGCTCGGTCTGACCGCGGTCAGCCTCAAGCTCTATCCCCGCGTCGAGCGCCGCGTGCTCGCCGGTCTCGACGAACGCCGCGCGCGACGCCTCGGGGTCCAGGGCGATCCGCTGCCCGCCGAGGCCACCGCCGCGATCGCCGAGGCCAGCGCGCGGATCTCGCGCTTCGGCGATGGCTCCACGGTGCGCTGGGTCCGCGCCGCCGAGCTGCCAGCAGAGGTCGCCGAGGAGCTTCGCAAGAACGGGCTGCTCCGCAAGGACGAGCATCCCGGATCACCGACCTGCCTCGCCGTCCCCGCTCTCGGAGCCGAGGAGCAGCTGGTCGGCGCGTTCTACATCGACCACGGCACGCTCGACCGCGACACGTACCTCGTCGCGCGCGATCTCGCGGCTCGGGTCGCGCTCGCGGTGGAGCGCGCAGATGCCGTCTCCGCACTCGACGATGCCCGTCGGCTCGCCGCGCTCGGCCAGTTCGCGGCCGCGATCGCACACGACATCCGCACACCGCTGACCAGCATCTCGCTGAACGTCCAGATCCTGCGCCGGAAGCTGCAGCTCTCCGAGGACGATCGAGAGCACCTCGACATCGCGCTCGAGGAGCTCGCACGCCTCGATCGTTCGGTCGCCGAGATCCTGGACTTCGCGAAGCCCGTGAAGCTGACCTCCGAGGAGATCGATGTCGGCGAGCTGATCGAGGACGCCGCCAAGGGCCTCACCAACGTGCTCTCGGAGCGCGGCGTGGCGCTCGCGTGCGAGACCCCTACGACCTTGACGATCCACGGCGATCTGCAACGACTTCGTCAGGTCCTCGCGAACCTCGTGGGCAATGCGGCCGATGCGTCGAAGTCGGGAGCCCGCGTGGTGCTGCGTGCGCTGCCAGCGAACGATGGTCAGATCGCGATCGAGGTCGAGGACAAGGGCCGCGGCATCGGCGCCGAAGACCTGCCGCGGATCTTCGAGCCGTTCTTCACCACGCGTCCCGACGGCACGGGACTCGGCCTCGCAATCTGTCACAAGGTCGTACGCGCCCACGGCGGAGACATCCGCGTGCGGTCGATCCTCGGCGAGGGCTCGACGTTCACGGTCATGCTGCCCGCGGCCTGAGGCCGACCTCGATCTGCACCTCGTGCTGCGCGCGATCGTCCCGCAACGGGATGGTCAGGCTCGGCTCGTCGGCGCCGTCGCAGTGCACCCGCGTGACCGTGCGGGCGCGTGCCGTTGCAGCTGACCCACGCTGAACAGCTCCGCACGGAGCGGCGGTTCTTCACCCCGCCGTGCGCCGCGGGCCCGTCCAGCAAGGACAGGCTCGGACTCGACGGGCCCCGGTACGGTGGACGCCGGGGCCAAACCACGCAAGCTCGGGTGCGTGAGGACAGCGTTGGGACCGGCCCAATCAAAGGCGGTCGCAAGACCTGCGCTGGTTCGCGCCTACGAGCCGCCCGCCGCGGTGGGCACGAAACGATCGAAGGTAACGAGGTGTTACCGCGCGAAGTCGCGCAAGCTACTGAAATCAGAGCGCTAGCGGCCGGCACACCACATGCTTTGCCTACGGGGCATGTGGACGCTGGCTCGCAAGCTCCTGCTGCACGACAAGCTCCGGTTCGTCGTCGCGATCGCGGGTGTCTCGGTCTCGGTGATGCTGGTCCTGGTTCAGGTCGGCCTCTACTACGGCTTCATGGACACCGCCTCGTCAGTGATCGACGCGAGCAAGGCCGACATCTGGGTCGGAAAGCGGAGCAACGATTCGTTCGAGTTCGCGACGCCGTTCGACGAGCGCACCTACTACAAGGTGGCCTCCGTGCCTGGCGTCGAGCGCGCCGAGCGCGTGCTCATCAACTTCGCGCAGTTCAAGCTGCCCGATGGCGGTGACCTCGGAGCGCAGGTCGTGGGGGTGGAGACGGTGGCCGGCACGCGTCCGCTCCTCGCACCCTGGAACGTGGTCGAAGGCGATGCGCAGCGGCTGTCCCAGCCCGGCGCGATCGTGATCGACAAGAGCGAGGTCGGCAAGCTCCACATCGAGCATCCCGGCCACATCACCGAGGTCTCCGGCGTGCGCGCGGAGGTGGTCGCGATGACGTCGGGCATCCGCTCGTTCACCACCTCGCCGATCGTGTTCACGGACCTGCGCACCGCACGCAGCTTCCTGCCGCAGCTCGGCGGCGAGCCGGTGACCTACGTCCTCGTCAAGGTCGCGGCCAGCGAGCAGATCGCGGACGTTCAGGCGCGGATCAACGCCCTGCCCCACCTCGCCGCGTACACCACCGAGCAGATGTCGATGCGCACGCGCGACTACTGGTCGACGCGGACCGGTGTCGGCGCGGGGTTCTTCACCACGGCGGTGCTCGGCGTGATCGTCGGGTTCGTCGTGGTCGGGCAGATCCTCTACAGCGGAACGCTCCAGTACATCCGCGAGTACGGCACGCTGAAGGCGATGGGTGCGAAGAACAGCGCCGTCGTGAAGGTGATCCTCTCGCAGGCGATGATCTCCGCCGCGCTCGGCTTCGTGGTGGGCGCCCCGCTCGCGATGGGCATGCGCGCTGCGATGAAGGGCGCCAACCTGACGGTCGCGCTGTCGCCGCAGCTGTATGCCGGGACGCTCGTGATCACCGCGGTGATGTGTGCGTTCGCCGCGCTGCTCTCGATCGTCAAGGTGCTGCGCCTCGACCCCGCCTCCGTGTTCAAGGCCTGAGCTCAAAGGAACCACCATGACCGCCGCCCTCGCACTTTCCGAATCGCTGCCGCACGTCGCCCCGCTGCCGGGCCAGACCTCGCTCGCTCGCCTCGTCGGCATCGGCAAGACCTACGGCGCTGGCGAGAACGCCGTGACCGCGCTCGCGAATGCCACGCTCGACATTCGCGCCGGCGAGGTCACGCTGATCGAAGGGCCTTCCGGGTCGGGCAAGACCACGCTGATCTCGATCCTCGGCCTGCTCCTCACGCCGACGACGGGAGAGGTGTGGATCGAGGGCAAGAGCGTCGCGGGGCTCGGCGAGCGTGCGCTCCCTGGCCTGCGCGCACGGAAC
>JAYVRN010000275.1:0-6194 GCA_043776275.1 Myxococcales bacterium | reverse complement strand
TTCGAGGACAGCCAGCGGCTCGCACCGCAGCTCCTCACGCAGTTCAACATCGCCCTCTGTGACGAGCAGCTCGGCAAGCTCGCGACCGCCCTCGCGCTCCACAAGGAGCTCGCGGCGAAGGATGACAACCTACCGCGGCGTGCGAAGGCCGCGGAGATGGCCGCAGGGCTCGAGGCACGCGTGCCCCGCCTGCGGATCGAGATCGTGCAGCGGAGCGGCGACGGGTTGGTCCCGCCAGGGCTCGAGGTCACCGTGGGTGGTGTTCACGCCACGAACTTCAAGGACATGCCGATCGATCTCGGCGCCACCCGCGTGGTCGCGCACGCCCCCGGGTTCCTCGAATGGACCGGCGAGGTTCGTGCGAAGGACGAGCGTCAGCGCGTGAAGGTCACGATCAAGCTCGAGCGTGATCCTGCGAGCTCGGGACCGGCCGAACCCGGCGTGGCACCGAAGCTCACGCCCGCGGAGCCCGCAGGGACTCCCCGCGCATCGCTCCGCGGAAAGCTCGGCGTGGCGGCGATGATCGGCGGCGGCGGGGCGATCGCCGCCGGTATCACCTTCGGGTTCCTCGCGCGGAGCAAGTGGCACGACGCGCGGGCGGTCTGCGGTGGTGGCACGACCTGCACCACCCAGGCGGACCTCGATCGCGGCCAGGTCATGGTGGACCAGGCGCGGTCACGTGGACGGATCGCGACGGCGCTGGTCGTCGTCGGCGGCGTGCTCGCCACCACCGGCGTGGTGCTGTGGGTGACCACGCCGAAGGCCGAGCGCTCGCTCGCGTTGGCACCGGCAGCGTCGTCGTCGTCGCTTGGCGTCGCGCTGCTCGGCCGCTTCTAGTAGCCGTGCATCTGCTGCGGATAGTTGTGGGCCGGCACCCACAATGGATCAACGAACGTCTGCGTCAGCACGACGGTGATGTTGTCCGTGCCGCCGTTGTTGTTCGCCGCGCGGATCAGGTTCTCGGCGACGACCTCGATCGCATCGCCCGACGTCATGATCTCGCGGATCATCCAGTCGTCGACGAGGTCCGAGAGGCCGTCGCAGCACAGCAGGAACACGTCGTTGTGCTCCGGGATCATCATGTTGTGCTCGATCTCGACGCTGGCATCGAGACCGACCGCACGAATGATCACGTTGGAGGTCGCGGGGCCGAGCGTGCCGATCAGATCGGGCCGGTCCTGGTACAGGTTGCGGAGCGAGTGATCCCGCGTGAGCTGCTGGAGCTGGCCGTGCCGGAGCAGGTAGGCGCGCGAGTCGCCGCAGTGGCAGATGTGGACGCGGCCCTCTTCGAACCGCATCCCGACCGCGGTGGTACCCATCCCATGGCACGCATGGTCCGTCAGTGAGCGCTGGAACACGGCCGCGTTCGCGGCCTTCATCGCCGCCGTCAGCTGGTCCTGGCCCGGCGCCGCCGGCGGATCGCCGGTCTTCAGCGAGTGCACGATGGTCCTGATCGCGATGTCCGACGCGACCTGGCCCGACGCGTGACCACCCATCCCGTCGCACACCACGTACACGCCGAGGAAGTCGTCGTAGTACATCGCGTCCTCGTTCTGGGTCCGCTGTGCACCGACATCGGTCCGACCGACGGCACGGAGCAGGAACCGCTCGACGGGAATGGGACGGCTCTGGTCCATCACCAGACCTCCCCAGGGCACACGCTCATCATTCGATCTACGGTCCGGACGACGGAGAGCTTCCTCATTCGGTCACCCGGCGGTTGGGGAAGTTGACCCGCTTGGGCAGGTTCGCCCAGGGCAGGATCCGCTCCTCGCGGATCTCCGCGGAGATCTTGGCCATCGCGGCGCTTGGGGGATCCCCGAGGGTGGGCAGCTTCCAGTCGGTCGCCATGGCGGCCCGGACCTCGGCGACGATGTCGAACGTCTGCTCGGCGGCGTAGTCGACGACCTCGAACAGCTTGTCGAACGAGAGGACGGCGCGGTGGAGGTCGCGGAGCAGGGCCTGCGGGGTCTGATCCTTCAGCTGCTCCTCGATGTCTTCGGGGCGCTCGCGGTCACGCGGCTCGGCGACGCGGCCTTCGGCCATCTTTGCGTCGAACAGCGCCATCTCGAGCTCGACCTTGCTCTCGATCGGCGGGGCATCGGACTCGATCAACGTCCAGGCGAGCTCGTAGCGGGCGTTGATCCACGCGAGCAGGTTCGGATCGACATGCTCGAGGACCTTCGCCCTGCGCTCGCGCACCGCCACGATGTCCGGATCTTCCGGCTCCTCCTGCTCTGCCGCCTGCTCGAACGAGGGGAGGCCAAACCAGCGCTCGAGCTCCGCCGCCGTGACGGCGTCGACGACGTCGGCGAGCGGCTTGCCCAGGTCGCGCTCCAGCAGCTGCTTGACCGTCGGGTCAGGCTTCTCGGGCGGGTCGGGCTTGTCGTCGTCGGGCGGCATGGTCGGTCACTGGGTCTGCAGCACGATCACGTACGCGAGGACGCCCAGGCCGATGCCGATCATCATCGACACGATCCAGAACAGCGTGCTCGCGCCCTGGGTGGCGGCACCCGTGCCAGGTCCGGCGGGCTGGAGCGCCTGACCCGTGCGCGCGACCGAGACCACGCCGTCGCTCGGCTGGAGCATGACGGTCTTGTTCGGTCCCGATCCCTGCTGCATGCCGGGCTGCTGCATGCCCGGCGGCATCATGCCGGGCTGCTGCATGCCGGGAGGCATCTGCATCTGACCCTGAACGATCGGTGGCGCCATGCCGGCGACGATCGTCTTCTGGTTGGGAGGCGCCTGGTTGTACCCGCCGGGCGCGAGCCCGCTCTGCTGCGGTGCCATCGGCTGGCCCGGCGCGAACGGGCTGACCTGCGCCATCATCGTCTTCTGCTGAGGTGACGCAGCTGCGTAGCCTTGCTGCTGCGGCGGCTGCATCTGTGGCTGCATGCCGGGCTGCATCTGGGGCTGCATGCCTGGCTGCATCTGTGGCTGCATGCCGTGCTGCATGCCCGGCGGCGGTGCTCCGCCTCCGGCCATCATCGTCTTGGGCATGCCGCCGGCGCCGATCGACATTCCGCCCTGCGTGAGCTCGGCGAACACCTGCTGGCAATGCTGCATCATCTCGCCGGAGGACTGGTACCGACGCCCGGCGTCCTTCTCGAGGGCGCGACGGACGATCTGCTGCACCGCATACGGTACGGAGTCCGGCATCGGCGGAATCTGCGCCTGCAGGTGCATCTGGATCACGGTCATCGGGTTGTCGTCGTTGAACGGCACGTTACCGGTCAGCATCTCGAACGCCAGGATGCCGAGCGCATAGAGATCGCTGCGCGCGTCGAGGGGCAGCCCGCGCCCTTGCTCGGGCGACATGTACTGCGGCGTCCCGAACACGACGCCCGCCTGGGTCTTCATCCGATCGCCTTCGAGCAGCTTCGCGACCGAGAAGTCGAGGAGCTTCACGAAGTCCGGCGAGCCCGCCATGTTCAGGAGGAACACGTTGTCGGGCTTGATGTCGCGGTGGATGATGCCGATCGAGTGCGCCTCGGCGAGGGAGGCACAGCACTGGATCAGGATCTTCACGACCCGCTGCGGCGCGAGGGGACCCTTTGCCAGCGCATCGCGGAGCGACAGGCCGTCGAGGAACTCCATCGTCATGAACAGTCGACCGTCGGAGGTCTGACCGAAGTCGAACATCCGGATCGTGTTCGGGTGCTGGAGCCGCGAGCACGCCTTCGCCTCGTTGTAGAACCGCTGCACCCATTGCGGATCCGCCGCCATCTGGGCGTTCAGCATCTTGAGCGCGATGATCCGGTCGATCGAGATCTGTCGACACTTGTAGACCACGCCCATCCCGCCCTCACCGACACGAGCCTGGATCTCGTATCGACCGTCGATGACTTTGCCGACGAAGGGATCCTGCTGGCTCATGGAGGGCTGAACTTCACGCGGTCATTGGCCTTGATCTGATCGGTCGTGAGCCGCACCTTGCCCACCGTCGCGGCCTTGTCGATGCGGATGATCGTGACCTCGCCGCCCGACAGCGGCGAATCGGTGTCCCCACGCAACACCGTGGCCCGCCAGCCCTTGCCGATGCCCGAGTTCGAGCCCGCACCGATCGTGATGATCGTGTCGGAGCCCTGGACCTCGTTCTTCAGCACACGGGTGGTCACGGGATCGGCCTTGGCGTCGTCGCAGTTCGGGTTCTGCGGATCGGGGCTCTTCAGATCACACTTGGGCCACTGCGACTTCTTGCACGCGCGCACGCGGCGATCGGGCGGGTTGGGGCAGGGCATCGTGGCCTGGCACGACGGGATGTTGATGTCGGGCGGCGTCGGGCAGACGTCCTTGCATGGCGGCCAGCCAGCCGGCGCGCCGGTCTTCGGGCACACGTTGCGGCATGCCGGGTTCTTCGGATCGAACTGGAACTCGTCGCACGGCACCTCGGGCTCCGGCACGGCGGCCAGCTTCGGCGGCTCGGGAATCTCGAGCTTCAGCGGATCGAACAGCGGACCCGCGATCGTCTCCTTGAACTCGACGGTCAGTTTGTACTTGCCGGCATCGCCGCGGCCGACCGCATACACGCGGACGAAGTACTTGCCCTTCGCACCGTCGAGCTTCGCGGTCTTGGTGCGGCCCTTGCTGCGCTTCTTGCTCGTCTTCTTCGACGTGACGATCGGCGTGTTCCACTCGTCGAACACGTCGAACGCGAGCTGGAGACCCGGGCGCGGCGGCGTCCACTGGAGCTTGATGTCGAGGGTGCCCCGCTGCTTGTCGGGGACCTCGATCAGCTTCCAATCCACGCGATCGCCACCTGGGTAGGTGACGATGCCGGAGGCCTTCGCCTCGCCGTTCTCGAAGTTGAGGCCCTTCGCGCCTTTGACCTTGCCGTCGTTGCCGGTCGAAGCATCCTGGGCGACGTTGTGCGCACAGGTGGCGCAGAGCATGAGAAGACCGAGCGAAAGACCTCGGTACCCCACCGATTTCCCGAGCATGATTGAAGTCTTACCCAATCACTCGGGCCACGCAAGAGCTAGGGCGACAAGGTGACGTTGCCGCCGCCGGCCTTGATCTGATCCGGGGTGGCCGACACGGTGGCCTTGCAGGTGCGCTCGCCGCAGTCCGAGAGGGTGAACCCGCCGGAGACGCCCTGGATCTTGAGCTTCCAGCCGGCGGCGACCTCCTGCGCGGTCCCGATCCCGACGGTGATCTGCGTGCCGCCGCCGACGACCGAGAGGCCGATCACGCGAGCGCTCTTGGTGGTCGGCGCCGGGCCTGGCTTCTCGACCTTCACGGTCGGCTGGCGCGGACCACCCCTCTTGATCTTGACGACCGCCGTCGTCGGCGGGCGATAGCTCTTCGGCGTGTCGTCGTTGATCGGCACCATCGGCAACGGCGGGAGGAAGGCGACCTTCGCGGGGAAGTCGCTCTTGACCTCGGCGGCCGCGGTCCGCTTGAACGCGGCGCGCAGCACGAAGTCCGCCGAGTCCTTGCGACCCTGCAGATAGAGGTGGATCAGGTACTTGCCGGGGGCGAGGTCGTACAGCGTGCGGACCTTGTTGAGCTCGTGCGCGTCCTCTTCTTCGAGGTCCGACTTGCTGATCACGCGGTAGCCGGGATCGAGGACCTCCATCGCGAGATCGAAGTCATCGTTGGCTTCGTCGCCGGGCGGCGTGATCTCGAGCCGGAGCGCGAGCTCGCCGTTGGCGGGGATGTCGAGGGAGAACCACTTGGCCCGGCGGAAATCGCCGTACTGGAGCTCGCCCTCGGTCTTGCCTTCGAGCTTCTCGTCGAGGGCGATCGCCTTGGGCTTCTTCCAGGGCTTGGCTTTGTCCGACTTGTATCCGCTGTGCTGCGGGATCTGGGGACCAGCGCACGCAGAAAGCACGACCAACGCGAGGACGATTCGCCGCATGCCAAGACACTAGCACGGGCTTGCTCACCGACGCCCGTGGTGGCAGATCGCGGGGGTGCAGGCATCCTGGCTGGGGAACATCGTCGTGATCGCGGCGCTCGGGACGTCCGGGGGGTGCAAGGCCGACGCGAGCGATGGCTCCGTCGAGGGGCCGAAGATCTTCGAGACCATGTGCGCGGCCTGCCACGGGCCCACGGGCAAGCCGACCGCGGCGATGGTCGCGCGCCTGAACGTGCGCGATCTGACCTCGCCCGAGCTGCGCGCGCGGGTCACGCCGGAGCTGGTGGAGAAGCAGGTCCGCAAGGGCTCGGACAACAAGCTGATGCCGGCGCTC
>JAYVRN010000274.1:0-1930 GCA_043776275.1 Myxococcales bacterium | reverse complement strand
TCCGGGAGCGCCATCGGCGGGTTCGAGAATTGCGGCCGCCAGCGCTCGCACCAGCTCGTCGTCGGTGCAGCTGGCGCCGTTCGCGTCTGACGCCACGTCGGGAACCCCATGCGTCGGTACAGCTCGGTGCCCGACGGCGCGACCAGGCGCCGAGCCTGACGATCACGCACGCGCCGAGCAGCCACTCCGCTCCGCTCCGCCCCAGCGCTCAGTAGCTCACCTGCGCCGCGAGGATGATCTCGTTCACGTTCGGCGTCTTGCTCTGGAACTGCTGGCGCTCAGTAGCTGACCTGCGCCGCGAGGATGATCTCGTTCACGTTCGGCGTCTTGCTCTGGAACTGCTGGCGCTGGTAGCTGCCCTGCAGCTTCATCTCGTGGGACTTCAGGTAGTAGTTGACGCCGATGTCGTAGTGCCACAGCTCGTCGTTGCCGCCCATCGCCGGGTCGAGGTTCTGGCTGGTATCCGGATCGACGTAGCCGACACGGAGCACCGGCTGCAGATCGCCGCACAGCCGCTTGTCCTTGAACGTGTACCCGACGGCCGCGTAGAAGCCCTGCGCGGTCACGGCGTCGGCGCCGTCCTTCGCGACATCGCGCGCGCGCAGGTACTCGGCCTGCACGAGGTACGGACCGTGGTCATAGCGGACGTCGGCCTCCCAGCGATCCTTGGTGCCGGCCTTGTCGCGGACACCGATCGAGTCGTAGGTGACGCCCGCGAGCGTCAGCCCCTCCACCGGATAGGCCTCGAGACGAAGCGCGACGTCCTTCTGGATGTTGGTGTCGAGGTTGTTGGCGCCCTGGCCGTTGAACAGCCCGGCCGAGTACCCCCACTTCTTGAACGTCTTGGCGAGGCGCACGCCGAGGTCGCGCTTGTCGCCGAACAGAGACGAGATCAGCGCGCGCTCCGGCAGGATGATCTTCGACGAGGAGTTGTAGCCCTCCCAGCTCACCGGGATCTTGAACTGCCCGACAGAGACATCGATGTTCTCGTGCAGGAACGTGATGTAGAAGTCCTGGAGCACCGCGAGCGAGGCGGCCGGGGTCTTGACGACCACGGTGTCGCCACCGGAATCGGTGAGCGTGGTGTTGACCGGCTCGCGGACCTTCGCCGGATCGAACATCACCTGGAACCCGACGCGCTTCGGCAGGATCTCGCCCTTGGCGGAGATCTCCGCGCGGCGGAGGCGAAACGTCGACGTCGTGGTCTTGCCACCGTTGCGATCGAGCAGGAACCAACCCTGCGCGAGGATGCCGGGCTGGAGCCGGCCCTGGCCTGCTTTGCCCACCGACAGCTTGGTCGGCCCCGGCGGGTCGGCCGGCTTCGCGGGCTTGTCCTCCTTGGGAGGAGGCATCTCCACGGGTGCCACCGGAGGAAGCGGCGTGACCGGGACCGGCGCCACGACGGGCTCGACCGGGGCGGGAGGCTCGACGGGAACCGGCGGTGCATCTCCGCCGGGCTGGGCTGCCGCGACGGAGGTCAGGAGGCCGAGCAGGGTGAGCGAGGTCAGTGAGCGTTGCATCTGGTCTCAGCTAACCCCTCCCTGGTGACGCCTGGGTGACGGCGTTGCGACACGATCCACGTGCGAGAAGATCTCGCCGCTCGTTGCCGGGGCGTCCGCAGGTCGTCACACCCGCGTCACAGGGGCCATGCTAAGGCTTGGCCATGCTGGTACTGGTCATCGAAGACGAGGTAGATCTCGCGACGACGGTCGAGTACAACCTGCGCGCCGAGGGCTTCCAGGTCCGCCTCGCCCACAGCGGGCGTCAGGGCCTCGCGAGTGCCACGGCGGATCCGCTCCCGGACCTGATCGTCCTCGATCTCATGCTGCCCGATCTGTCGGGCACCGAGATCTGCCGGCGCCTCCGCGACCAGGAGCGGACCAAGGACATCCCGGTGATCATGTGCACGGCGAAGGGCGAGGAGATCGAT
>JAYVRN010000273.1:0-6205 GCA_043776275.1 Myxococcales bacterium | reverse complement strand
CGGCGTCGAGTGCGTCAGCGTGCGGCTCGAGCGCGGCGCGCATCTCGCGGGCTCGGCCGTCGTGCAGGACCTTGGCGTTGGCGGCGACGACCTCCGCGTAGGTCGTCTGCAGGGCACCGAGCTTCGTGGTCGCCGCAGCGCAATCGCCTCCGGCGTTCGCGAACACGGCCACCACGTCCTGATACAGCCGGGTGGATCGCTGTGCGAGCAGCGGGAGGTCACGATCGAGCGGAAGCGGGGGACCCGCGTCGAGCGTCGCCGTGGGAGGCGGGTTGGTCGGAGGCCTCGGTTGCGGCACCGGCGCAGGCGCACCACACGCGGCGAACACCAGCGCGATCCAGGTCACGCGCATCATGGTCGGCATCGTCGCATGCCTCTGCGTGTGGTGTCACAGCGTCGGCATCGTCATCAGCACGTCGCGCACCGCAGGATCTCGAATGCACGGCGCATCGATCGTGAGATCGGCATCCATCGCAGCAGTGCGCTCGGCCGCGCGTGCGTCATAGCGCTTGAGATCGCTGGTCAGCTGCTTCGCCACCGCGGGATCCTGCTGCAGCTCGCGTGCGTGGGTGAAGCTCGCGGTCATGCGTGCGAACAGGGTGCGCAGGTTCGACGCAAGCGCCGGGCAGTTCGCGCGATCGCGATGCAGGATCAGCGCGAGCTCGCTTTGCGCGGCATCGAGCTCCGCTGCGAACGCCACGGTGTCCACCTGCGGAGCCTTGGAGGCTGGCCTGGGGCCGCCACACGCGAGCAACCCGACGACGACCCAGCGGATCACTTGCATTCTTCGGGTGCGGTCCCGGTCGGCGCGGGGGCGACGTGGGTGGGGATGGCGACCACGGGCGTTGTATTGCCGGGGCCGCTACCCGAGGTGCCGATGATGATCAACTCCGGGTGCTGATCTCCGCTGAGGTCCTCGAGCTGTAGATCATCGACCGTGACGTTGGCGAGCGGCGCGATCACCTCGAGCCGCTGATCGCCCGCCATCCGCGAGTAGGCCAGATCGAGGGTGGTCATCGCGCGACCATCGATGTCCCAGGCAAGGTCGTAGCCATCGTCGTCGTCGAGCTTGCCGATCACCAGCTCGTGCGGGGCCTGCGCGGCCGGGAGTCGATCACGCTCGAGCAGCTGGTCGACACGGGTCGCGGCGTCGAGGGGGCGGATGATCCAGGAGCTCATCACGAGGCCCGTGGCGTCGAGAGAGGGGCCGACCATCCGACGTTCGCCAGTCGTCGTGGTCGCGAAGCCGACCCCGCCGGCCCCGACCGGCAGCAGCAGCTTGTTGCAGCCCGTCAAGTCGCAGTTGTAGAACGCCCGCGTCACCGTGAGCGTCGTGGACACGGCGACATCGAGGACCACGATCTGGCGGTCGAGCTTGGTGGCCTGAGGGGTCATCTGGTTCACGCAGCCTGCGCTCTTGAGCTTGAAGTTGGTGGAAGGAGAATCGAGGAACTGAGCCACGGGCGTGGTCCCTCCGCCGGCCGCCGACATCACGCGCAGGCCATTGGTCTCCTGGAGGTAGAGCCTGGCGTCGTTGTCGGGTGCCGAGCAGGCTGGTGCGAACAAGAAGTCGGTCACGATGCAGGTCGGGCACGCCGTCGGGAGCACGGTCGGAGCTCCGAACAGCGGCTTCTGATCACCGGCCGTGTCCACCACGTACACGTCTTGATCGCCGGGGGTGGCCGCCGGCTTTGCGAACACTCCGACGGGTGGGGTCCCGAGCGTCGCGGTGCCCATCATCGAGAACGCCCCCCGCCCGTTGCCCACGGTGATCATCAGCTCGCGCGCGACCGCGGTACTGACGCCTTCGATGTCGAGGCAGATCAGCCTCCGTGTGCTGCCTCCACCGGAGATCTTGACGGCACATGCATGCTTGACCGTCGCCGGTAGCCTGAGCAAGAACGGCATCGTCACGTCGGCCTTCGAGATCGCCGTCTGAAACGGGAGCGTGTTCGCCGCCCACGAGCCGCGGACGCGCGTCGCGAAGCCGCCGATCAACGACGGCGGCACCGGTCGCAGCTTCGCGACGCCGTTGCCGTTGGTGCAGCCGTTCTTGATCGGCTGCCACTCTGCTTCACCGGTGACCGTCGCGAGCGAGGCGTTGAGCGGCCCTGATCCGATCGGCGCGTAGACCTGCCAGGACACCTCGCGCTTGGTCAAGAGGGTTCCGTCGGGCTTGGTCGCGAGCACGCTGAGCGTGTACGGATCGGCGCCGTCCGAGACTGCGGAGATGATCATCGCGGAGACGGTGTCGACGGCGACGTGATCGCGGCCGTTGACCACGCCCTTGGTCGTACAGCCGGCCGTGACGAGCTCGTCGTTCGCATCGTACCCGCGCGCGACGATCGATTTGTCCGCGGTGCGCGAGAGACCGTCGAGATCGCCGGTGACCGTGCCGTCCGCGAGGTGGGTCTCCTCGGCGACCAGCGTGGCGGCGAGGGTGGCGGCCCCGACGTCGCCGAACTCGATCTTCGTGCAATCGACCGCGTCGGACTCGTAGACCGAGATCACGGTCTTCGCCACGGGGGTGGGATGCGTGACATCGACCACGACGGACAGGTTGTCGCCGCACGCGGACGCGCACAGCACCAGCAGGACCGCCAAACGCATCGTCGCGGACCGTATCAGGTTAGACTCCGTGGGTGACGCTCGACCGGCGGACGATGATCCAGACCGGGTTGGCCATGACGGCGACGAAGGGACGTACGGCAGCACGCTCGTACACGCTTCAAGTCCTGGGCCAGCCGGCGGAGAGCACCCCGCCCCCCATCGCGCTAGGGGCGCGACCGGTCGTGATCGGTGCCCACGCCTCCTGCGAGCTGGTGCTCACGGATCCCCAGGTGTCACGCCGACATGCAGAGCTTTCGATCGTGCCCGACGGGATCCGGATCAAGGACCTCGGCTCCACGAACGGGACCTGGTGGCAGGGCACCAAGGTCGGCGAGCTCGTGGTCCCTGCGGGTGCCACCGTCAAGTTCGGGGGCACCTCGGTGCGCATGGCCGCGGGGGATGCGCCGTCGCTCCCACCCAGCGATCAGGATCACTTCGGCGCGATGGCCGGCAGCTCGGTGGGGATGCGCGAGCTGTTCGCGGTGCTGGAGATGGCGTCCCCCACCGATGCCACGGTCCTGATCGAGGGCGAGTCAGGGACCGGCAAGGAGCTCGCCGCGCGCGCGATCCATGATGGTTCACCTCGTGCGCAGGGCGCGTTCGTCACGGTGGATTGCAGCGCGATCGCGGAGAACCTGATCGATTCGCACCTGTTCGGCCACGTCAAGGGCGCGTTCACGGGTGCCGAGCGCGATCGCAAGGGCGCGTTCGTCGAGGCCACCGGTGGGACCCTGTTCCTCGACGAGCTTGGTGAGCTGCCTCTCGCGGCGCAGGCCAAGCTCCTGCGCGTGCTCGAGGCACAGACGGTGCAGCCGCTCGGTGCGGATCGTCCGATCCAGGTCGACACGCGCGTGGTCGCGGCCACTCACCGCGATCTGTCGCGCATGGTGGCGGCCAAGGAGTTCCGGTTCGATCTGTTCTACCGGCTCGCGGTGGTCCACGTGGCGCTCCCTCCGTTGCGCGATCGGCTCGAGGATCTGCCGCACCTGATCGGCACGTTCTACACGCGGCGCGGCACCGCCCCGGGCCCGATCGATGGCGACAACCTCGAGAAGCTGCGGCGCCACGCGTGGCCGGGCAACGTCCGCGAGCTCCGCAACGTGCTCGAGCGGGCGTGGGCCCTGTCGGGTCCGAACGCCTCGTTCCGCGAGCTCCGGCTGTGGCTCGATCCCGGCGCGGTCCAGGGTCAGCTCTCGGAGGTCGTCGATACCGCCCTGCCGTTCAAGGAGGCGAAGGAGCGCTGGAACGATCAGTTCGAGCGCAGGTACGTCGCGAACGTGTTCTCCGCCAACGCCAGCAATGTGACGCGCGCGGCCGAGCATGCGGGCCTGTCACGCCGCCACTTCCGGGAGCTCCTGTACAAGCACGGGATCGTCGACCGCCCCGGGGACGACAGCGAACCCGAGTGACCGTGACGAGCAGGTTCGGCGCCTACGAGATCCTCCACGAGCTGAAGTCCGGTGGTATGGGCGCGGTGCTGCTCGGCCGTCGCAAGGGGCCGGGTGCGTTCGAGCAGCTCGTGGCGATCAAGACGATCCGCCCGGAGTATGCGGCCGCGCCCGCAGTCCGCGCGATGTTCCTCGACGAGGCCGCGATCCTCGCGCGGATCAACCACCCTGGGATCGCCACCGTCCACGACTTCGGCGAGGAGGGCGGCACGCTGTACATGGTGATGGAGTACGTCGCGGGCAACTCGTTCCGAGGGCTCGTCGATCAGCGACTGCCGCCGATGATCGTGGCACGCGCGATCGCCGAGGCCGCGCGTGGCCTGCACGCCGCGCACGAGGTCCGCGACAACGCGGGCCACATGATGGGCGTGGTCCACCGCGACATCAGCCCCGACAACCTGATGCTCGGGTTCGACGGGCACGTCAAGGTCATCGATTTCGGCATCGCGCTGGTCAAGAACCGGCAGGCGCCGGTGACGGAGTTCGGCACGCTCAAGGGCAAGCCTCCGTACATGTCACCCGAGCAGGTGAAGAACGAGGCGATGGATCGGCGCAGCGATGTGTTCTCGCTGGGCGTGGTGCTGCACGAGATGCTGACCGGGCAGGGCCTGTTCGATGGAGATTCGATCTACGCCGTGGCGCGCGCGGTGGAGCATCAGGAGATCAAGCCGCCGTCGGTGATCTGTGGCGAGCCGCTCCCGATCGGCCTCGATGCGGTGGTGATGAATGCGCTCGATCGCGATGTCGCTCGGCGCACGCAGACCGCGGCGCAGCTCGCCGAGGACCTCGAACAGGTGATCTCCAACGCCGGCGACGAGACGCTCGCCGCGTGGGCGGATCGCGAGCTCGCGGAGCCCCGTGCGGCCCACCGCGCCTGGCTCGCCGGCGTGGTCATGGGGCGAGATGCGCCTGCGATGATCGGCCGCGCGACCGGCGCGGTCACGCAGGTGGGCCCGCAGGTGCTGGCCCCGCTCGGCGCGGCGACCCCGGCGGCCGTCGATGAGCCCGAGGCACCTCCGGGCCTGGCCACCCATCTGCCCGGCAATGTCATGGACGACTCCGGCCTCGATCGCGTGCCGCGCCGGAGCCTCGCGCTCCCGATGTTGCTCGCGTTGCTCGCGTTGCTCGCCGTGATCGGTGGCGTGATGCTGACGCGGAAGGGCTCCGAGCCCACGCGCGATGCCGGCGTGGTCGCCGTGAGCGATGCATCCGTGGTGGCGCGTGATGCGGCACCGGATGCGGAGGTCGATGCGGCGATCGTTGTAGCGATCGATGCGGCGCAGGTGCTCGAGCCCGTGGATGCGGCGAGCCCGATCGACGCATCGTCGCGGCGCGTGCCCTCCGATACCGGTCGCACGCTCGGACGCGATGCCGGCCTGCCGGCCGCGACGATCGACGCCACGCCTGCACCCGCCACCGGCACCGGCTTCGTCAACATCCGGCACCACGCAGGCGGCGTGTATCTGAACGTGGTGATCGACGGGAAGACGATCGGCGTGACGCCGATGCTCAAGAAGGCGTTCCCCGCCGGCAAGCACGTGCTCGAGCTCCTGGCACCGGACTCGGGCGAGGTCGTGCACCGGCAGGCGTTCGAGCTGGTCGACGGACAGAGCGTCAGCCTGCAGCAGCCGTAGCGGGTGCTGGTACGTCGAGGTACCGCCTGCCATCGGCAGATCGGTGGCGCCCGGAACATGCGGGTACCAAGCGTGGCGGTTCTCCGAGCGGAGATGCGCACTTACGACCTGGCAAGGCAGTTGCTCTGGTTCCTGGCAGCGAACCGCTTCCCACCTACCAGGAGCCACCTCCGATGCGCGCCAAGCTTCCCCTCGCTCTCCTCGTCACGCTGCCCTTCGCCGCCACCACCGTCGCCTGTGTCGCCGACTCCTCCACGCAGGGCGTGGATGAGATCGCCTCCGCACTCGAGCAAGACAACGGCGGGCTCGACACCGCCGACGAGGCGCCGATGTTCGCGGCCGAGGCCGCGTTCGAGGCCGCGCAGATCGAGACCGACACGGTGGATGCCGATCCGATGGCCTCCGATCCGACGATCGTCGAGATGGCGCGCCCGGACTCGGGCGTGGAGGCTCGCGACCTGATCGTGGTGTGGGGCCGGTTCCCCGCCGATCGCACGGCGACCACCGGTCGTG
>JAYVRN010000272.1:0-6206 GCA_043776275.1 Myxococcales bacterium | reverse complement strand
CCGAGCCCACCCTGCTCGCACAGCACCGTGTGCTTGCCCGCCTCGACCTCGACGGCGAAGCGCGCCCCCGCCCGCTGCGTGCCACGCCCCTGGCCATCGATCGTGACGTTGCACCAGGGCCGGGCCACGACCACGATCGTGCCCTTCTGCACGGGCGCGACGGTGACGGTCGCGGCATCGATCGGCTGCCCCAGATCAGCATCGAGCGGCGGCGCCGACATCGCGACGGCGGCATCCCGCTTCGGCGAGACGCCGGCATCCCCGCGCGGCTTCGCCGGAGCGTCGAGGGCGCCGGCGTCGAGATCGGGCGCATCGGCGACCACCGGCACTACCGGCGCGACATCGATCGGCAGCGCGGCATCGGCGATCATCGCGACCACGCCGGCATCGACGGGTGCGGGCTCGCCGCGCCCCCCGGCAAGCTGGAGCGCGAGCGCGGTTCCGCCGCCGGCGACCGCGAGCCCGAGCGCCGCGATCCCGATCATCTTGCGCCGCCGCGTGGAGCGCCCGCCCGCGGCGACCTTCTCGATCAACGTGGTCACCGCCGGATCTGCCGGCGCCAGCGAGCTCGCACGATCGGCGAGGGCGATCGCCCGCGGCAGCTTGGCCTCGGCGAGCGCCTGCTTCGCCGCGCTGACCACGCTGGCGACGATCTTCGGCGTGCGCTCGCGCAGGTACACCTCGGGATCGGCGAAGTATGCGGCGAGCTCGTCGGCCGGCTCGCCGAGCCCCGCCGAGGTCGCGAGGGCGCGTAGCTCCGCGGCGGCGATCACCGCCGTGGCCGTGCGCTGCTCGGGCTCCACCGCCATCATCTGCTCGATCACGCGTGAGAGATCCGGCCCCACGGCCGCGCGCTTCTTGACCGGCGACACCATCGACCCCAGCGCGATCTGCGCCATCACCTTCGCGGGGCTCCCGCTGTACGGCAGCGTGCCGGTGGCGAGCTGATAGAGCGTGGCGCCGAGCGAGTACAGATCGCTCTTCGCCGTGGCGATGTCGCCGCTCGCCTGCTCCGGGCTCATGTAGGCCGGCGTGCCGAGCAAGGCACCCGTCTTGGTGACGAGCGAGTCCTCGGTCTCGAGCCGAGCCACACCGAAATCGGTCAGCAGGATCCGTCCGCCGGGCGCGATCATGACGTTCGCGGGCTTCATGTCGCGATGGACGATCGAGGCCTTGTGCGCCGCACCGAGCGCATCGGCGAGCAGGGCCCCGATGCACGCCACGACCTCGGCGAACATCGGCCCGCGCTGCTCCACCTCGGCGAGCAGCGAGCGCCCGCGGATCATCTCCATCACGATGTACGGCGGGTCCTCGCCCTCGGCGCCGCCGACGTCGTAGATCCGGAGGATGTTCGCGTGCTCGAGACCGGCGGCCGCACGTGCCTCGCGCTGGAACCGCCGCACGATCTCGTCGCGACGTGCGAGGTGCGGGAACAGGACCTTCAGCGCGACGTCACGGCGGAGCTCCTTGTCGCGCGCGCGGAACACCGTGGCCATGCCGCCCTCGCCGAGCTCCTCGCCCAGCTCGTAGCGACCGAGCGTGTCACCGGGGCGGACGGCACGCGGGCCCCGGCTCGCCGACAGCGACGCGGAGGCCTCCACGCCATCGGTGGAGGCGTGGGTATCGGCGACGGCGGGATCCGTGTCGTGCGCCGGCGGGGTGGGCTTCCGATCGGAGGGATCGCCCGGCACGCTCAGCTAGGCGTCCACACCACGTGGCCGGTCTTGCCGCCGGCCTTCGCGACCTTCATCGCCTTGCCGAGGCGACGCCCGAGCTCGTCGGCGCCGGTGTTGAGGGTCAGCCCATCGGTGTGCGTGATCGCCGCGACCAGGTGGAGCGACGACGCATCGCCCGGGAGAGTGGCGCGCTTCGCATCGAACGCGGCCTCGGAGTTCGCGAGGAACGGGGTGACGTGCTCCGGCGAGAGGACGGCGATGAAGTCCGAGCCGCCGATGTGGCCGACGAATGCGCCACCACCGGAGGCCGCACGCGCCGCCTCGAGCAGCCAGGCGCCGAGGTTCTTGACGGTGTCCTCGGACATCACGATGCCGATCGCATCCGCGTAGGCGTCGAAGTTGAGGATGTCGATGTGGACGACTGCGGTCGGCTTGCCGCTCTTCAACGCCCCCTCGATCTCCTCGTCGATCGCGTTCGAGCCGGGGAGGTTCGTGGTGGGGTTGCGATTGCGCTCGCGCCGCGCCGAGCGCACGAGCGCTTTGACGCGCGCGCTCATTTCGCGAAGATCGAACGGCTTGGACATGTACGCGTCGGCGCCGGCCTCGAGACCCTGGACCTGGTCATCGATCCCGGCGAGCGCGGTCAGCATCAGGATCGGGGTGCGCGACCACATCACGTCCGCCTTCAGCCGGCGGGCGACCTCCAGGCCATCGACCCGGGGCATCATGACGTCGAGGACCAGGAGGTCCGGGTCGTGCGCTTTGACGAGCTTCAGGGCCTCGTCACCGTCGCGCGCGCGCAAGCAGAGGAAGCCGGCGTCGCCGAGCGCCATGTTGACCATGTGCGCGATAGCGTCGTCGTCCTCGGCGATCACGATCTTCTTGAGAAGCATCGGGGACACCCGTGTGATACCGCTGATCTAGAGACCGCGTCAATGAAAGCTCGGCCCCCTCGACCCTCCCTCGGCCTCGACCCTCAGGTCGAGACCTCCCAGCTCGACAATGGGCTGGACGTGACCACGGTCACCCTGCCCCACCTCCACACCGCCGTGGTGGCGCTGTTCATCAAGGTCGGGGCCAGGTTCGAGTCGCCCGCAGACAATGGGCTGTCCCACTTTGTCGAGCACATGCTGTTCCGGGGGACGCAGAACTACCCGTCTTCACTGGCCCTCAACACCGCGGTCGAGAAGCTCGGTTCGACGCTGCACGCCGAGACCGGGCGCGACTACACGCTGTTCCAGCTCGCCCTGGAGACCGAACACGTCCCCGCCGCGATCGGCCTGCTCGGGGAGCTGATCGGGCGCCCCCGGTTCGCTGACATCGAGCTCGAGCGGACCCTGATCCTCGAGGAGATCAACGAGGACTACGACGAGGACGACGTCGAGATCAACACCGACGACATCGCCCGGGGCCTGGTGTTCGGCGACCACCCGCTCGGGCAGCGGATCATCGGCCCGCGCGCCAACGTGTCCCGGTTCTCGGCGCAAGATGTGCGCCGCCACTTCACCGCGTTCTACGGCGCCCGCAACGCGAACCTCTGCATCGCGGGTCCGATCGAGCACAAGCGGGTGGTCGATGCCGCCGCGAAGGCGCTCTCCAAGGTCCCGCAAGGCGTGCGCGTGGAGGCTCCCGCCGCTCCCGCGCCCCGGCAGGGCCCGAACCTCCGCCACGTTCCCGATGCCGGCTCGCAGACCTCGCTGGCGATCCTGTTCCGCGCCGTGCCGGAGCTCGATCCGGCGTATGTCGCGCTCGTCACCCTCCTGCGCATCCTCGATGACGGGATGTCGACGCGCTTGCACTACACGCTCGCCGACCAGAAGGGCCTCGCGTACTCGATCCACGCCGCGATCGAGCCGCTCGCCGACACCTCGCTCTTCGAGATCAGCGGCGCCACCGCGAACGCCAAGGTCCCGACCCTGGTCAAGGAGCTGCTCCGCATCCTCGATGGCCTGCGCGCCGGCAAGATCACCAAGGACGAGCTGGCCAAGGCGCGCGTGCGCTATCGCTACGAGACCCTGGCCTCGCTCGACGACGCCTCGGCGATGGCCGGCTGGTTCGGCGGCACCGCGCTGTACTTCAAGCCGCCGATGCTCTCGGAGCGGCTCGCGCTCATGACCTCGGTGAAGATCGATGACGTCGTGGAGATCGCGCGCGCCGTGCTCGCCCCCAAGCAGCTCTCGCTCGCCTCGGTCGGTTCGCTGTCGCGCGCGAAGATCCGCGAGCTCAAGCACACCGTCGACGCGTGGCGCTGAGCGGCCCGTCCGCTCGCGCCGATCGCTGGCGGTGATTGCCGCTGATCAGTTGCCGCTGATCAGCTTGCGCCACCACGGGACCGGGATCGACGGCGGAGGAGTCGGCGGAGGCACGCGATCGAAGCCCATCGCGTTCGCGATCAAGTCACGCGTGGTCTCGCCGTACGCGGCGCGCACGACCGCGGCCTGGTTCGCTGGCAGCTGCTTCGCATACCAGCGCACCGTGGCCTCGTCGTAGCCGCGGAGCTGCAGCTGGCTCGCGAGCATGAACGCCATCTCGTGCGCCGCGAGATAGCCCTGCTTCTTCTGCGCATACGAGCTGCCGAGGTTGTCGTGGTGCCGGGTGACGAACCGCGCCGCCGCGGAGGTCGTGAGCATCCCGAAGCCGAGGTAGATCGTGGTGACGTCGGTCAGCTTCTCCTCCATGTCTCGATCGCGATGCTCGAGATGGTGTGAGCGACGAAACGCGTGGCCGATCTCGTGCGCCATCGCGCCCACCAGGCCCACCGGATCTTCGAGCTGATCCGCCTCCGCCCCGAACAGGCAGGTGCCACCTTGGATCCCCTTGAACCACGCCGCCGCGCCCACGTGCGAGGTCCGCGATGCGAGGCCGTTCATCCCGACCTCGCGGACCTCGGTCGGCTCGGAGAACACCTCGACCTCCACGTCGAGCTGCCCGAGCCCCGCGTAGCCGAGCAGCCGCTTCGCCAGCCGGCCCACCCCGCGCTTGTCGGGCGCCCAGCGATCCGGGAAGAAGGTGTCATCGGGCAGGATGATCGGCGCGGTCAAGAATGGCGTCTCGCCGCGTGACTCGATCAACGTCTGCAGCGCCGCCCACAGCCACTCGCGCTCGAGGTGGTTCGGGAGGTCGACCACCTTTCAGCTCTCTCCGACGAACGCCGTCAGCTGCGCGTTGGATTCGTCCACCAGGTGCTGGGTGCCGGTCTGCAGGCCGCGCCCGCGGGCCAGCGCGCCGATCACGAGGTCACTGCCGATCAACGTCAGGATCATGACGTTGGTCTCGAACGACAGCGCGGTGGTCACGATCGTCGACGCGCCGAGCTTTCCCGCGAGCGAGCCGAGCGCCACGAGCAGGCACGCGCCGAACGCGATCATCGAGAGCAGATATGCCGCGCGCGCCTTGGACACGAGCTTCACCGCCTCGTCGTGCGTGGTGGGCTTCGCGAGCGCATAGCCCGCGCGCCCGAGCGCGAGCTGCGCGGCGGCGAGCGCGATCATCGCGCCGAGGTACCAGCCGCTGCCGGTCAGCTGATACGGGACGATCAGCAGCGTGAACACGAACAGCGTGTAGAGCGGCGTCGAGAGCACGACGATCCAGCCGGGCCCCGAGGTGCCCGGAAACAGCATCTTGGTGACGATGCCCGCGCGGATCGTGCCCGCGAGCAGCGACACGGCCTTCGGTGCGAGCGTGAGGAGCGCGTAGATCGCGAGAGTGGTCTTCAGCGCGACCACGACGCCGGCGACCGCGGCGCCATCGAGCGCAGCGGCTCCGCCCCACGCATCGGTGCCGCCCTGGCTCTCGAGCATGCCCTGGATGATCGAGTCCACCGGCACCAGGAACACGAGGAACGGTGCCGCCATGAACAGCACCCAGACCCGTAGCAGCGAGCGACGCTGCTTGCGCCAGTGGGTCCAGTTCTTCAGCTGGTACCAGCACACGATGCAGAGCAGCCCTTCGGCGGCGGCCGGGACCAGGAGGATGAAGCGCAGCGGCTCGGGGAACCCCTCGTCGAACGCGTCGTGCAAGCGCAGGAGCGTGAGCGGGATCAGCGCGACCGCCACGAGGAACAGCACCGAGCGCCGCCACGCGAGGAACGCCTGGAGGTACGGGGTGGTCACCGGTGGATTCGCCGCGAGCAGCGCCGCGCGCTCCTTGGGCGAGACCTCGTGCGGCTCGATCCGCAGCCGCAACGCGCGACCGATCGAGCGCTTGAACATGTTCGCCTCGGGCGGCGGAGCGGGAGGCGAGCCGACGGGACCTTGCGGTGGCTGCTGCTGCGCGGACGCCGCCGGTTGGGGCGGACCTTGCGGTGGATAGCCCGCGGCTTGTAGCGGACCTTGTGGCGGATAGCCCGCGGGTTGCTGCGGAGCGTGCGGTGGATAGCCCGCGGCTTGCTGCGGAGCGTGCGGTGGATAGCCCGCGGCTTGCTGCGGAGCGTGCGGTGGATAGCCCGCGGCTTGTGGCGGACCTTGGGGTGGATAGCCCGCGGCTTGCTGCGGAGCGTGCGGTGGATAGCCCGTGGCTGGTGGCGGACCT
>JAYVRN010000271.1:0-23838 GCA_043776275.1 Myxococcales bacterium | reverse complement strand
CGAACGAGCGGAGCCGCAGCACGGACGGGATGCCTTCCGAGGAGCTGAACGTCAGCGTCTTCGCGAACTCGACGTTCTCGGCCGTCTTGTAGGCGACGTACGCGCGGCCCGCGGGCGAGCCGAGCAGGACGTTGAGCTTGATCTCGAACTCGCCCTGGACCTTCGCCACCATCGCGTCGCCCTCGGCGTTGAGCCGGCCCTCGAGCGAGTCCGCCTCGGCGGTGACGCGGTTCTTGTACTCGAGCGTCTCGGCCTGGATGTTCTTGATGCCGATCAGGTACGAGTCCGCGACCGACGCGGGATCGAGCCCGAACAGCTTCGCCGCGTTCGCGCGCAGGGTCTCGACCTCGGGCGCCGGCGTGATCGCGAGCTTGGCGCGCACCGCGCCCGGCGCGGACTCCGGGACCTCGAGCAGGCCAACCTGGTAGGCCCTCTCGAGCTCGGCCTGACGCTTGACCCAGTCCTGCGTGCGCTGTGACAGCTGCGCGCTCGTGCCCTGGACGTAGTTGTCGAGCGTCTGCTGCACGCCCGCGAGCTTCTGCGCGGCGGCATCGAGCAGCTTGTTCTGCTCGTTGAGCTGGATCTGCTGGAGCTGCTTCTCGTACTCCGGCCGGAACCGCACCTCGCGGACGAGCACGGACTCGGCCTCGACATGCATCGGCGCGAGCTGCTTGTTGAGCAGCTCGAGGGTCTTCGCGCTCGCGGCGAGGCGGCGCTCGGTGGAATAGAAGCCGACCGAATCGAGCGTGGCCATCTCCTCGCGGAGCACGGACGTCGCGGTCTCCTCGGCGAGGCGCTGGTAGCGATAGCGGCCGTCCGGATCGACCACGTGGTTGCCCGCGGCCACCAGCTCGTTGGCCTCGCCGGGCTTGATCCGCAGCGGCACGCTGACGTCGAGCTCGACGGTGTTGTTGTCCTTGGTCCGGATCACGAGGGGTTTCTGCGGACCACGATCGTCGTCGGTGTAGTCGAGCATGAAGTAGGCGCTCGGCAGGACGATCAGCTTGTGCAGGCCCGGGATCCGCCAGTGCCAGCCGGGACCGAGGTCGGAGGCGAGCACGCCGCTCGTCGCGCTCTGCCGCACGCCGATCTCGTTCGGCGCCACGCGCATGGTGAACACGAGCGGCAGCAACCACACCGCGAGGACGGCGACCACGATCACCTTCGAGATGTTGACGAGGGCCTTCACTTCGCACCTCCCACGTTCTCGAGTTGCACACGCTGCGGATTGCCGTCGTTGCGATAGGGCTGGATCTCGATCGTCACGCCCTTGAGGCGCTCGCCGAGGCGCTCCATCACACGCTCCACCGGTTGATTGCGGAAGGCATCGATCTCGGCCTTGCGCGATTCGTACTCTGCCTGGAGCTGACCCTTGAGCTGGTCCGACGTGCTCTTCGAGGCCGAGCGCGCAGCCTGACCGGCGGCGAGCTTCTCGATCTTGTAGGTATCGACCTCGCGGTGGGTCTGGGTCTGCTGCGTCCAGGCGGTGGCGAGCTGGGACTCGAGCTCGGCGCGCTTGGTCTGGATCACCTTGTTCTGATCGCGCTCGACCTCGGCGAGCTTGCGATCGCGCTCGGTCTTGGCGCGCGACAGCTCGGAATCGATCACGGCGAGCTGGTTCTCGGTCTGGTTGCGCGATTCGATCAGATCCTCGTACTCCTTCGAGAACCGCGGGCGCGGCGTGACGATGCTCGTGATCTCGATGCCGTGCGGGCCGAGTACCTTGTTGAGCCGTGCGCGTGCGCGCTGCTCCGCCTGCGCGAAGCTGGTGGGGTTGGAGACCGTGATCGTCGATTCGCGACCAAACTCGTCGCGGAGGATCGAGCGGGCATAGGGAAGCATCCACTCGTAGTAGGCGTGATCGAGGCCCGAGTCGCGGAGCGTCTCATCGGCGGAGCCAGGGATCGCGCGGAACAGGAGCGTGGTGTCGTTGAACGCGAAGCTCGATCCATCGGAGGCGCGGACCGTGAGCTCCTTGCCCTCGAGCACGCTCTTGTTGGCCGGGCCGCGCAGGTGGAACGTCTGCGGGCTGCTATCGAGGAGGTACACGTTGTGGATCCCGGGGAGCTTCATGATCAGCCCGGGCTGGGTGATCACCTCGGTCGAGCCGGTGATGTTGTTGATGCGAACGGCGACCTGGCCGGCTTCGATCGACGCGCAGGATCGAAACGACACCACCGCGAGGGCGATCGCGGCTCCGGCGATCCACAGCCGGGAGGGCTCTCCCCCTGTCCCCTTCAAGAAATTCAGGACCTTGTTTCCAGACGACTCTGCCATTGGGTACCCCCGGCGGCAGGTTACCCGATCGGGGTCATCACGGGTTCGCTGCGCCGGTCGGGTCGTTGCCGAACGACCACGGCGAGGAAGTCCTCGTGGAGGTCCCCGCGCCTCAGCGCGCCCTCGACGAGCACCGTGGCGAGCCGCGGGCCCGCAGGAGCCTGTTCGCGGAGCGACGTGGCCCAGCGCTCTTCGTCCTCGCCGCGGACCGCGGTGGACGCGACGACGAGGAGGGAATCGTGAGGGAGTGGGGTCTCGCCCCGTGTGGCCGCGGTCAGGCTCGCGCCGAGCGCACCGCCGCCGCCGCCGAGCGCGAGTGAT
This sequence comes from Myxococcales bacterium, assembly GCA_043776275.1. Classification (GTDB taxonomy): domain Bacteria; phylum Myxococcota_A; class Polyangia; order Haliangiales; family Haliangiaceae; genus JABFXX01. Next base: position 21,240 of record JAYVRN010000271.1, on the reverse strand, counting down.
TTCGGGCGCGGCGCCGTGCCGGAGCCCATCGGGAACTGGGTCAGGTCGTAGGCGACAGGCCCCACCGTGTAGCCACCGGGATGTCCCGCGCACGCCCACGTCAGCGCCTGGCGATCGGCGTCGAGGATGGCGATGAACGCCGCGATCGGCTCGCCGCCACGCATCACACCCTCGGCGCTCGCGCGCAGGCTCGCGAGGAGATCATCGAGCTGGATCGGGGCGGAGCCCGTGGTGGCGGCGGCGAACGCGCCCGTCAGCGCCGCGGTCGCGAGCGCCGCGGGCACGCCATCGGCCTGGGCCTCGGTGACCATCAAGGCGAGCCGTCCATCCGCGAGCAAGGTCGCGGACCATCCGGCGCCGGTCGTTCGCGGCGCGGCCCGGTACTCCGCGGCCACGCTCCACCGGCCGAGCTCGTCATCGCGGCTCGCGGACGCTTGCAGGCGCATCGCCTCGGCGACCTCGACCTCGCGCGCGGTCGCGCCCTCCTTGGCCGCCGCGCGCGCCAATGAGGCGTAGGTGAGCGCGCGCGCCGCGGTGCGTGCCGATTCGGCGACCAGCCCGCGCTCCGTATCGCGCAGCGCATCCCCGTGGTCGGCCTCCACGATCCCGAGCAGGACGCCGCGATCGAGCAACGGCACGACGAGCGTGGCGCCGTGTGCGGCGAGCATCGCTTCGAGCTTGGGGCGGATCGCTCCCAGCCGCATGGTCGCGAGATCGGTGGGCGCGATCGCTTGTCCGTGATCGACGATCCACGCCTTGACCTCGGGATCGAGCTCCCAGCGCGTACCGGCGGTGATCTCGATCAGCGCGTCGCCCTCGATCCGCCACGCTCCTCGAAGCTCGATGTGGCTCAGCTTCCACAGCGCGGCGAGACGCTGGGCGATCGCGCGTTCGTCATCGACATCGGCGAGGTTCGTCACGAACTGCTCGAGCGAGCTCGAATCCGAGACGCGCTGCGGTTGCTGCTGCGCGAGGGCCCAGGTGATCCCGAGCGCGATCACCCAGACCGTGCTCGCCACCAGGACCTCGGCCAGCGGCGCCGCGCCATCGAGGAAGTACGTGAGCACCGCGATCACGACGGCGGCCGCGGCGAACCCGAGCATCTCGTGGAGCACGTAGCGATCGAAGCCCTGCGGGCGCAACAGATCCGTGTACAGCACCAGGTACATCGCGATCCCGCCGCCGATCAGCGCGGGCAGCCACGCGATCGGAAACACATTCCACACGCCGTGCACGGTGAGCATGTCGAGCGAGCCGATCGCGCCGAGCGCGAGCACGCCCAGGAGCAACCGCGAGATCCGCCGCTTCTCACCGCTGGCCGCCGCGCGGCGCGAGATCACGATCCCGACCGCCATCCAGATCGCGAGCTGGCTCCAGTGCAGATCTGTGAGCGGCCCCGCACTCGGGTAGTAGACCCCGCTCGGCAGCTGATGGACGCCGGGGATCGTGAGATCGGTCCCCCAGCACAGCGCGAGGAGGATCACGCCGAGGAGGCCCGCGATCCGGGCGAGCCACCGATTGCGCTCGAGCTGCCCGGCGACGCCGAGGAGCACGAGCATGAGGTTCGGGCCGATCAGCGCGACCGGGCCGGAGCCCACACGGAACACGCGGGTCGCGGTGTCGGGATCGGCGATGCACATGCCGAGCGCCGTGCAGATCGCCCAGGGCAGCGTGGTGGTGGCCGCGCCGACGACCCCGAGCCGCATCACCCGATCGCCACGCACCAGCGCCGCGGTCAGCGCGACGGCGAGCATGAGGATCGCGCACACCACGTACGGTGCACACAGCCAGGTCCACCGCAGCTCCGACACGCGGCTGGGACGCTATCGCAGATCGGTCAGGGAGTCCCGAGCTGCAGCGTCAGCGTGTATCGGTTGTAGCCGCACTGCCCATCGCAGTTCCCGACGCCGGAGCGCGCGACCCGCACCGTGTAGTGCGTGCCCGCGGTCACGGACTGCTTCAAACACAGCTGCATCGCGCCATCGTCGGGTGCCGAATCGACACCGCACATCGCGGGGTCACCCTCGATCGACGTCGGCCCACCGAGCCGGAGCGCGAACTGCTCGAACGCGATCGGGAACGACAGCCGGATCGAGGCGACCGTGGGACCGCAATTGGCGGGGACATCGAACTGGTACCAATCCTCGGCATCACCGAGCGGGGCACAGCCCTTGATCTGTACGAGCGGCGACGCACAACCGAGGTTGGTGACGGGCTGCGCCGTCGGGTCGCCATCGTTCGGCTCGACCTCGGTGACGGCTCCACATGCGAATGGCTGCGCGCCGCCGGGTGCGACGCACAGGTTATTTACGCCGTCGCAGACCTGATCCTGCGGGCAGGCCTGGTCCGGGCCGCACAGGTAGGCACCCGGGACGATGTCCGGGCTGCACGCGCCGAGGAGGACCACGCCGAGCCCGATCGAGAACCGCATCAGAACCTCCACATCCCGCCGACGACGGCGCCACCGTGGGTGGGTTCGACGATCGCGGTGCTGCCACGACCATGCGGGTGGATCACCGCGGTCTCGGACCTGGGCTCCGTGATGATGAACGCGACGACCGCGCCGACCAGGAGCGCCCCGCCGATGCTGTACCCGACGATCGCACGCGACCTCGAGCGATCCGCGCGGTCCACCAGGTCCTGATCCTCGGTGGTCCAGGCGTGGCCGGTGAACTTGTTGGAGGACACGTCATCCGAGGCCGACCGCGAATCGAGGTGGAAGTACGCTCCGATCGCGCTGACGAGGAGGCCCGCGCCCGCGAGGCTGCCCACCAGGAGCTTGGTCTCGCTGGTGCGCTCCCCCGGGACCTCGATGACGATGTCCCCATCGGCACGCGCGACTCGAGGGACGAGCAGGCCGAACACGCAGAGTGCGAGCAGCATCCGGGTCATGAGGAACACTGGCGCGCGCCCTCGATCCCGTCAACCGACCGGGGCCTGAAGGGACCTGTCATCCCGCGACCCACACGCCGCGATGGCACCCCGATCCCCCATTCCTTGGTGCCGGCATGGCAAGATTGCGGTCTTGTCGCGTCGTGCTCCTCGATACCGCATCGAGATCCCCGCCACGGCTCAACCCCTCCTGGGAGGTGAGCTCGCGGTGTGCCGGACGCGTGACGTCTCCGAGGTCGGAATGTCGCTCGAGACGGCGGCGTGGTTCCCGATCGGCACGCGCCTCGCGGTCTCGATGATGGATCCCGCGAGCGGCGGTGCGCTCGAGGTGATCGGCGACGTGGTGCGGGACGCGGTGGCCCCGAGCTGGTCGCTCGGGATCCTCGTGATCGAGCCGCCGCACGAGTGGAGCGCGCTGGTCGCCGCCGCCGCGCGTCGCTCCGCGCCCGGCATCGAGAAGGTGACCAAGCGATTCCGCGTCCTCGTCGTCGGGGACGATCATCGGCAGCGCGGCGCGATGGCGCTGTACGTGACGAGCGGCTGGGACGTGCTGTTCGCGACCGACGGCGAGAGCGTCGCCGAGGCGATCGAGAACGTCGACCTCGATGCCGTGATCGCCGAGCTCGACGCGGAGGATCCTCGGGTCCAGCCGATCATGGAAGGCATCCGCAAGCTGCAGCCGAAGGCCCGCCGGATCGTCCGCGGTGCGGGCAAGGGCAGCTCCGAGCTCGTCCACCGGTTCGTCGAGCGCGACTCCGGGCTCGAGGCCCTCCTCGATGCGATCACCGCTGACATTCCTACTGGCGCTCCTGGCGCTCCTGGCCCCACTGCCCCGCTGGTCCCTGCACCATGAACCGCAAGCGCACCTACCTCGCCGGCCTCGCCTTCAGCTTCGTCATCGGCTTCGCCACCCTGTGCGCGGTGTGCGCCGAGGCCTCCGCCCAGGAGGAAGAGGGCGACGGCACCGAGAAGGTCGAGAAGAAGGAGGAGGGCTCGAACACACTGAAGACCCTCGCCTCGTATGGCCTCGTGTTGTTGGGGCTCGGCATCGTCATGATCCCGGTCGCGAAGACGTTCTCGTCGAGCTACAGCTATGCGCAGGCGCGCCTGATGCTGACGAACCTGCTGCGGACCAATCCGAATCAGGCCGAGTTCATGGCGAAGAAGATGCAGGGCACGTTCTGCGAGGCGATCGCGGCGGCGCTCAAGACCGGTGGCACCACGATGTCCCAGGACGTCACGGTGGTGTCGTCGGCGACCAAGCCGACCTACGATGGTGTCGCCCTCGGCGTGGCGGCCAAGTGGGGTGGGGACGTCAGCAAGGCCAAGCTCGGCCTGATGGCGGCCGTGGGTGGTGCGGGTCTGGCGCTCGCGGGGGCAGCCTGGCCGGCGATCCCGATCATCATCGCCGTGCTGACGATCGGCGCGTTCCTCCGCCTGCTGTGGTTCAAGAGTGATCTCGACAGCTCGATCATGCGAGCCCGCGCCGAGATCCTCCCCGAGGTCGATCAGGCGATCTGCAGCGGTCGCTACGTCGGCCCGCCGCCACCCGGGATGTAGGCGCGCGCGAGGCGCGCGCTCATCGAAACCCGCTGAGCAGATCTGCCTCGAGCTTCGCGATGTTCGCCTTCTGCTTCTCGAGCACGTCCCTCAGCTGGCGCTGGGCCATCTCCTCGCGCAAGCGATCGGCGCGATCACGCGTGGCGCGCGACACCGCCGCGAGCGAGACGACGCGTGCGACCGTGACCGCGACCTGGGTCGCAGCCTCGATCACCACCATCTGGTCCTCGGGATCGCGGAACGCGCGCTCGACGGCGACCAGCAGGCGATCGAACACCATCTCCGCGTCCTGGAGGACGACCTCTTCGCTGTCCCCCCATGCGAGGCGCCGCGACACCGAATCGTGCAGCGTGAGATCGAGGCCCGGCACGGACTCGCCACCGATCGCGAGCGCACGCAGCAGGGCATCGAACACCTCGGCGCCCGGCGGATCGCGATCGCCGTGTTCCACGGTGTCGAGCACCTCGTCGCGGAGGACGGCGACGGCTACAGCCATGTCGGTGTCGCTCATCTGCTCACCACTCCGTCGTTCCGCGGGCGCCCCACGGCAGACTCGGGTCCACACCGGTCGCGAACCGGCGCTCCAGCTCGGCGCGCTTCTTCTCCGCCTTGGCCACCTGATCGCGGAGCTGCGAGGTCAGCGCCTGAGCGTCACGCAGCTTCTCGGTGAACGGTGCGGCGGCCTCGAGCACCAGCCCGGTCGCCGCGCCGACCAGGCGCTGGTGGGCCGCGCTCACGGCGCGGAGCACCCGGGCACGCGTCAGCTCCGACGCGGTGATCTGGTGAACGCTCGAGGCGGTCAGGATCCGAGCCTGATCCAGCGCGTCGAACAGCGGCATGATCCCGTTGTCGTCGACGGTGCGGACCCCATAGAGGTCGCGCGCGGCGAGCACCGAGGTCGCGAAGCTCGCGCTGCCATCGGTGGAGATCGCCTCGAGGGCGCTCAGCACCTGCTTGACCAGCTCCGCGCGTGGCGCGGTCCGGGCCCGCGCGATCGTCAGGGTCTTCTCGATCGCGGACAGCACCTCCGCGGACTCGCCGGAGTTGGTCACCGGCCGATCGGGGCGGAGGAACGGGATCGTGGGCCGCTCGATGAAGCGCTCGCCGGTATCGAGCATCTCGTCCGGCGCATCGATCGTCTCCTGATTGGCCGTGTGCAGGTGGATCAGATCGGTATCGACCTGGCGCAGCCGCTCGGCGAGCAGGCCGCCGAGCGCGAGCTCCGCGACGACCAGCGCGCGGCTGACCGCCACGTCGAGCAGGAACCCGAGCTGCGGCTCGATGGTCCGGATCTCGTCGACCACCGTGCGCGAGCTGGCGCCGAGGATGTCCATCATCCCACGGAGGGGGGCCCAGTCACCGCCGCGCTCGAACCAACCGCCCGCGAGGTTCTGCGCGAACGTCCACACGTTCACACCGGTGGACTTCTCGAGATCGTGAAAGATCGCCTGACACAGGCTGAGCGCGATCAGCTCCAGCGCCTCGTTGGGCTCGAGCCCGCGCACGATCGGATTGCGCGTGAGGCCCTGCTCCTTCGCCACATGCAGGAACCGCTGGCGGCGCTGCCACCACGCCACCGCGCCGTTGGTCTGCACCATCTGCGTCGAGCTCGGCGCCGCCTGCGGTGCCTCGATCACGATCGTGGTGACGTTGTCACCGCCGCCGCCGCGCAGCGCGAGATCGATCAGATCGCGCGCCACGTGATCCGGATCGTCACCCGAGCCGAGGATGTACTGGATGCCCTCCGCCGAGGCGTAGCCATAGAGCCCGTCCGAGCACAGGAGCAGGCGATCGCCCGGCTTGAGCTCGATCTCGACGATGTCGACGCGCGCCTCCGCGCGGGCGCCGAGGTTGCGCGACAGGACGTTCTTGTACGGATGGCGATCCGCCTCCTCGGGCGACAGCAGACCGCGATCGACGAGCTCTTCGACGATGGTGTGGTCGCGCGTCAACGTCTGCAGGCGGCCGCCGCGGAGCAGGTAGGCCCGGCTGTCGCCGACGTGTCCGATCAGCGCGTGCGTGGGATCGGGCATCAGACATGCGACGCAGGTCGTGCCCATCCCGTGTTGCTCGCGATTGGCCTGGGCCGCCGCGAACACGGTCGCCGAGCCGGCCTGGATCGCGCCTTCGAGCAGCGCACGCATCGGCATCGTCGAGCGCCGGTGCTGCACGAACTCGGCGATCGCGTCGCGCGCCATCTGCGATGCGATGTCGCCGGCGTTGGCGCCGCCCATGCCATCGAGCACCACGAACAGGCCGCGCATCGGATCGACGATCATCGAGTCTTCGTTGGCGGTGCGCACCTTGCCGACGTTGGTGTCGCCGGCCACGCGAACCGCGGGTGTGGACGCGGCCGTCACTTTCGCTTGCCCCCTTCCCGCTCCTTCTTCGAGAGCTCGCCCCACTGCCCCAGCCGCCGCGCCAGCTCGTCCGCGATCAGATCGTTGACCGCGCGCGCCGTGCTCGCGGTCACCCGGGTGAGCAGGAGCGTCAGCTCCGCACCCTCGGTGGTCCCTGCACCTTCGTCCTGGGCGACCTGGGCGGCCGTGTCACCGATCGCCACGAGCATCGCGAGCACCGAGGCCGGGCTCTGCGCCTCTGCCGCGCGCATCGCCATGAAGGTGTGCAGGAACGCGCGATGCAACCCGAGATCACCGGTCGCGATGAAGTTCCCCAGGTGATCGAGGACCGCGCTGATCTGTGCGCGCGCCGTGGGATCGTCGAGCCTCCCGAGCGAGGGGTCGAGCGTCGAGCGCAGATCGAGCAGCCGCTGCAAGATCTTGGGACGGAGCGCCTCGTAGCCCATGGCCAGCGGCGGTGTCGTCGACGACATCGGAGCGATGGTACACCGCGCCCCAGGCTGGGTGGTACGCTGCGCGAACGGAATGGCGCCGCAAGCGAAGGAAGGGCGGGTGCTCGTCGTCGACGACGAGCCGATGGTGCGCGAGACCCTGGGTCAGGTGCTCGCGGACGAGGGCTATGTGGTCGATCTCGCCGTCGATGGGGAGACCGCGCTCGAGCGCGTTCACGCCGCGCGGCCCGATGCGATCCTGCTGGATCTGATGATGCCCGGCATGAACGGGCGCCAGTTCCTGCAGGCGCTACGCGAGGACCCCTCGTTCGCTGCGGTCCCGGTGCTGATCATGACCGCGGTCCACGGGCTCAACGTCAACCTCCAGACCCTCGGCGCGAGCGAAGTCGTGGAGAAGCCGTTCAACGTCGACGAGCTCCTCAACAAGGTCGCCCTCGCCGTCTATCGCTCCCGCGACGCCCACAAATCGATCAGCCAGACCCTCCCGTTCGTCTCGGTGCCCAAGGTCACGCCCGTGCAGGCGGAGCGCGGGGTGGTGCTGATCGTCGAGCACGATCGCGGCCGCCTCCAGCAGCTCGATCTCCTGCTCTCGGCCCGTGGGTACACGGTGGTCTCGATGACCCGGGCGCTGGTCCAGATCTCCCGGCTCGCGCGCGCGCTACGGCCGCGCGCCATCCTGCTCGATCTCAAGTCCGATGGCGTCAACGATGTCGTCCGCGACATGCGCGCGGCCAAGGAGCTCGGTCAGATCCCGATCCTCGTGTTCGCGCGCGAGCGCGCTCCGGAGATCGAGGGCGTCGAGACCCTGGTCAACGCGGCCGACGCGGACCTGGTCAACTTCGTCGAGCGCCAGGTCTGACAGCTTAGCCGCTGATCGTGCGATCGCGGCCGAGGCGCTTGGCCTCGTAGAGCCGAACATCGGCGCGCCCGAGCAGCTCCATCGCATCGGCACCATCCACGCCGAGCTCCGCGATCCCGGCGCTGAACGTGTACTTCGGCACGTCGCCGAACTCCCGGGTGTGAAAGCCCTTCCGGACCTCGTCGAAGATCCGGGCCGCCGCCGCGGTGTTGGCCCCACGGAGCACCACCAGGAACTCCTCGCCACCATAGCGGCCCACGTGATCGCTCGCGCGGAACCGCTGCATCAGCTGCTTCGCGAAGTCGCGGAGCACCGAATCACCCACGAGGTGCCCGAGCTCGTCGTTGACCTTCTTGAAGTAGTCGAGATCCACGAGGCCAATGCTGATCCGCTCGCCGGCGACGAGCGACCGTGCGATCGCATCGTTCAGCAGCTCGAGCACGTGCCGGCGATTGAACAGCCCGGTGAGGCCATCGCGGATCGCGAGATCGCGCATCTTGGCCTCGCTCGCGCGCAACGCCGCCTCGGCACGCCGCTGCGCCGTGATGTCCCGGAAGCTCCACACGCGTCCGATGACCTTTGCGCCCATCAGCTGCGGGCGGCTCGAGCGCTCGAACACGCGGCCATCATCGAGCTCGAGCACGTCGATCGATTCGCCCGCCTCGCCCGCGAACGCCTCGTTCGCCGCGCCGACCAGCCCCGACATCGCGGTCCGCGCGGAGATGTAGTTGCGCACGCCCTCGAACGAGCGCATCGCCTTCGCCTCGAGCTTCCACATGTCGAGGAAGCGCTGGTTGTAGGCGAGCACGGTCTTGTCGTCCGAGGCGAGGATGCCCTCCCCCGTGGATTCGAGCGTGGCCGCGAGCAGCGCCTCGCGCATCGCCCGGTGCTTGAGCTCGAGCGTCAGCGAGGCGAGGCTCGCCAGGAACGCGGCGTCCTTCGCATCGCCGAGGCCCCACACGCGCGCGGGCCCGATGTGCTCGTGACACAGCACGCCCACCAGGCGCAGGCCGGTGCGGATCGGTGCATCGAGCATCGCGCCGATGCCGAGCGGCCCGAGGTACGACTTCGAGAACTCGCTGGTCCGTGGATCGGTGTGAGCATCCTCGGCGGCGATCGTCTCCTCCTCGAGCATCGCGGCGAAGTACTGCGGGAAGTCCACGGAGCGCAGCACGATCCCGCTCGTGTGGCGGTGCTCCGCGGCCTCGTAGAGATCGACGCAGGTCATCTCCGTCGCTTCCTCGGACAATAGCCACACGCTCGCGCGCGCAACCTTCAGCGCCCGCGCCGCGGTCTCGGTGATCGCGTGGATCGCGCCGTCCGGATCCCCCTCGTACCGCTTCCAGATCCGCGCGAGCTCGGCGATCGCATCGGGCGATTGCATGTGGCTTGCGGGGGACACCTGCCACCATCTTAGCCCCACCCGGGTCCATCCCACTACCTCGATGGGCCGGCGCGGGGATTGACTCACCGCTGGTTCCATCACTAAGTCATCGAATGTCGGCCCCCGGTCCACAGACCGAGAGCACTCGCGAGACGTACCTGGAAGGCCTCCGCGGGCTGGCCGCGCTGGTCGTGTTCTTCCACCACTTCTTCACCCTGTTCTATCCGGAGGCGATCAGCCCCAACACGGTGACCGTCCACACGCACTCGCGGCTGATGGCGCTGCTGCGTGGATCTCCGCTGCGCGGCCTCTACGACGGGAACTTCGCGGTCTGCATCTTCTTCGTGCTGAGCGGCTACGTCCTCACGGTCACGTTCTTCCGCACCCGCAATCCGAACATCATCTATCGGCTCGCCGCCGCCCGGTACTTCCGCCTCGTGATCCCGGCGATGGCGTCGATCCTCCTCGTGGTCGTACTTCGCGGGCTCTCGCTGTACAACATCAAGGAGTCCTCGGCGCTCAACCTCGCCGCCGACATCGCGGTCCCGTCGATCCTGTTCCAGGACGAGATCCGTCTGGGCGGGGTGCTGTGGGACGGCCTGGTCACCACCTGGGTCTCGATTCGCCGGCCCTGGGAGCTGATGAACCTCGTCCTGTGGACGATGTCGATCGAGTTCCTCGGCTCGATGCTCAGCTTCGGCACGGCCGTCGTGGTCACCGGCCTGCGGCAGCGCTGGCTCGTCCTCCTGGTGGGGGCGCTGTGCTTCTCGAAGTTCGGCGGCGACTTCGGAGACTTCTTCTGCGCGTTCCTGCTCGGCGTCATGCTCGCCACCCGCTCGTCGTGGTCGGTCACCAACGGATGGTGGCCGGTGTCGTTGCTGGCGTTCGCCGCGATCCTCGGCGGCTACACGAACGAGACCGCGTTCTATGCGCCGCTCCGCGACCTGGCTCCGTGGTTCGCGAAGCCCGAGGCGATGGTGGTATTGCGGGTGCTCGCCGCGTTCCTCGTCATGATCGCGGTGCTGAAGTCACGCAAGTTGCAGCGCGCCCTGTCCACGCGGCCGCTGACGTTCCTCGGCAAGATCAGCTTCTCCCTCTACCTGACCCACCAGCCGCTCATGTACTCGGTCTCGGCGTTCATCATGCTGAAGACCTGGACGACGATGAAGTATCACCAGGCGATGGCGCTCGACTTCGCGGTCACCGCCGTGCTCTGCGTCGGCGTGGCCTATGCGATGTCGCGGACGATCGATCGCTTCGCGATCTCGGTGTCGCGGAGAGCCGCGCGGTTCCTCGTGGCCGACGAGCCCGCTACTTCTTCTCGATCACCGCGCGATGCGGATACAGCACGATCTCGATCCGGCGATTGATCGCCTTGTTGGACCGAGAGATCGGGCGGTACTGACCGAACGCGAGCGCGGCGAGCCGGGACGGATCCAGCTTCGCCGTGTCCTGGAGGTAGTGGACCACGGTCAGCGCGCGCGCCGACGACAGCTCCCAGTTGGTGGCGAAGCGCACGGCGGGTGGCGGCGGCGCGCCCTTGACCGGCTTCTTCGGCGGTGGCGGCACCACGATCGGCGTGTCGTCGGTGTGGCCCTGCACCCAGACCTGCTTGTCGGGCAGATCCTTCAACGCGGCGGCGACCTTGCCAAGCACCGCCTTGCCCTTGTCGGTGAGCTGATCGTCGCCGACCTTGAACAGCACACGATCGACGAGCTGCAGGTGGATCTCCTCGCCCTCCGTCGACACCGAGCCCGAGGACTTGTCGATCGCGGCCTTGAGCTTGTCCTGGACCGCGGTCGCTTCCTTCGCCTTGCTCTCTGCGTCCGCCGCCTTGTCCGCGAGCTGGCTCTGCGCCTGCTTCGCCGTGGTCAGCTCGGCCTGGAGGTCCTTCTGCTTGGCCGCCGCCTTGCTCACCTGCTGGTCGAGCTGATCGGCGCGGTCCTTCTGGATCCCCGCGGCCTTCGCAGCCTCGGCCGCCGCCTCCTCGAGCTTGCCGATCCGCTTGTCGGGTGCGAGCGACGGGCGAAGCAGGAAGCCGACGACGATCCCCGCGACCACGCCACCCGCGGCGATCGCGGCGAGGGTCTTGTTGGCGAGCGGACGGGCCCCCCGCGGGATCCGGGGCTCGCTCTGCCGGCCCTGCTGGTCGGGCACCGGCAGGCGCGGATACACCATCACGCCACTCTCGGTCGGGTCGCTCTTCGAACCGCGCGGCACGCGGTCATGTTAGCGCGTTTTCAATCGCCCATCGCGGCGCCGCCGCCACGAGGATCGGCCGCACCATCCCAGCCCGCAGGGGTCCGCACGATGGCGTTGACCGCGCCGAACTCTCTCGGTGACGGGCTGAAGTCCGTGGTGTAGCCGAGCGCCTTGAGCTTGGCGTCGGCGTCCTGGGTGATCGAATCAGCCTCGACGAACACCTTGTCGGGGAGGTGCTGGTGATGGATCCGCGGCAGCGCGACCGCGGCGTCAGCGTGGCGCTTGAAATCGAGCGCGTTCGACAGGGTCTGCCACACGGCGGTGATGATCCGAGGCCCACCCCCGGCGCCCGCGAGCATCACGACCTCGCCCTTGTCGTTCTCGACGATCGTGGGCGACATCGACGACAGCATCCGCTTGCCGGGCTCGATCTTGTTCGCGGTGCCCTGGACCAAACCGAACACGTTCGGCGAGCCCGGCTTCGCGGTGAAGTCGTCCATCTCGTTGTTGAGCAGGAAGCCGTGCACCGTGACGCCGCTGCCCCACGAGGTGTTGAGCGTGGTCGTGATCGCGACCGCCATCCCGCTCGCATCGACGACGCACAGGTTCGTGGTGTGGTTTCCCTCGAGGAGCGCGGCCACCTCCTTGGAGGGTGTGGCGTTCGGCGTGATCGTGGCGGCGAGCTTGTCGAGGTACGGCTTGCCCATCAGCTTGGCGACCGGGATGTCCTTCACGAACGCCGGATCGCCGATCAGCTCGTTGCGCGCCGCGAACGCGCGCCGCCACACCTCGGTGAGCAGGTGCACGTGCTCGGGCCCGTGCCACTCGAGCTTGCCGATGTCGATCGCCTCGAACATCCCCGCGGTCATCGCCAGCACGATGCCTCCCGACGACGGCGGCGGCATCGAGACGATCGAGTGGCCGCGATACGTGAACCGCAGCGGATCGCGCCACACCGGCTGGTACGCCGCGAGATCGGCGGCGGTGATCAACCCCTCGCCGGCCTTCATCTCGTCGACGATCGCCGTCGCGGTCTGCCCCTTGTAGAACCCATCGGCGCCCTGATCGCGGATCCGCTCGAGGGCCACCGCGAGCTGCGGGATCGAGACCGTGGTGCCGGTGTCCCGCGGCACGCGACCCGGGACCCAGATCTCGCCGGTCTTCGGGAACTCGAGCAGCTGCTTCGCGCGCATCACGATCGATTGGTGCAGGTGCTCGTCGACCGTGAACCCATCGCGCGCGAGGGCGATCGCCGGCTCGACCAGCTCCTTCCACGGCTTCTTGCCGAGCTTCTGATGCAGGGCCCACAGGCCCGCGACCGAGCCCGGCACGCCGACCGCACGATGCCCGACCAGCGACGCCTTGGTCGGCTTGCCGTCCTTGTCGAGGTACATGTCCGCGGTGGCCGCCGCCGGCGCGACCTCGCGGAAATCGAGCGCGAGCGCCTTGCCGGGGGCGACGCGGATCACCGCGAAGCCTCCACCGCCGATGTTCCCCGCCGTGGGGTGCACCACCGCGAGCGCGAAGGCCGTGGCGATCGCGGCATCCACCGCGTTGCCGCCACCTGCGAGGATGTCCTTGCCGACCTTGGTCGCCGCCTCGGCCTCCGAGACCACCATGAACGTCTTGCCGGTCCCCGCGACCGCGGCCTCGACGTGATCCTTGGAGTCGGGCGCGCGATAGCTCGGCGCCACCGCCGCATCGGGCGGCACAACCGGCGCGACGGCGCTGCCGCTACCGGGCCCTTCGTTCGAAGGAGCGGGTGGTGCTTTGCGCGAGCACGCCGCGAGGGCGAGCACGGCGACGATCAGTCGAGCGGACCTCATGCGGATCTACGTATACTCGCAAAGCCATGAGGAGGGCCGCGCTGCTCGGGATGATCGCGCTCGGTGCCTGCAAGCACTCCGCGACCAGTGTCCCCGCGTGCGATGACCACCTCGCACACCGCCGCGCCTGTGCCGAACAGCTCGGCGGGGAGCTCGGGAGCGCGCTCGCTCGCGAGGCCGATCGGCTCGAAGCGCTGTGGACCAGCCCGGCCACGCAGCAGGCCAAGAACTGGAAGGACAAGTACGGGAAGAAATGGTGCACCGCCGCGACCGCTGAAGCGCGGACCGCGTTCCCCGAGTGCCGCTGGTAGGACACCGATGTCGCGACTTCGGGGATCGCGGCCAACCCGGCGGCCCGTCGGCGCGGTCCACGAATCGAACCTAAGTCGCCTCCGGGTCTCGTGAATTCGCCGCGATCCGACGCTGGCATCAATGCTGCTGAGTGATCGGGCATGCGCGCTCACCTCTCACTCCGACTGTTCGCCACCTTCGCCACCCTCGCCACCGCGGCCTGCGCCGGCGAGTCCAGCGCCCCCGCCGGGGATGACACGGGCGGCGGCGGCAACGTCAGCTTCGGTGGTGCGCAGGACATCGGTGCGTTCCGCGCCGCGCTCGATCGCGGTGAGCTGCCGATGGCGAACACGCTCGATGCGAACGGATTCTTCAACGAGCACTACAACCAGACGCCGGCCACCACCTGCGGCGGCACGCTGTGCCTCACCCCCGGCCTCTCGGTCGGCCGCGACTGGCTGACCGGTGCGCACCAGGCGACGCTCCAGATCGCGGTCAACACCAACGTCGATCCGTCGACCTACCATCGCCTGCCGCTCAACCTCGTGGTCGTCGTCGATCACTCGGGCTCGATGGCCTCCGACGGTCGCCTCGACAAGGTCAAGGTCGGACTCCACACGCTGGTCGACAACCTGCTCCCCGAAGATCGGCTATCGCTGATCTCGTTCGACGACGTGGTCACCACCGATGCGCCGTTCACCGCCACGCTCGATCGCACGAACCTCCACGCCGCCGTCAATCGCCTCCAGCCCCGCGGCTCGACGAACCTCTATGCGGGCCTCGAGGCCGGCTTCCTGCAGCTCGGCGAGTACCCCAAGAGCGAGACGCAGAACCGCGTGATCTTCCTCTCCGATGGCCTCGCGACCGCGGGCAACACCTCGCGCCCCGCGATCATGGACATGGCGAAGGGCTGGATCGGCAAGGGCATCGGCCTCACGACGATCGGCGTCGGTAGCGACTTCGATGTGGAGCTGATGCGTGGTCTCGCCGAGAACGGCGCCGGCAACTACTACTTCCTCGAGGACGGCGCGGCCGCGTCCGAGGTGTTCACCGACGAGCTCGACTTCTTCATGTCGCCGCTCGCCCTCGACATCAAGATCGATGCGATCGCCGGCGCGGGCTGGACCTTCCAGGAGGCGGTCGGCAGCCGGCTATTCTCCTCGCAGGGCGCCACCGGATCGATGTCGATCCCCGCGGTGTTCCTCGCGAGCCGGACCAGCCAGGTCCCGACCGAGGGCCGGCGCGGCGGTGGCAGCATGATCTTCATCCACCTCGCGCCCACCGGTGACGCGACGTCGAAGGTCGCCGACCTCAAGATCTCGTATCGGCCGCCCGGGTCCGCGGAGCGGATCACGCAATCGGTCTCGCTCGACTACGCGGCCGATCCGCTCGCCACCCCCGACGATCCGTACCTCTCGGGTGCCGAGATGGCAGAGCGCTACGCGATGTACAACCTGTTCCTCGGGCTCCGCCAGGCGACCCAGAGCTACGATCCGAACTGCGCGGCCGCGGCGCTGTTCGCGACGCGCACCAACGCCGTCGCCTGGAACGAGCGCCACGCAGATCCGGACACCGCGGCGGACCTCCTCCTCATCGACCAGTACCTCGGCAACCTCCGCGCCCACGGAGCCACCGTCGAGACCTCGGCGAACCTCGCGAGCTGCCCGCAGGCGCAGGACCCGTACTATCCCGAGGGTGGCTACGGTTACGGCGACGACATCGCCGAGCCGGTGATGCTGTGCTCGTCGAGCAAGGCGAGCGCGGGCTGGCTCGTGATGCTCGGCGCGGTGCTGCTGACGATCCGCCGCCGCCGCCGGTAGGCTACGTGCGCTTGTGCTTCTGCGCTTCGGACGCCGTGACCTGTGCCTTGATCTCGAGATCCTTCCAGCCGCGCACCTTGGCCACCTGGAGCGCCTTCGCGCTGACCTCCTCGAGATACGCCCAGTCCTTCGCCTTCATCGTGAACGCGAGGATCTTGGTCCAGCACGCCTGCGGCCGGACGTCCATGTCGTCGAGGTCCTCGGCCACGCTGATCGCCTCGACGAACGCCGAGAACATCGGCTTCACCTCGCCGAGGCCGCCGAGCACGTTGCCGAGCGTGAAGTGATAGTCGTACAGCGCCGGCTTCTTCAACGTCGCCGTGTCCACGAGCTTGAGCTCGGCCTTGGCGTCCTTCAGGCGACCGAGATCGATCAAGGCGTAGCTCGCTTGCAGGTGCGTGGTGGCGAGGAACCGCGGGATCGCGGCGAGCTTGCTCTTCTTCTGGGTCACGAGGATCTTGCGATACGTCGCGAGGGCCTCCGCGTGCTTGCCGGCGTTGGCGCTGGCGACCGCCTGCCCGAACAGCTCGACCAGCTTGGGATCGACCTCGGGTGCGGCTTTTCCCGCCTTGCGGTTCGCCGTCGTCGCCGGCTGAGCGCGGGCGATGCTGGAGCCGATGCCGATGGTGGAGCCAAGGACGAGGACGAGGGCGAGGGACGACAGGCGCATGGTCGGTACTACGCGGAACATCCTGCGACGTTACTGCGACGGCGCCGCCGCGTCAGCCACTGGGCCGTCCGGGGTGCGCTATGTTGGACGCATGTTCGATCCCGCCGTGTTCGCCGCGCGCCGAGACGCGTACATGCAGGCGCTCGGTCCTGGCGGCGTGGCGGTGGTGCGATCACTCCCCGAGCGGCTGCGTAACGGCGATGCGTTCCACCCGTTTCGCCAGCACTCGGATGTGTTCTACCTGACCGGCTTCGTCGAGCCCGAGGCGACGTTGATCCTGCGCCCCGGCGCGGAGACCGAGCGCGTGGTGATGTTCGTGCGCCCCCGCGATCCCGAGATGGAGGTGTGGGACGGCCGGCGCGCCGGTCTCGAGGGCGCACAGCATCTGTACGGCGCCGACGCGGCATACCCGGCCGCCGAGCTGCCGTCGAGAATGTGGGACCTGATCGCAAACTGCGAGGAGCTCCACTACTCGCTCGGTCTCGATGACCAGATGGACCTGATGGTCGCACACGCGATCGCGCGCCTGCGCAAGACCGAGAAGAAGGGCAAGCGCCCGCCGCGCTGCGTGATGGACCCCCGCGCCGCGCTGCACGAGCTCCGGCTCCACAAGCGCCCCGAGGAGCTGGTGGCGCTCCGCAAGGCGTCCCGGATCACCGGCGAGGCCCATGTCGCCGCGATGAAGCTCGGCCGGCCGGGCGTGTTCGAGCACGAGCTCGAGGCGGTGATCAACTACACCTTCCGCAAGGCGGGCGGCGCCGGCCCCGGCTACACGACGATCGTCGGCGCGGGCAGCAACGCCACGATCCTCCACTACATCGACAACAGCTCCGCGATCGCAGGTGGCGATCTGGTCCTCGTCGACGCGGGCTGCGAATACGACCACTACACCGCCGACATCACGCGCACCTGGCCCGCGAGCGGCCGGTTCACGACCGCGCAGCGCAAGGTCTACGAGCTGGTCCTCGCCACGCAGGAGGCCGCGATCGCGCTTGCCAGGCCGGGCGCGACGATCGACCAGCTGCACGACCACTGCGTGAGGTCACTCACCGAGGGCATGCTGTCGCTGGGCCTCCTGACCGGCACCGTCGAGGATCGCATCGCCGATCAGGGTTATCGCAGGTTCTTCATGCACGGCACCTCGCACTGGCTCGGGCTCGATGTCCACGATGTCGGCGCGTACACCAAGGCGGGCAAGGCGCGGCCACTCGAGGCCGGCATGGTGATCACCGTCGAGCCGGGCCTCTACATCGCGCACGACGCTCATGACGTCCCCGACGAGCTCCGCGGGATCGGCGTGCGGATCGAGGATGACGTGGTGGTCACCGTGGATGGCAACGAGGTGATGACCGCGAGCTGCCCGAAGCAGATCGAGGAGCTCGAGGCGCTGTGCTCGGCGCGATGATCCGCTGAGTCCCGGCGCCCGCGGGTTGCGTTCTCGAAGCGACAGTTCACGCGGCATGCCGCGCGTAAACACGCGGACTTGTGCGTGGCACAGAGGCTGCTCTTGCTCCGGATCACCATGCAGCCCATGCAGCCCATCGACCCCAACGCTCTCTCCCTCGTCACCGGCGGCGCCGGCGGCGCGATCCTCGGCAGCTTGTTGAACGCGGCCGGCCCGATCATGAACGGCGTCGCCGGGATCATCGGCGCCGCGAAGAGTAGCGGCGGTGGCGGTGGCGGTGGCGGTGGTGCTGCGGCTGGTGGTGGCGGTGGCGGCGCGGCTCCCGGCCCCGCTCCCGGACCGGCCCCGGCCAGCGGCGGCGGAGGCCTCGATCCCCTGGTCTCGGTGTCGGTCTCGATCAACGGCGTCCAGCAGCGATAGCTCCGATGTAGGCGGTCGTGGGGGGCGAGGCTCCGTTCCCCGTCGCGAGGCCCCACTCCAACCGCCGAAATCGGGCGATGCGCGAGTTGTGCAATTCCGCGCAACATCCCGCGAGGACTGGGAGATCCAGGGATCTGGGGACAACTGACCCGAGTGGCACAATCCGTGGATTTGTCACTCACCATGCGCAGTCTCCTGGTCGGCAGCCTCCTGACTCTCCTCCCCGCCCTCGCCAGCGCGGAGAGCACGGCGATTCGGCAGCTCAAGGCCCCTGGCACCGCCTCGTACGGCGACCTCGTCGCGGGCCCTTCGACCATCAACGACCTGCAGTTCGCGCGGCAGTACCTGCCCGCCACCGGCACCCCCGGCGTCGCCCAGCTCGCGCTGAGCAAGATCGTCTACCTCAACAAGAACGGCGTCACGCTGCAGCCGGGCAACAACGACGCCCGCACCAACCGCAGCACGCTCGCCACCCAGGCCACGACGATCCCTGCGTGGAACGTTGCCCCGGCGACCTGGACCGCGACGGTCACCTGCATGAAGGAGCTGTTCGCGCCGTTCGACGTGACCATCACCGAGACCGACCCCGGCGCCGCGCAGCACATCGAGGCCGTGTTTGGTGGCTCGCCCGGTCAGCTCGGCATGCCGAACGGTGTCGCCGGCGTGTCCCCGTTCACCTCGGACTGCTCGGTGATCGAGAACTCGATCGTGTTCACCTTCACCAACGTCATCCCCGCCGACGCCCGCCTCGCGTGCGAGATCATGGCGCAGGAAGTGGCGCACTCGTACGGCCTCGACCACGAGCTGCTCGCGTCGGACCCGATGACCTACCTCGACTACACGGGCAACCGCTCGTTCAAGAACCAGACGGCGTCGTGCGGTGAGGACGTCACTCGCCCGTGCGGCATCAACGGTTCGACCTGCCGCGCGAACCAGAACTCGGTCGCGCTCCTCACCGAGCGCCTCGGCGCCAAGACCGGTGACACCACCCCGCCGACCGGCACGATCGCTTCGCCGTCGGCGAACGCCACGGTGCCGCCGGGCTTCAGCGTCTATGTCAGCGCGGCCGACAACGTCGCGGTCGCCGGCGCGAAGCTGTTCGTCGACGGCACCCAGGCCGACATGAAGACCGGCGCCGGCCCGTTCACCTTCACCACCGCGGCGACCCTGTCCGAAGGCCTCCACAAGCTCAAGGTCGAGGTCTCGGACGCCGGCAGCAACGTCGTCACCACCCAGGAGGTCACCGTGACGGTCAAGAAGGGCGCGACCCCGCCTCCCGCCCCGGGCGGTTCGGACCCCGCCGGCGACGATTCCAGCGAGATCACGGGTGGCTGCGCCGCCGGTGGCTCGGGTGGCGGCCTCGCCCTCGGCCTCGCCATGGTCGGCCTGGCGTTCACGACCCGCCGCCGCCGCAGCTAACGATTCTTCGGTTCTCCCCCCAGGAACGCCCGCACCCCCCTGCGGGCGTTCCGCTTTTCGGCTAGATTCCGCGCCCCCGTGCTGACCGGCAAACAACGACGTCACCTCCGCGCCCTCGGCCACGAGCTCAAGGTCGTGGTGCAGGTCGGCAAGAACGGCATCGATCCCGGCCTGGTCGCCGCGGTCGATCAGGCGCTCAACGACCACGAGCTCGTGAAGATCAAGGTCGCGGACAACGCGGACCTCGATCGCCACGAGGCCGCGGACTCGATCGCGTCGCAGACCAAGAGCGAGGTCGCGCAGGTGCTCGGCAACACCGTGCTCCTGTACCGGCCCGATCCGCTCGAGCCCGAGATCACGCTCCCGACCTGACCTGGACGGTACCGAGGGTACTGTTCGGTTCGTCACGGCGGCTCGGTGTCCCTCGGCTTGGTGTCCAGGTCCACGGGCTGGGGCGTCGCTCTCCACAGTCCCAGGCCACAGTCCCCGCCACCGGGGATAACGTCGCGGATGCGCAACTCGCGCACCATGCGCAACACCGCGAGGTCGTTGTCATCGCGATCCTGTCTACCGTGGCACGCAATGTGGACAGCTTGTCTCCCGTGGAACGCACCCTCGTGGCGTTCACCACTCTCCTCATCAGCGCCGGCGTTGCCCACGCCTCGCACCCACCCCAGACCCTCCCGTCCGCAGGCACCCCGACTCCGCATCCGTTTGTCGCCACGCAACCCAGGAAGCTCGGAATCGATCCTGCCTCCGATCGCGTGTTCGCTCGGCAGATGCTCCCCGCGCAGCCGCGGAACCAAGCTGTGGCCGCCGCGAACCACCTGATCTACCTCAACCGAGGTGGCGCGGTGCTGTGGCCCGGTGACGCGAACGACGCGCGGACCCAGACCTCCTCGATCGTCAGCGAGCCGACCTCGATCGGATCGTGGGACGTCGATGACGATCTGTGGGCCGAGACCGTGGCCTGCGTGCGCGACATCTATCGTCCGTTCGACGTCACGATCACCGACGAAGATCCCGGCGAGGCCCCGCACATGGAGGCGATCTTCGGCGGCCACCCGAATGACGTCGGGCTGCCCGACAATGTCGCTGGAGTGTCGCCCTTCATGGAGGACTGCTCGGTGATCGACAGCTCGATCGTGTTCACGTTCACGGACGTGATGCCCGACGACGCTCGCACGATGTGCGAGGTGATGGCGCAGGAGATCGCGCACAGCTACGGCCTCGATCACGAGATGCTGGCGTCGGATCCGATGACGTACCTGCCGTACGCCGGCGAGCGCACGTTCCAGGACGTCGAGGCGCCGTGTGGAGAGAACGGCAACCGGTTGTGCGGCATCGGCGGCACGATGTGCCGGCGCACGCAGAACTCGGTGCAGCTCCTGACGCAGCGGCTCGGACCGGCGGGCGGGACCACGCCACCGTCACCGACCACCCCGACCACCGACGGCGCCGACGACGCCGGCGGCTGCTCGGCCTCGGGCGGCCGGACGACGCTGGCCTTCGGGCTCGCGGGACTGGCCCTGCTTCGTCGTCGACGATCACGCGCCTAGCGCGCGGATCGCCCGCGCCCGCCTCGCCAAGCCCCGCCCCGGGCTCGCGAAGCGTTGCGATGCCGCGCGCGACGTGACCGACTCACCCCCGGTCGCGTCGCGCGCCATGGACTCGGAGCGC
>JAYVRN010000270.1:0-6243 GCA_043776275.1 Myxococcales bacterium | reverse complement strand
GGTCGTCGAGATCACGGGCCAGCGCCTTCATCACGATGCGGTCGAGCGCCTGCTCCTGCTCCTCGAGCTCCTGCGCGTACTCCTTGCGGAACAGCTGCCGCATGAACTGGCGCAGCTCCTTGGGATCGAAGCGGTAGCCGGCGATCAGCGCGTCGAGGTCGGCGGCGAGCTGCGCCGAGCTCTGGTAGCGATCCGCGACATCCCGTGCGAGGGCCTTGAGGCTGATCGCATCGAGCTCGGCCGTGACGCGGCGATTGAAGTTCGAGGGCGGCGCGACCTCGGCCTTGCGGACTTTTTCCATCAGCGCGAACTCCGTGTCGCCGCGGAACAGCTTCTCGGTCGTCAGCATCTCGTGAAGGATGATGCCGGCGGAGAACACGTCGGTGCGCGCATCGAGCGGCATGCCGCGGATCTGCTCCGGCGACATGTAGCTGAACTTGCCCTTCAGGATCCCGATCTCGCTGGTGAACTTCATCAGCGCCTGCGCGATACCGAAATCGAGCAGCTTGACGTCACCGTCGTACGACATGCGCACGTTCGACGGCGACACATCGCGATTGACGATGTTGAGCGGCCGTCCGTCCTTGTCGGCGAGGGTGTGCGCGAAGTGCAGGCCCTCGGCGATCCGCGCCGCGATGAACACCGCGTGCGGCACCGGGATCCGCTGCTGGGTCTCCTGACAGCGACGCAGCACCTGGGTGAGATCGCGCCCGGGCACGTACTCCATCGTGATGAAGTGCCGGCCCTCGTACTGGCCAACCTCGACGGTCTCCACGATGCAACGGTTCTTCAGCACCATCGCGAGCTTGCCCTCGCGGTGGAACATGTCGATGAACCGCGCCTCGCGTGCGAGCTGCGGGCGCATGACCTTCACTGCGTACAGCCGGCGCTGCCCGACGGCCGGCTTGGCCCGATAGACCTCGGCCATGCCACCGCGCGCGATCAACCCGAGCAGGTAGTACGTCCCGAACGGCACCGGATCATTCGGTGCGCCAGGCGATAGTTTGCCTTCCTGCGAGGGTCGGTCCGAAACCACGGCGCGCGGACCTTACCACTTCACCGCGAGCCGTTGTCCCGGCTCGATCTGGACCATCCGCTCTTCCGTCCTGACACCACTGTCGTCCTTGAGGATCATCTTCAGCCGCCGGCCATCCGGCGGGGCGGCGACGCCGATCTCCGGCGAGGTGATCCCGAGGTCGATCATCACCCCCGGGGCCTTGGGGTTCTCGAGGGCGATCCGGCCGAGCGGGCGCTCGAGCTTGTTCTCGACGATCGCCCACCGGAACATCATCGCCGCCGGCTTACCGGCCTCGACGGTCGCGTACTCGAACAGCGCCATCTCGTACTTCGGGTTGAAGCACAGGCCCTTGTAGCTCCCGGGCGCCACGATGATCCCCTTGTCGGGGAGCTTCCCGGAGACCCGCTGGCGGTTCACCCACAGCTCGGTGCACGGCAGGCTCGAAGACACGAGCAAGGTCCCGAGCACGTCCTTGTCCTTCGCCAGCTCGGTGCGCACCACATCAGCGTTCGCACCAAACGGGCGCTGCACCAGATAGCGGCGATAGAACTCGCGCTTGGGCGCCGTCGCGCCGAGCTTGTCGTACGTGGAGCCGAGCTCGCGGAGGAAGCCCGGCAGCTCCGGAGCGAGGTTGGAGCCGATCGTGAAGTACACCAGCGCGTCGCCGTACTGCTTGGCGGCGAACGCCTTGCGGCCGGCGGTGAACGCCTGCTTGGCCTCGGCGGCGAGCGCGACCAGGGCGAGCTTGTCCGCGAACGGATCGACGAAGTTGGCGAGCCGCGCGGACTCGGCGAGCGCCCCATCGCGCTCCTTGGAATCAGAGATCGCCGCGGCGTATCCAGTCCACGCTTCGGCCGCGCGTTCGTTCTGCCCGGCGAGCGTCCACAGCGTGGCGAGCTGCTTGGCCTCGGGGCTCGCCGGTCCGCGCGCGACGACGAGCGCCTGGTACAGCGGGATCGCGCGCGCCCAGTCACGCGCTTTCTGCGCCTTCTGCGCGCCGGCGACGAGGAACTGCGAGATCTCGGCGCGCGCCTTCACGGTCTTGACCGTCTGCGCGAGGTCACCGACCGGAGCGACCGGAGCGACGGGTGCGGGCCGTGCCGGCGGCGCGGGTGTGGGGGCTTGCGCCACCGCGACACCCGTCCGAAGCCCTGCGATCAACCCGATCGCTATCACACCTCTTCGTACCCGCACGGTCCGATCGTAGCACGGCCTACCAGGATTACTGGGGAGCGAACGAGGCCGCGAACCAGCTAGTTTCCCGACGAAAATCACATGGTAGGGTGAGTTTGGGGTTCGCGGGAATCACTCCATGCACGCCGTCATTCTCGAGCGCAACAAGCTGGTCGGTCGCAAGGTCGCGAGGCTGTTCATGTCCACCGGTGCCACGGCGCTGAGCCTGGAAGATCCGGCACAGGTCGCGGGTGCACTCTCCGGTGCGGATCTGCTGTGCGCCGATGCATTCGATGCGGATCTCGTGGCGGAGCAGCTGCGCGCGAACCCGGGCATCAAGGGCGTGCTGTGGACGGCCGAGCCGCTGCGCCGCACGCTGAAGTACATGATCGAATCGACGGCGATCGATCACGTGCTTGGCCGCAAGGACTTCGAGTCACCGCCGCGCGCATGGGAGACGCTGATGGTCGCGCGCCGCCTCGCGCACCTTGGAGCGCTGCCGCCGCCACTGTCGGCGTATCTCGATTGGGGCCACCACGCGATCGAGCTCGAGGTGCGGACCACGGAGGACCGTGATGTCGCCGCCACACGGATCCAGGAGTTCGTCGGCGCCCTCGGCGTGCCCAAGCGCGTTGCCGAAATGTTTGCAGAGCTCGGCCATGAGCTGATCATGAACGCGATGTACGACGCCCCGGTCGATGCGCACGGCCGCCCCAGGTACGCGGGCGACCGCAAGGCCCCGGTCACGCTCGAGGAGGCCGAGCGCCCGCACGTCAAGCTCGGCACCGACGGCTCTCGCCTCGTGCTGCAAGTTCGCGATCCGTTCGGCCGCCTCGAGCGTCGGCACGTGGTCGATGGCCTCGCGCGCGGGCTCGCGGGTGGCGAGATGGATCAATCTCATGGTGGGGCTGGGCTGGGGATGATGGTGTGCCACAACGCGTCGTCGGCGATGGTGTTCGACGTCGCGCGTGGCAAGCACACCGAGGTCACCGCGATGTTCGAGCTCGACATGAACCTGCGCGAGTTCCGTACGCAGGCGAAGTCGCTGCATTACTGGAGTCACTAACTCATGGAAGCAGTCCCCCACAGGCCGAGTCAGCCGGTGATCCCGAACCCGGGAGATCCTGCGTCGAAGCTCGCGATCGAGAAGTTCGCCGACGGGACAATCGCGTGCCTGAAGTTCACGGGCACCATCGATGAAGGCTTCGAAGGCAAGAAGCTCGGCGCCTCCGCGGGCGGGGACACGCTGATCCTCGATCTCGGCGGCGTGAAGAAGATCTCGTCGTTCGGCATCCGTGAGTGGGTGGACTTCGTCGCGGCCGCGGGCAAGCAAGTGCGCTCGATGATCCTGATCGAGTGCTCGCCCAAGGTGGTGGACCAGCTCAACATGGTGGCGAACTTCGCCGGCGGCGGGCGCGTGTTCAGCTTCTACTCGCCGTTCCGCTGCGACTACTGCGACACCGATCATCGCGTGCTGCTCCAGGTCGACAAGGATCACGAGACGATCAAGTCGATGAAGCTCGCCGAGCGCCCGTGCCCTTCGTGCAAGGAGGCGATGTACTTCGACGAGGACGGCGCCACGTTCTTCTCGTACATCATCGGCCAGGAGAAGTTCGAGCTCGAGCCGGATGTGGCCGCGTTCCTCGCGAGCAAGCTCAACTATGCGGTCAGCGATCTCAACCGCAAGCTGCGCGTGGACAAGGTCATCGAGGGCCGCACCACGTACGTGAAGCTCGCGGGTGATCTCGAGAAGTCGTTCCCGCGCGAGAAGCTCGCCGAGGGTCTCGAGGGCACGGTGATCCTCGATCTCGGATCGATCGGCCGCGTCGAGCCTGCGGGTGCGGCCGAGTGGCGCGGCTTCATCAAGATGGTGACGCCGCTCGTCGAATCGCTCTACCTGGCGGCGGTCCCGCCCGCGGTGCTCGAGAAGCTGTGCAGCCAGGAGGACCTGGGCTTCAAGGCGCAGGTGCTGACGTTGACCCTGCCGTATGCGTGCGCGACGTGCGGCACCACCAGCGCTCAGAGCATCGACGTCAGCCAGCACCACGACGTCCTCAAGTTCGCCACCGCGCCCGAGCTGCGTTGCACCACGTGCAAGCACGCGATGCAGTGCGTGGCGGGTGAAGCGCAGATGACCTTGCTGCCCGGGCTCCCGAAGCCGACCGCGAGCACCGAGGTCGTGAAGGCGATCGGGATCCTTCGCGAGCGCGCGCTGCAGATCCAGCGCGAGAAGAAGCCGGTGAGCAAGAGCAACGTGATGGCGGCGGCGGCGCCGGTCGCCGCGCAGCGCTCGTCACTCCTCGTGCCGTTCCTCGCCGCGCTGCTCGCGGTGGTGGTCGCCGCGGGCGGGTACCTCGCGTATCAACGGATGAACAAGACCGCCGACGCGCCGAAATCTGCGCTCGGCACGCTTGCTTCGCGCAGCGCCGCCACCCGGCCCGCGTGGATCGCGAGCGACACGCAGGGCACCGCGGGCTGCGTCGACACTCCCGACAAGGGGTTGTCGTGCGTCGGCGTGTCGTCGATCTCGGCGCGCCAGGATGACGCCGAGGACGAGGCCGCCGATGCCGCTCTCGATGCGGTGGCCAATGCGCTCGCGGTGCGGATCACGAGCGCGGACTGGAAGCTGTCCGTGATCCCGACGTACAAGGCGGCGCGCGATGCCAAGCTCGCCGCGTTCGATCGCGATCCGAGCAACACCTCCGCACGCCGCGATGTGCGCGAGGCTCGCAATGCTGTCGGCCGTGTGCTCCGTGCGACCAGCGGTGGCGCTGTCCCGGCCGCACCTACCGGCCGCTACTGGGAGGAGTACGCGGGCCCGGATGGCAAGCGGTACCTCGCGTTCGCGCAGGTCTCGCTCGGTGCCACCGAGCTCGCGAAGCTCGTCGAGGGATACACCGCGACGTCCGCGGCGCTCGGCGCGACCGCGGTCCCGATGTTCCCGCTCGTCGGCTGGCGCTATCCCAAGCTCGATCACGGCGCGATCATCACCAAGCTCGGCACCGGCGCGCTGCAAGATCTCGGGCTCGCCGAGCAATACGTGGTGGTGGCGGTGGCGGGCCGCGATGTCATCGATGGCGCCTCGTTCGCCAAGCTCGCGGGTGACGAGCACGCTCAGCTCGTCGAGCATGGCGGCACGCTCCGCCTCAAGGTCCAGGCCAGCGACGGCGCACCGCGCGAGTTCTCGTCGGTGATCAAGGCGAAGGCCGATGAGACCCCGGCGACCACGGGGAAGGGCCCCAAGAACTCCGGCAGCAACGGCGGTCACCCCACCGGGAACACGGGCGGCGTCAACATCTGGGATCGGTACGGCGGCGGCAAGGGCTCGGGCCGCGACGATCCTACGCAGTAGCCGCGTGGCTCCGAGAGCGCAGGGCGAGCGCCAGGACCGTCGGCGAAGCGCTCGCCGTCGCTCACGATCGGCGACCGTCGACGGAGCGCTCGCCGTTGCTCACGATCGGCGACCGTCGCCGGAGCGCTCACCGTCAGCGACCGTCACCGTCGGCGACCGTCGACGACGGTCGATCGCGGTTCGAGCGCGAGCGGCAGGGAGCTCAGTACGGATCGTCGCCGGCCGGCGCGGGGGCCGGCTTCGGCGCGGGCTTGGCAACGGCCTTGGCAGTGCCGGCGCCGCCCTTCGTGGGCAGCAGCGACTTCACGGCATCCACGTCACTCACGTCCTCCGGGTTGGGCGCCGCGGCCTTGGCATCGGTGCGCAGCACGAAGCCGGCAGGCAACGTCGCGATGCCCTCGAGATCGTCCGGGGTGCGCAGGCTCATCACACCGTAGACCGTGTGGCCGACCTTGTCGTACGCGATCCACGCCTCGACGTGGAACGCATGCCCGCCGCGCGAGCCATCCGCGATCACGTGGTTGGCGGAGAACGGTCCGAGCTTCACCTTCTCGTCCTTCGCCTCGTACTTGCCTTCGAACATGCCGAGCATGCCGTCGCGGGCGCCCTTGAGGCCCTTGGGCACGTCGTACGGGAGATCCTTCGGGATCGGGATGTAGATCAGCCCGGAGAACCGATTGCCGCTCTCGACGATCGCGAC
>JAYVRN010000269.1:0-6248 GCA_043776275.1 Myxococcales bacterium | reverse complement strand
CCACCCCCCCCCGTGTCAGCCGCGCGAACGTCTCGGCATCGGCCGCGCGGTCGTCCGGATGCGTGATGTCGATGATCCGCATGGCCGTCAGCTCCTCGGGGCTGTAGCCGGTGAGCGTGCACATCGCCGGGTTGACGTGCGTGAGCCGCTGGGTCGCGAGGTCGGCCTGCACGATCCCCACGGGTGCCACCTCGAACATCGCCCGCAGCTCGCGCTCGCTGTCCTGGAGCGCGGCATCCACGCGGTGGAGCTCGGTGACATCCTCGAACTGCCCCACCAGGCACGCCGCCCCGCCGATCTCGAGGGGCTTCACGGAGAGGAGGAAGACGCACGGCTTGCCATCGCGCTGGCGCAGGTGGACCGCGAGCCGCTTGACCTCGCCGGCGTGGGCGAGCTCTTCGTAGATCCGCGCGCGCATCGTGGGGTCTTCGTAGATCCCGAGCTCCGCCGTCGAACGCCCGATCAGCTCGTGGTGGGCGAACCCGAGCGAGCGGGCGAACGTCTCGTTGACCTCGACGATCACCCCATCGGGCCGGGTGACCACCACGCCGGTGAACATCGTCCGGATCAGCGCGGCGAACTGGTCGGTGAGGATCGGTGACGCGTGGGTTGGTCGGGTGTGGTCGTGGTCGTGGTCGTGGCCGTGGTTGTGGCCCTGCTCCTCCCCATCCGGCATGGCGGTCGCTACTGCAAAGCCTGCACCTGTCCATCTGGAGCCCACCCGCCGAAATCGCGCAAGCGTTGCGCGGGGTGCAGCACCTCCGCACGTCCTGCGCACGCACAGGCCGGACCACCGAACGGTGTACCTTCGGGACGTGGCGGATCCCGATCATGACCAGGCCTATGGCACCGCGTCGCCCGATGCGCCGGTGACCCGCGCCGACTTCGAGCGTGCCCTCCGCGCCCTCCACGCGAGCGACCTCCGGACCCACGATCAGCTCCTCCACCTCGCGGCGCAGGTGGTGGCCCTGACGGACGAGCTGACCCGCCGCCTCGATGGGGTGGAGCCCAAGCCGGCGCCGCCCGAGACGCCCGCGGAGTCGTCCGCGCTGACGGTGGAGACCACCGTGGCGATGATGACCGACGACACGCTGTCGCGGATCCGCGCCAATGACGCGAACCAGGACAACGGCGTCTCGTTCGAGATGGGCGGTGACAAGTACACCGTGCAGTCCGAATCCCCGCCGTGCGAGGAGCTGATCCACCTGTGCAAGGCGCGCTGTTGCACGCTGCGGTTCGCCCTGTCCACCCAGGATCTCGACGAGGGCATCATCCGCTGGGACTACGGTCGCCCGTACATGATCCGGCAGCGTGCGAGTGACGAGTACTGCGTGCACAACGATCCGGAGACCCATCACTGCACGGTGCACGCCGCACGTCCGCGGGTGTGTCGCACCTACCACTGCCGCGACGACAAGCGGATCTGGCTCGACTACGAGCAGCGGATCCCCGGTCCAGATCCGGACTACAAGCCGGCGCCGTTCACGTTCAACCTGATGGACCGCGCGCGTGCGCGAACGGTGGCGCTGTTCAACGAGCACGATTCGCTCGAGAAGGCGTATCCAGATCGCGACCCGAGGCGCGGGCCGAAGCTGTAGCTGGGCCCGCGACAACTTCGTAGCGTTGCCTTCCCCCCGCTTGAATTCGGCAGAGATCCAGAGCGGGCCTGCGTCGAGCAGGGGGCAAGGCTCGACGTGCGAAGCGACGCTTCTCGGCCTACTTGAATTCGGCAGAGATCCAGACCGGGCCTCGTCACAAGCCGACCCGCCCTCCACAGGCGGTCACGCGCACGCGACGAGGCTCCATCTGGATCTCTGCCGAATTCAAGCGGGCGAAAGGCCACGCGGCGGCGCTGCTCGCGTCGACGTCGCAAGCGCACACGCACACGTCACCCCTCCCCACGTCGACGTCACGAACGCACACGTCGATGCTCTCACTGCGAGAGTCTCAAACGCGCGCGTGGCGGCTCCCGACGAGATCCGTCGACTGTCACGGACCCGTCGGTGCCACTCGTGCTCGCCCCAACGCTCTCCCTTGGATCTCCCTCTGCTCGAATTCAAGGAATTCGCCGTCGCTGCGCTGTGACCGGCGCGGGCCTGTGGGGGGCGCAGGAGGCTTGTGAGCTGCGCCAGCACCAGCTCGAGTGCAACGACGCGCAGGTCACAAGCCGACCCGCCCTCCACAGGCGGTCACGCGCTCGCGACGAGGCCCGTTCTGGATCTCTGCCGAGTTCAAGTCGAGGGTTGGGGGCGGAGAAGCGTCGCGTCAGGTCGCGTCGGGTCGCGTCGGGTCGCGTCGCGTAGCGTCGCGTCGTGAAGTCGGACGTCACCGCTTCCCACGTTGACGTTTCGAACCCCTACGCCGCGGCTCCTCAGCTCGAAGACTACAAATGCGCACGTGGCGGGTCGCAGCGAGATCCGTCGACCGTCACGGACCCGTCGGTGCCACTCACGCTCGCCCTTGGATCTCCCTCTGCTCGAATTCAAGGAATTCGCGGTCGCGGCGCTGTGACCGGCGCGGGCCCGTAGGGGGCGACCCGCCCTCCACGGGCGGTCACGCGCTCGCAACGAGGCCCCATCTCGATCTCTGCCGAATTCAAGCGGGCGAGAGGCCGCGCGGCGGCGCTGCTCGCGTCGATGTCGCAAGCGCACACGTCCCCCTTCGGGGCGTCGACCCCGCGACCACGTATGCGCTCCTCGACAGTGCTCGACGACGGTCTCTGCCGAATTCAAGCGGGTTGGGAAAGGCCCCTCACGGTGCCCCACGCCGACGCTTCGAGTACGCACGCCGCGAAGCCACAGCCGTGCTCGAAGCGCGCTCCCACGTCGACTTCTCGAACACGCTCGACGCTGTCGCTCGGCTCAGCGTGCGCGGCGCAGGCGCTCGATGTCGGTCGGCGCCGGATGCACCAGCACCGCGCCCGTGTCGCCGTCGACCGCGAGCAGATCGCCGGGGCGTGCCCAGCCGAACAGGCCTGGTACGTCGCTGACCACCGGCAGGTGCGCGGCGCGGGCCACGGCGATCGCCGCGGGTGCGACGGCATCGCTCGCGACCAGGGCTGCGGCGCCTCGCGCGACCGCGGCGATCGCGATGAGCACGTTGATCCGATCCGCGATCCAGATCGAACCGGGGCGCAGGGAGCGCGGGTCGGCGAGCAGCACGCAGAGCTCCTCGACGTCGGCGACGTGATCTGCGGACTCGAGGACGGTGCCGAGCTTGAACGGTGCGCGCGCGTACTCCTTGGCGACGTTGCGCAGGCCCTCGGGCTGACCGCTGGCCGCGCACAGCCGCTCGCGCAGCCGCGCATCGCACAGCAGGAGTGCGAAGCGATCGAGCGCAGCGCCCACCGCGGGGACGGTGGAGTCCGCGAGCTTCTTCATCGCGCGGCCGAGATCCTCACGGAGCCGGGCGAAGGCGCGCTCGATCTCGATCGGTGGTGCGCCGAGCGCGGTGGTGGTGGGGACCACTCCGGCGCGGCCGAGGACGGCGCCGGGCACGTGGGCGAGGCCCGAGAGACGGGCGGAGCGCGCGGCGCTGGATAGGCGCCGCTCGATCGCGAGGGTCACCGGGGCACCGAGAGCGGTGGCGAGCGTCACCTCGTCGGTGGCGAACTTCGTGGCTCGACGCTGCAGCACGAGCACGCCGATCACGGTGCCGGCGCCGATCAGCGGGACGCCCACGAACACCGGGAACCGCTCCTCGCCGAGGCCGGGCACCGGCTTGTATGCGGCCTCGGCGGCGGCGTGCTCGGCGGAGACCGGGCGCATGCACTCGGCCACCAGGCCGGTGATGCCCTCGCCGACGGCGAGCGTGGTGCCGATCGCGTTCGCCGCGAAGCCGTGGTTGCCACGCATCACGAGGTGATCGTCCTCGCGGACATAGACGCTCGCGATGTCGACGCCCGTGATCGCCACGAGCTCGTCGCACATCGCGGACAGCATCGTCTCGATCGGGCCGTCGTGAGCGGCGAGCTCGATCAGCCGGAGGATGCCGTCGACGCCCCGATCACCGCGGTGGTGGACCTGGATGATCGGCTTCGACACCCCTCCAGCCTGACACGTCCGATGTTTCTGTCACGTTTCCTGCCTGCAAAAGCCTGTCGAGGACGGCGTGCGTCACGGCGATCGTCGGGGCGGAATACAGGGCGGCCCGCACGTCGTTATCGAGGAGCGGGCCGAGCACGCCGACGTGGCGCCGGGTCATCCCGAGACCGAGGCGCTCACCTCGCCGGGCCACATTGCCGGCGATCAGCTGGCGGTACATCGCGGTCCGCTCGGCGGCGGTCGGCGGGGCAGGGTGCTCACCCGCGAGCCGCGCTCGGGCCTCGCGGAATACCCACGGATGGTCGATCGCCGCGCGCCCGATCATCGCGCCCACGCAGCCGGTCTCCTCGAGAGCACGCACCACATCGTCCGCGGTCCGGACGTCTCCGTTGACCACCACCGGGATGTGAACCGCCTCACGCGCGCGCCGTGCCCAGCTCCAGTCGGCGGGCCCGCTGTGCCCCGCGAGGGCGACGCGGCAGTGGATGGTTAGCCCGGCGACGCCCGCCTCCTCGAGACGCTGTGCGAGCTCGACGATCGGCAGGTGCGACTCGGGACCCCAGCCGATCCGGGTCTTGACCGTGACCGGCACGCCCGTCTCGGCACCGACCTCGGCGATCCGCCGCGCCATCGCGACCATCGCGGCGGGATCGCGCAACCACGCCGCCCCGGCGCCGCGGCCCACGACCCTCGGCACCCAGCAGCCGCAGTTGATGTCGAGGAACGCCGGGCCCGCCGCCGTGGCGATCCGCGCGGCCGCGACCAGCACCTCGGGATCGGGACCGTAGATCTGGATCCCGGTCGGGTGATCGTCGTCGGCGAGCAACGCCTTGCGCCGTGCGATCCGCGAGTCCGCCACCAGCTGCTCCGCGCCGACGAACTCGGTCACGCACAACGTCGCGCCGGCGCTCCGGCACGCGCGGCGGAACACGACATCGGAGACATCCTCCATCGGCGCGAGCACCACGCGGCCCGCCTGGGCGAGCAACGCGGCGAAGGCCGGAAGGCCGGCGGCAGCGATCACTTCGCCTGGGTCAGCGTCACCGCGAGGCCGCCGGTGTTGTCGCCGTACGCCCCGGGTACGCCCTGAAAGCCGAATGCATCTGCGAACCCGAGATAGAACCGCGTCGCACCGCTGGGGATCACGAACCGCTGGTTCAACCCAGAGCGCGTGAATCCGTCACCGATGTAGAAGGTCTGGCCGATCACCGGAGACAGCTCGGCGAATGATTCGCCCTGGGCTTTCTCGCTGAAGTCGAGGGTGGCCGGGGCGCGGCTCGACATGGATCCACCGACGAACACACCGACGAGGAACTGGGTGTGCTGGTGATCGATGATGCCGCTGATCCCGCTCGCGGCAGAGATGTTGGTATCCCCGCCCGCGCAGTTGCCGCCATCGGGCGGCGTGGTCGCGCCCGCGACGCAACCGACCGCGCCTTTGACGGTCGAGAATGTGATGTAGCCGCCGCCGGGGACCAGCGTCACGAGTACGGGCGGGCGGCCACCGCGGGTCTCTTCGGGATGCGGGAGGCCCGCCGAGAAGATGTCGGCACGCCCTTCGACGATCACGCTCGCCGGCTTGCGAAGCTCGAGCGTCGCGTTCGTCGACAGCGACTGCGCGGGCATCGGCTTCGCGGGATCGATCGGGAACTCCGGGTTGGCCGCCACGGGGACGGCGGCACTGCCACCGCCGGATCCCGTACCCTCGACCGGCCATGGCGGGTGGAGGGATGGGTCCTCCGGTTGCGGCTGCGGTTGAGGCCGCGGCGCGACCGGCTCGGGTGGCCGTCGGCAAGCAACCGACGCGATGCCGAGCCCGAGACCGAGCCCGAGGCTGCCGAGGGACAGGGTGCGAAGACGCATCGGCCCGACGATACCTCTTGTCAGTTAGCGGCCCAGCTTGTTGGACGGATCTGATGCAAGCCATGGGATTGACAGCGTTCTGGATATCTGAACACTTGTACAGGTGAGCTATGCGCCGCTCTGGTGCAAGTCGAACTTCTCCTTCCTCGAGGGCGCGAGCCACGCCGAGGAACTGGTGGAGGAGGCGCATCGCGTGGGCCTCGGTTCGATCGCGATCACGGATCGTGATGGTGTCTATGGAATGGTCCGCGCGCACACCAAGGCGCGTGATCTCGGCGTGCAGCTCGTGTGCGGGACCCAGGTCTCGATCGCCGCGCCGGGCTCGCTGCTCGCTCCCTCGCC
>JAYVRN010000268.1:0-1946 GCA_043776275.1 Myxococcales bacterium | reverse complement strand
CCGGCGGGGACCGGCAGCTGACCCTCGATCAACTTGCGCCGCGCGAGCGTGTACGACGCGGTGTCGACATCTGCGGCGAACGTCGACAGGTGGTCCTTCGAGGCATCGACCCAGGGGTTCTTGCCGTAGTCCTTGTAACCCTCGCCGCCGCCGGTGGAGTCCATCCCGTTGACCGCTGGCTGGGCCATCCCCGAGCCAGAGCCCATCGCGACACCGGACGGTGCGGCGCCGTTGGCTGCCTTCTCGCGGGCCTCCGAGGCCACGGTCTGCGTGGTATCGCCGGGGCCGATGGCGTGGACCGCCCGGTCCTCCGACCGCTTGTTACACGCGGGAGCGAGCAGGGACGAGCACAACAGCAGGGACGCGAGGGTCTTGCGCATTCGACGGTTCCTCCTTGGGGTCCTCGTTCGACGCACTCACCCCGCGGGCGGTCTGTCCGATCTCGTGAATCATTGTCGTGAGTTGACGACAACAATCGCAAGTCCCACGAACGTGGGACGCGCAGCAACGCGGCAGCGTTACGGAGGTAGATCGACCCAAGCCGCGGCAGCTGGCGGTGTCAGCGCCGCTGGCTGCGCGGGATCGCGGGCATGGTCGCGGCCTCGGGGGCAGGCGGTGCCGCCGTGATCTGGTCGGAGTTCTGCGGCATGAGCAGCCGCTCCACACTGAGCGGCGAGCTCTCGGCCGTGATCATCGGACGCGGGCGGTGCGCGAACCACCACGCCTGTGCACGCTGCTCGGTCCACGCGTGCTCGTCGGGGATCGTGATCTGCCGCAGCCGTGTGGAGAGCTCGCGCGCATCGGCCGGCCGATCGTCGGGGTTCTTGGCGAGCAGCTGGATCACGAGCGCCTCGAGCGCCACGGGCAGCCAGCCCTTCACGCGCAGGCGGAGGTCGGGCACCGGATCGTGGATGTGCGAGTGGATCGCGCTCTCCTCGTCTGGGCGCGCGAACACCTCGCTCGACGTCAGCAGCCACCACGCCACGCAGCCGAGCGCATAGAGATCGCTGCGCGCATCGGCGCCCGTGCCGGTGACCTGCTCGGGCGGGATGTAGCCCGGCGTGCCGACCACCGCCCCGGCCTGCGTCAGCTTGGAGGTCGGGGGCAGCAGGATCTCCGCGGCCTTCGACGCCGGCAACGAGACGATGTCGATCGGATCTGGGATCGGGTCCGCGATCGTGTGGACGATCCCGAAATCGAGGACCTTCGCGATGTCGACCTCGTCGGCGGCGCGGCTCAGGTAGATGTTCGCGGGCTTGATGTCGCGATGGAGCAGCCCCGCATCGTGCGCCTCGGCGAGCGACTGGCAGGCGTGGACCAGGATCTGGATCACGCGCGCCGGTGGCTGGGCTCCGAACTCGCGGACCAGGCGATCGAGATCGAGCCCGTCCAGCAGCTCCATCACGTAGAAGAACGTGCCGTCGTCGGCCACACCGTAGTCGAACAGCGCGATCGTGTGCCGCGAGCGCATCGAGGCCAGCGTCTGCGCCTCGCGACGGAACCGCTCCTTGGCCTTCGCGCGATGCATCGGATCGATGAGCGCGTCGGGCCGCACCAGCTTCACGGCCGCCTGGCGTGCGAGCAGCCGGTGCTCCGCGCGCCAGACCTCGCCCATCCCGCCCACGCCGAGGCGCGAGACCAGGCGATACGCGCCCATCTCGACGATCTTCGCCTCGGCCTTGCGTGCACGCTCGCGCGCCGTGCTCACCGCGCGCCGCATGCGGACGAGGTTCCACGCGAACATCAGGGCCACGCCGAGCGCCATCACGAGCGCGCCCGCCGAGGCCAGCAAGCTCTGCTTCTCGAGCCGCTTGGTGGGGCCGAGCAGGGTGCGCTCGGGCACCAGTGCCGCGAGGTACCAATCGAGCGGGGCCTTGATGCCCGCGCGCTCGCCGCCGAGCGGCGCCACCGAGGCGAGGTACTCGCCGTCGCTCGAGGCGAGCTCG
>JAYVRN010000267.1:0-6251 GCA_043776275.1 Myxococcales bacterium | reverse complement strand
GCGAAGGCCACGCCGGCCCTCGCGCCGGTCGCCGCGGGCGCGATCGCGATCGCGTGGACGATCATGCTCGGCCGCGTCGCGGTGCTCGTGGCCGTGGTGTGGGCCCCACTCCTCAAGACCCTCGCGCTCCCGCTCGGCGCGATGATCGGGGCGACGATCCTCGGCCTCGTGATGACGTTCCGCAGGGATCACGAGCAACACCAGGAGCTGGCCCTCAAGAACCCGTTCGAGCTCGGCAGCGCGATCAAGGTCAGCCTGGTGTTCGGTGCGGTGCTCCTGATCAGCCGCGCCGCGATCACCTACGTCGGTGACAGCGGGCTCTACCTCGCGTCCGCGCTCGGCGGGACCACCGATGTCGATGCGGTGACGGTGTCCACCGCCAAGCTCGCGAAGAGTGGGATCTCGCCCGCCGTGGCGACGATCGCGATCTCGATCGGGATCGCGGTCAACACGGTGGTCAAGACCGGGATGGCGGTGATCGTCGGCGGCGCGCCGCTCGGCAAGCGCGTCGGCGTGACGGGCATTCTCGTGCTGATCGCCGCCGGTCTCGGGATCGCCGCGACCGCGCTGGTATGATCCGCGGATGCCCGAGCTCAAGGTCGGCGATCCGATGCCCGCGACGACCCTCGTAGGGAAAGCGGGCGCCTTCGAACTGCGCGA
This sequence comes from Myxococcales bacterium, assembly GCA_043776275.1. Lineage (GTDB taxonomy): Bacteria > Myxococcota_A > Polyangia > Haliangiales > Haliangiaceae > JABFXX01. The sequence goes on along the minus strand of JAYVRN010000267.1, from coordinate 5,591 downwards.
CAAGATCGGCAAGCCGCTCGTCGTCTACTTCTATCCCAAGGACCAGACCTACGGCTGCACCGTCGAGGCGTGCGGGTTCCGCGATTCCTACGAGGACTTCACCAGCGCCGGCGCCGAGGTGATCGGCGTGTCGCGGGACGATGCCACATCGCACGATGCCTTCATCGGCAAGCACAAGCTCCCGTTCACCTTGCTCTCGGACCCGAACGGCACCGTCGCCAAGGCGTGGGGCCTGCGCGGGACCCTCGGGCTCCCGCCACGGGTGACCTTCGTGTTCGACAAGCAGGGTGTGGTCCGCCACAAGTTCGATTCGATGATCCGGTTCGGCAAGCACGTCGATGACGCGCTCGAGGTCGTGAAGCGACTGCCGCGCTGAGCGTGGCGAACCCCTACACCACGAGCCCACGGCGTCGCGGTTCCCTACGGTGCGGGGCCCGATCTGGACCCAGGGGTTCACGGTTCGCGACCGCGCGGTCACGGAACGCCGCGTGCTCGATGGGTCTGGCATGCGCCTCCCGCCCCTCGCCCTGATCCTCCTGGCCCCCGCTCTGGGCCCCACGCTGGCCTCGGCCGACCCGCAAGCCCAGCCCGAACCCACGACCGCTCTGGCGAAGTCCGCCTCCGGCCCGACCTATGATCTCGGCGTGCGGATCGGAGGCTACGGCTTCCATCGCGAGGGCGACAACCGCCCCGGCGAGGGCTGGAGCGAGTGCCGGATGAACGGCCTCGGCGTGTTCGGGAGCCGCGCGCTGCCGGGGCCGCTGTTCTTCGAGGCCGGCCTCGACATGTACAGCTCGGCCGATGGGCCGATCGCTCCAGAGCCCACCGACCTCCCGATCGATCGCACGAGCGGCCTGCTCAGCGCCGCGATCGGTGCGCGCATCAACGTCACCTCGTGGCTGCGGGGCTACGTGCAGCTCGGCACCGGCGTCGAGGTCACGCGGGTCTCGGTGCCGTACGGCCAGGAGCGGATCCGCGACACCAAGGTGATGCCCGAGGGGTTCTTCGGCGCCGGCGCGGAGCTGAAGCTGTTCCGCGGGACGTACTTCGGTGCGTCGCTGCGTACGCTCGTGATGGGCAACTTCGACTACGACCCGGCGCGCCTCGACATGAGCAACGGCTGGGTCGCACCGCCGCCCGCGAGCGAGGTGTTCGATGCCTCCGCCGGCGTCGCGGCACAGGGTCAGTTCTACGTGCGGCACGATCTGTGAGAGCGATCGCGCTGATCGGAGTCCTCGCCACGGGGGCCTGCGCCGAGCCGCCGCCCGTCGCAGCGCCGTATGCGTGGCAGCTCCCGCCCGGGTTCCCCACCCCGCGCGTGCCCGCCGAGAACCCGATGAGCGCCGACAAGGTGGAGCTCGGCCGTCATCTGTTCTTCGACACGCGCCTCTCCGGCAACGGCACGCAGGCCTGCGCCTCGTGTCACGCACAGGAGCGCGCGTTCACCGATGGCCGGATCACCGCTCTCGGCTCGACGGGCGCGGCTGGGCGCCACAACTCGATGAGCCTGACCAACGTCGCGTACAACAGCGCGCAGACCTGGGCGAACCCCGACGTCGTCGAGCTCGAGGCCCAGGCCGTGGTCCCGATGTTCGGGACGTCCCCGGTGGAGCTCGGCCTCACGCCGGAGCTGCTCGTCGCGCGCGTCCGCGCCGAGCCGCGCTACCAGGAGCTGTTCGCCATCGCATTCACCGAGGACGCCGATCCCTTCACCGTGGCGAACACCGCGCGCGCGATCGCGAGCTTCGAGAGAACGATCCTCTCCGGCGGCTCGCGCTTCGATCGCGCACAGCTCACCGGGGCCGAACAGCGCGGCCTCACGCTGTTCGAGTCTGACGCGCTCGGCTGTCGCCAGTGCCACGACGGCTTCAACCTCACGGGATCCACGGGCGATCGGATCCAGATGTTCAACACCGGGCTCTACGATCCGTATCCCGACACCGATCGCGGCCTCGCGGAGGTCACCGGCCTCACCGCCGATACCGGTAGGTTCAAGGCGCCGACCCTGCGCAACATCGCGGTCACCGCGCCGTACTTCCACGATGGCAGCGCGGCCACCCTCGACGACGTGATCGACAGCTACGCACGCGGTGGCCGCGCCCACAGCCCGGACCGCTCGCCGCTGGTCACCGGCTTCACGATCACGCCCGCGCAGCAGGCGGACCTGGTGGCGTTCCTCGGCGCACTCACCGATGACGACCTGCTCGCGGATCCCGCGTTCGCGAATCCGTGGTGATCGCCACCACACCCGGGTGAGGCCTGCCGCTCCTTGCCGCTCGCGCGATGGCGGTATTCGCGGTCGGCGCGGCTAGCCTCCACAGCGATGCGAGCCTTCACGTTGGTCGCCGCGCTCATCGCTTGTACCGGCGGAGTCGCGCGCGCGGAGGAGCGGGTCTCCCCGGATGTCGTCACCGCGGTCACCTTCGTCGGTGCGACTGCATGTCTCCCGCTGTACCTCGGGGCGAGCACGGCGCACGGCGAGCGCACCCAGCAAACGCTCGCGATCCTCGCCGTGACCAGCGTACTCGTCGGTCCCTCCATCGGTCGCTGGTACGCCCACGATCCGGCGTGGGGCGGGATCGTGTTCCGTGGCCTCGGGATCGCCGCCGTGGTCGCCGGCGCAGGAGCTGGTGGCGACGAGCCGGTCCCGTGGCCGATCCTGATGCCGGGCGTGCTCATCATCGGCGCCGGCACGATCTACGATCTGTACAGGACGCCGCGCTCCGTTCAGGAACGCAACCGCTCGGTCCGCGTCCTGCCGACGGTGCTCATCACGCCGGCGAACGATCCCGTGCCCGGGCTCGCACTCGGCGGCGGTTGGTAGCCGTGTCGCGTCCGTGAGCGCTCGCTCAGGCCTTGAGCGCCGCGACGACCTTCTCGACCGCGTCCTTCGCATCGCCGAACAGCATCTTCGTTACCGGCTTGTAGAACAGCGGGTTGTCGATGCCGGCATAACCCGCCGCGCGACCGCGCTTGTTCACGATCACGAGCTTGGCCTTCCAGACCTGTAGGACCGGCATGCCCGCGATCGGTGACGTGGGATCGTCCTCGGCGGCCGGGTTCACGATGTCGTTCGCACCGATCACCATGACGATGTCGGTGTTCGGGAGATCCGGGTTGATCTCGTCCATCTCCATGACGATGTCGTACGGGACGTTCGCCTCGGCGAGGAGCACGTTCATGTGACCGGGGAGCCGACCGGCCACCGGGTGGATCGCGAACCGTACGTTGACGCCGCGATTGCGGAGGACCTCGGTCATCTCGCGCACCGCATGCTGCGCGCGACCAACCGCCATGCCGTAGCCCGGCACGATCACGACCGACTTGGCATCCTTGAGCTGCTCGGCGAGCGTGGGCGCATCGATCTCCTGGACCTCGCCCGCGGGCTGCTGCGGGGCGCCGGCTGCGGCCTTCGGGGGCGCCGCGCCGAACCCACCGAAGATCACGCTCCAGATCGAGCGATTCATCGCCTTGCACATGATGTACGAGAGGATCGCGCCCGAAGAACCGACGAGCGCGCCGGTGATGATCAGGAGATCGTTGCCGAGCATGAAGCCGGCGGCCGCGGCGGTCCATCCCGAGTAGCTGTTGAGCATCGAGACGACCACCGGCATGTCCGCGCCGCCGATCGCCGCGACCAGGTGGACACCGAGGACACACGCCACGCCGGTGCCGACCTGGAGGCCGAGCTGGTTGCCATCCTTGGCGTAGACGTAAGCCCCACCGATCGAGACCGCGAGCATCGTGAGGTTCAGGAGGTGACGCGCCGGCAGGAGCAGCGGCGTGCCGCCGATCTTCATGCCGAACATCTTCCCGCGCAGCTTGGCGAACGCGAGGATGGAGCCCGTGGTGGTGATCGCGCCGATCCACACATCGATGAAGATCTCCACGCGATGAACGAGCGGCGGAGGTCCGCCACCGCCATCGCCGAACAGATCGAGCGAGTAGCCGACGAGGACGGCCGCGAGGCCGACGAAGCTGTGGAGCAGGGCCACGAGCTCGGGCATCTGCGTCATGCCGACGCGCGCGGCCATCACCGCACCGACCACGCCGCCGCCGAACACGGCGAGCATCCAGGCCTGATGGAACGAGCCACCGCTCGCGGCGTTGGTGGTGATCGTCACCGCGATGGCGATCACCATGCCGATCACGCCGTACAGGTTGCCGCGCCGTGCGGTGACCTGACTCGACAGCCCGCGGAGGCTGAGGATGAACAGGACGCCGGCCACCAGGTAGGCGGCGTTGATCAGGAGCTGCGAGTTGAGGATCTCCTTCATCGCATCACTTCCTGAACATCGCGAGCATGCGGCGGGTCACCAGGAACCCACCGGCAATATTGATCGTCGCGAACAACGTCGCGGCGATCGCGACCATGGTCGAACCGTGCAGCACACCGTCGGTGCGCGTCCCGAGCAGACCACCGACGACGATGATGCCGCTGATCGCGTTGGTCACCGACATCAGCGGGGTGTGCAGCGCGGGCGCCACGTTCCACACCACCTGGAACCCGACGAACACGGCCATCACGAACACCGTGAGGTGCTGGAGGAGCGCGTACGTCTCTTCGCTGGCGATCGCATCGGCCTTGCCGAACCGCAGGCCGGCGAACGCGATCGCCGCGATCACGCCGACGATCGTCATCACCACGCCCATCACGGGCGAGGGTGGCTGCGCGGCGTGACCGTGGCCGTGGGACTTCGCGGGCGCGGGCTTCGCGGCGACGGGGGCCGGCGCGGCGGCCACCGGGGCCGGGGCCGGCTTCGGTGCATCGATCTTCTTCGACGGTGGAGGCGGCCAGGTCTTCTCGCCCTTCTCGAGGACGAGCGCCGGGCGCACGGCATCATTGTCGTGAACGATCTTGTGGCCGGCCGCGCCGCCCATCTCGTCGAGGAAGTGCAGGAGGTTGGTGCCGTAGAGATCGCTCGCGACGTTCGGCATCCGACTCGCGAGGTCGGTGTACCCGACGATCGTGACGCCCTTGTGCTCGATGACCTCGCCGGGCTGGGTCAGCTCGCAGTTGCCGCCCCGTTCCGCCGCGAGGTCCACGATCACCGAGCCGGGCCGCATCAGCTCGACCATGTCGGTGAACCACAGCTTGGGCGCCGGCTTGCCCGGGATCAGCGCGGTGGTGATGACGATGTCGACGTCCTTGGCCTGCTCGCGGAACAGCGCGTACTCGGCCTCGAGGAACTCCTTCGACATCTCCTTCGCGTACCCGCCCTGCCCGTCACCCGACTCCTGGACCTTGACGGTGAGGAACTCGCCGCCGAGCGACTTCACCTGATCCTCGACGGCCGGGCGCACGTCGAACGCGCGGACGATCGCGCCGAGGCCTTTGGCGCAGCCGAGCGCCGCGAGGCCGGCCACACCACCGCCGATGATCAACACCTTGGCAGGGCGGACCTTGCCGGCGGCCGTGATCTGCCCCGTGAAGAAGCTGCCGAACCGGTTCGCCGCCTCGATCACCGAGCGGTAGCCGGCGATGTTCGCCATCGAGGACAGCGCATCCATCTTCTGCGCGCGGCTGATCCGCGGCACCTGATCCATCGCGAGCACGGTCAGCTTCTTGACCGCGAGCCGCTCGAGGAGCG
>JAYVRN010000266.1:0-6253 GCA_043776275.1 Myxococcales bacterium | reverse complement strand
CTGCCTGGCAGCGCCTGCTCGCGATCGACGAGAACAACCGTCGCGCGCAGGACGCCCTCAAGAAGCTCTACGTCACCGAAGGCCGGTGGGAGGATCTCGAGGAGTTCTACCGGAGCCGCGGCAAGATCGACGAGTACATCCGTGTGCTCGAGCGCGAAGTCGAGGCCGGCAGCGAGCAGTTCCGCCTCCAGCTCGCGATGAAGATCGCGGTGCTCTATCGCGACGAGATCCAGAAGGCCGATCGCGCCACCCGCGCGTTCGAGAAGGTCCTCCAGCTCGACGAGAACAACCTCGCCGCGGCCGAGGCCTTGATCCCGCTCTACGAGGCCGGGAGAGATCCGCGTGCGCTCGTGCGCGTGCTCGAGATCCAGCTCAAGGCGACCAGCGCCGACGACCAGATCACCCGCCAGGAGCGGATGAAGCGGCTGGCGCAGTACAACGAGGAGAAGCTGCGCGACAAGGGCGCGGCGTTCGGCTGGTGGATCAAGGCGTTCGCCGAGGATCACGAGTCGGAGGAGATCCGCGCCGAGGCCGAGCGTCTCGCCGGGGAGACGTCGAGCTGGAACCCGCTGATCGATGCGTATGCGGCCGCGCTGCCCAAGTTCGGGCACAAGGCTGATGCGCTGCCGCTCATGCTGGTGATGGCGCGCGTGATCGAGCAGGAGCAGGCCGACATCGAGCGCGCGCTCGACATGAACCGCCAGATCCTCGCGATCGAAGAGGGCAACGAGCAGGCGCTCGATGCCCTCGAGCGGCTGTACCTGGGCAAGGGGCAGTTCGAGGAGCTGCTCGGGATCTATACGAAGAAGCTCGAGCTCACCAACGATGGTGACGAGCGGATCGCGATCCAGGCCAAGATCGGTCAGCTCTACGAGGACGAGGTCAAGGACGACAAGAAGGCGATCACGGCCTACCTCGCGATCCTCGACGCGGCCGGCGACGAGCCGACGGCGCTCCGGTCCCTCGACCGCGTCTACCTCCGCAACTCGATGTGGAAGGAGCTGGCCGACATCCTGAGTCGCCAGCTCACCATCGTCGGTCCCGACGAGGACAAGCTCGCGCACACCGAGCTCAAGTTCCGCCTCGGCCAGGTCAAGGAGCAGCACCTCGCCGATGCGCAGGGCGCGATCGATGCGTACCGCGACATCCTCGACATCATGCCGGCGCACGACCGTGGGCGCGCGGCGCTCGAGGTCCACCTCCGCGGCAATGATCCCAACCAGCTGCTGGTCGCCGGCATCCTCGAGCCGATCTACGAGCAGCTGAGCGAGTGGGGCCCGCTGGTCGGCGTCCACGAGATCCAGCTCGCCGCCGAGAAGGACAACCTCCGCAAGACCTCGCTGCTCCTCCGGATCGGCGAGCTCCAGCGGACCAAGTTGCTCGACGCCGAGAAGGCGTTCGATGCCTATGCGCGCGCGTTCAGGGGAGATCCGTCCACCGAGGCTGCCAAGGAGCAGCTCGAGGGCATCGCTCCGCTGATCGAGGACGGCTGGGGCCGCCTGGTCAAGCTGTACGAAGAGGCACTCGCGAAGGGTGAAAAAGATCTCGATCCGCGGCTCGCGCACGAGCTGGCGACCAAGGTCGCGCGGTCCTACGAGGACCGGCTCGGCAAGAGCGACAAGGCCGTCGAGTTCTATCGCAAGGCCCTCGCGATCGAGACCGACGATCTCGCGGCGCTCGCGGCCCTCGAGGCGATCTTCACGCGCGACGAGAAGTTCCCCGAGCTGCTCGAGGTCTATCGCCGTCGCACGGACATCGCCCAAGAGGCCGACGAGCGGCTCGACTTCCTGTTCCGCATCGCCTCGCTGCACGAGGAGATGCTGAACAACCAGGACGAGGCGATCACCACGTACAACGAGATCCTCGGGCAATCGCCCGACGATCTGAAGGCGTTGCGTGCCCTCGATCGGCTGTACGTCGCGCGCGGAAGCTGGCGCGACCTCGGCGACAACCTCGGCCGCCAGCTCACGCTGGTGGAGAGCCCGCACGAGCAGGTCGCACTGCTCGTCCGCCTCGCGCAGCTGCGCGAGACGCACCTCAACGAGGTGGGCGCGGCCGTCGAGACGTACCGCCAGGTGCTCGATCACGAGGATCAGAACCGCGATGCCGTGGCCGCTCTCGAGCGGTTGATCACGCACGCGGAGCACGAGCTGACGATCGCGAACATCCTCGAGCCCATCTACAAGGCGAAGGGGGAGTGGACCAAGCAGATCGGCGTGTACGAGATCATGGCGAAGCACGCCTTCGATCCCGCGCGGAAGATCGAGCTGCTCCACCAGATCGCAGAGCTGCACGAGATCGGCGGCGACAACGCGGACTCTTCGTTCAACACGTTCGCGCGCGCCATGCGCGAGGACCCGCGGAACGAGGTCACCCACGCGCAGCTCGATCGTCTGTCCCGCGGGCTCGGCAAGTGGGCCGATGCCGCGGCGCTCTATGACTCGGTGGCCGGTGATGCGCAGGAGGACGATCTCAAGGTCGCGCTCCTGTTCCGCCGCGCGCAGATCCAGGAGAACGAGCTCCACGACGACAAGGCCTCCGTGGCCACGTACGAGCGGATCCTCCAGACCGCCCCGAACACCGTCGAGGCTGCGACCGCGATCCAGACCATCCACGAGCGCACCGGTGACTACCCGAAGCTCGTTGATGCGATGAAGCGCAAGGCCGAGATCGTCGCCAACGTCGACGACAAGAAGGCGTTGCTGTTCCGCGCCGCGCAGATCGAGGAGGAGGTCCTCTCCAACTCGGATGCCGCGATCGCCACGTATCGCCAGGTGCTGTCGATCGATGACGTCGACATGACGGCGATGGACGCCCTCGAGCGCCTCTACGTGCGCCTCGCACGCTGGGAGCCGCTGAAGGACGTCTACGCGAAGAAGGCCGACCTCGCGGAGGACCCGGCCGACAAGAAGGCGATGCTCTACGTCCTCGCGCAGGTCTACGACCGCGAGCTCGGCGACGTGGGCAAGGCGATCGAGACGTACCTCGCGATCCTCGATCTCGATGCGGACGAGCTGCCTGCGATCCAGTCCCTCGACCGGCTGTTCGGTCAGGCAGAGCGCTGGTACGACCTGCTCGCGAACCTCGAGCGCCAGGTCGAGCTGTCGGAGACCGGCGGCGAGACCGTCGCGCTCAAGTACCGGATCGGCCACCTGTGGCAGATCCGCCTCGGCGATGTCGCCCGGGCGATCGAGAGCTATCGCGAAGCGCTCGAGATGGATCCGTCGCACGCCGAGACGCTGCACGCGCTCGACGGCCTCGTTCACGGCAAGACCGAGCCCGTCATGGCGGCGCGCGTCCTCGAGCCGATCTACGAGACCGCCGGCGAGTTCGCGAAGCTCGTCGATGTTCTCGAGGTGATGGTCGCGCACAACGAAGATGCGCTCGCGCGCGTCGAGCTGCTGCACCGGATCGCCACGCTGCACGAGCAGATGATCGGCAACGCGAACGCGGCGTTCGATGCGTACGCGCGCGCGGTGCGGGACGACTCGGGCAACCAGCTCTCGCTCGGTCACCTCGAGAGGCTCGCGGAGATCACCACGAGCTTCCCGACGGTCGCCACGCTGTATCAGGCCGAGAGCGGTCGATCTGATCTCGGCTCCGACGTCCCGCGGCAGGTCGATCTGCTCTCGCGGCTCGCGCGTGTGCACGAGCAGGAGCTGAACGACATCCCGAAGTCGATCTCGACCTTGCGTCGGATCCTCGACGTGGAGTTCGACAACAAGCCGGCGGTCCTCGCCCTCGATCGCCTGTACTCGTCGACCTCGGCGTGGCCGGAGCTGACCGAGATCCTGCGCCGCGAGATCCAGCTGGCGGATGGCGATGCCGAAGTGGCCGCGCTGCAGTTCCGGCTCGGCCAGGTGCTGCAGAACCAGCTCGGCGATCGTAAGGGATCGATCGAGGTCTACCGCGAGATCCTCACGGCACACCCGACGCACGAGCAGACGCTCGGTGCGCTCGAAGAGATGTTCCACGCCGGCCACCTCCAGATGGAGATCGGCGCCGTGCTCGAGCCGCTGTACGAGGCGGCGAGCGAGTTCGGCAAGCTGCACGGCATCCACGAGGTCCAGCTCACGAAGCTCGCCGGACCGGATCGCCAGGCGATGTTCCAGCGACTCGCGGAGCTGGCCGAGGGCCGGCTCTACGATCAGGGGAAGGCGTTCCACTGGTGGAGCGAGGCGCTCGTCGAGGATCCACGCTGGGATCGCGCGCTCGAGGAGAGCGAGCGGCTCGCCGGGGAGACCGGCGCGTGGGATCAGCAGGTCGATGCATACGCCCGTGCTCTCGAGCGCACCACGGATCGCGAGGTCAAGAAGGCCACGCTGCTCCGCATGGCGCGCGTGCACGAGTTCGAGCTGCGCGATGCAGCTCGCGCCGTGGAGACGCACCTCCGCGCGCTCGAGATCGAGCCCAAGGAGCCGGAGGCCCTCGCGTCCCTCGATCGCCTGTACCTGGGCGCGGGGATGTACGAGGACCTCGCCGAGATCCTGCGTCGCCGGATCGAGGTCGTTCAGGACACCGACGAGCAGCTCGAGCTGTACTTCCGCCGTGGCGCGATCTTCTCGGATGCGCTCGGGGATCTCGATCAGGCGCTCGCTTGCTACACCTCCGTCCTCGATCAGGAGAGCCGGAACCGGCGCGCCCTCGAGGCGATCGAATCGATCCACTTCCGCCGCGAAGCGTGGCCGAAGCTGTTCGAGACCTACGAGAAGCTGATCGACGTCGCCGAGGCGGACGCCGAGATGGCCGACGTCTACGCGCGCATGGCGCGGATCGCGTCGGAGGCTCTGTCCAACGAGGACAAGGCGATCGAGCTGTGGCAGCGCGTCCTCGACATCCGTGGCGAGGACATGCAGGCGCTACACGCGCTCGCCGAGCTGTGCACCCGCCGCGAGCGGTGGGAAGAGCTGGTCGAGATCCTCGAGCGTCAGGTCGCCGTGGCGCAGGCGGATCAGGAGCAGATCCGGCTCTACAAGCACCTCGGTCGGATCTGGGAGGACAAGCTCCAGCGCGAGCGCAATGCCCTCGACGCATGGCTCGCCGCCGATCGGATCGACGGCAACGATCTAGAGACGCTGCGCGCCCTGGCGCACCTCTATCGGTCGACCCAGGCGTGGGACGAGCTGTCCCAGACGCTGCGCCGGATCATCGAGGTCGGTCAGATGACCGACGCGATCAACGAGAGCGAGACCATCGAGCTGTACGCACAGCTCGGTCAGCTCGAAGGTGACGTGCTCGGCCGAGTTGATGACGCGGTCGCCGCGTGGCGCCACGTCATCGCGATCGACCCGAGCGACTTCCGCGCGCTCGCGGCCCTCGAGGGGCTGTTCACGCGTGAGGGTCGCTGGGAAGAGGCGATCGACGTGCTCGAGAAGCGCGCGCTCGTCCTCGACGACGAGGTCCAGCGTCGCGAGAACCTCTTGCAGGCGGCCTCCACCTGGGAAGAGAAGGTCGAGGATCTCACCAAGGCCGCGCAGGTCTATGAGCGCGTGCGTGCGTCCGATCCTTCGAACGTGACCGCCTCGGATCGCCTCGAAGCGATCTATCAGCAGCAGTACAAGTGGACCGAGCTCGTCGAGGTCCTCCTCGAGCGCTCGGAGCTGCGCCCGAACGTCGGGGAGCAGATCGCGATCCTGAACCGGGTCGGCAAGATCTACGAGTCCGAGATCGGCGACCAGGAGTCCGCGTTCTACGTGCTCCAGGCGGCGTTCAAGCGCGACTACGCGCACGAGGAGACCGCGCGCGAGCTCGAGCGCCTCGCCACGGCGACCAACCGCTGGCAGGAGCTGTTGGACGAGTACTCCAACCGCGTCAACGAGCTCGAGCGTGAGGATCGCGGCACGGCCGCGGACCTGTGGGTCAAGATCGGCCACTGGTACTCGGAGCACCTCTCGCACCTCGAGTACGCGATCCATTCGGTGCAGCAGGCCCTGCGCATCGATCCGAGCCACACCGGCGCCCTCGGCGGGATGGCGGAGCTGCAGCGCAAGCGCGGCAGCTGGTCCGAGCTGATCGAGACGCTCCAGCGCCACGCGGCGGTCGAGCCCTCGGCGGAGAAGAAGACCGACCTGTACATCCAGCTCGCGGAGCTCCTCGAGCGCCAGATGCAGGATCTCGGTGGGTCGATCCACGCCTACCAGCAGGCGTTGGTCCATGGACCGTCGTCGATCCCGGCGCTCACCGCACTGGATCGGCTGTACCGCCGGGTCGAGCAGTGGGAGCCGCTGATCGAGGTCCTGAACAAGCGTGCGGA
>JAYVRN010000265.1:0-6253 GCA_043776275.1 Myxococcales bacterium | reverse complement strand
CCTGCGCGAGCAGGGCGTCAACGGCCAGATCGAGATGGCCGCCGCGTTCACCCACGCGGGGTTCGATGCGGTCGACGTCCACATGACGGATCTGATCGAGGGCCGGGTCGATCTCGCGGAGTTCCGCGGCGCGGTCGCGTGCGGCGGTTTCTCGTTCGGTGATGTGCTCGGCGCCGGGCGAGGGTGGGCCTCCACGTTCCGCTACAACCCGCGCGTCAAGGATGGGCTCGCGCGGTTCCTCGCTCGCGACAACACGTTCCTGCTCGGCGTGTGCAACGGCTGCCAGATGCTCGCCGACCTCGCGGATCAGATCCCCGGCGCCGGCCACTGGCCGCGGTTCGTGCGCAATCGCAGCGAACAGTTCGAGGCGCGGCTGGTGCTCCTAGGGATCGAGGACAGCCCGTCGATCTTCTTCCGCGGCATGGCGGGCTCGCGGATCCCGGTCGCCAACGCCCACGGCGAAGGCAGGGCCGAGCTGACGAGCGCTCAGCTCGCGGCGATCGATCGCGCGGGCCTGGTCTCGGCGCGCTATGTCGATGGTGCCGGCGCGGTCGCCACGACGTACCCCGCGAACCCGAACGGATCACCCGCGGGCGTGGCCGCGCTGACCACCGCGGATGGCCGGTGCACGATCATGATGCCGCACCCGGAGCGCGTGTTCCGCAATGCGCAGCTGTCATGGCGGCCGCGCGCGTGGACGGGCGATCACAGCCCGTGGATGCGCATGTTCCAGAACGCCCGCGACTGGGTCGCCTAGCAGGCTGCCGAAACACGCCGCGGAGCGGCGCTGTTCGGCGAGGCTGCTCCCGTGCCCGTGCCCGTGCCGGTTCAGAGTCAGGGTCTCGCCCGCTCAGCTCTCGTCGAGAAAATCGGACGTTCGATGCAGAGCCCTGATCGGCGATCGGGCACGGGCACGGGGCAGGTTGACCTCGAAGCGCTTCGCGTTTCTCAGCAACCTGCGGTCACAGGAACGGCAGGAAGCCGACCACGGTCAGCGCGGAGATCAAGACCAGCAGGAAGCGCCGACAGGTCCGCTGGGTCCGCCGCCAGCCGGTGAGCAGGACGAGCGCCGCGGCGGCGCGACGCATCGCGAGGAGACCGGGCACCAGCATGCCCACGGTGGCGAGGTGCACCACGCCGAGCTCGATCGGTCCGCCGGCGAACGCGCGCGGCACCACGGTCGGGACCAGCATCAGCTCCGCGATCACGACCAGCGCGATCGCCCAGCGCTGGCCCGCGAGCATCGCGGTCGCCGAGACGGCGAGGACCGAAGCGACCTCGGGACCATTCCAGCTGTTCGGCGCGAACGGCAGCGCGAGCATCGCCGCGGTCAGCGCCGTGAGCGCGATCCACAGCTCGCCGGCGCGCCGGCGGTGCCGCAGGCTCGCGCGCCGCTCGACCCGAGTCAGCGGAGCGTGAGCGACGACAACGGCCATGTCCTGAATGTAACCGACCGGCGACAGTTGTCGAGTGAGTGTAATCACACGGGTACAATTGACCAGGCCTAACTCCGCTCGATCCCTGGGGATCCGCGTGTCACACTGCCCGTATGAGCCCGGCGGTGATTGTCCTGATCAAGCTCGCGATCCGGCTGGTGGTGTTCGGAGGCGTGTTCTTCCTGGCCGCCAAGAAGAACCCCAAGGTCGTCATCCACAACAAGTGGGCGACCCCGCTGATCGCGCTCGTGTTCGCGCTCCTCAACACCGGCGTCTACTGGCTGCTCACGCCGATCCTGAACCTCGCGACCCTGGGTGTGATGGGCTTCATCATGCCGTTCGTCGTAAACATGGTGTTCCTCCTCGGCACCGTCAAAGTGTTCGAGAAGCTCAACGAGAAGCGGAAGTCGGACAAGAAGTGGATCGAGATCCAGGGGCTGATGGCCACGCTGTGGATGGCCGCGTTCCTGACGCTCGCCCACGGCGCGCTCTATCTCGGGCTCGACTATTTCCCGAACATGTAGCGGTCGTTACTCGGCGACTTCGCGGAGCTTGCGGAGGAGCTCGCGGGCCTCGTCGCAGTGGCCCTGCGCTTCCTTGAGCGACTGCCGGATCAGCTCGAAGCTCGCACGGGGCAGCGCTGTCGCGAACTGCTCGAACTCACCCTCGGCCGCCATCACCTCGATGCGCAGGCTCGACAGCAGATCGTTGAGGGACGCCGAGGTCTCCGCCGTGGCGGCCGCGATCTCGAGTGCGCGGCGGACCTTCACGCTGCCCGCTTCGAGGGACAGTTGCTGCTCGGCGCGCTCCATCCGGTTCTTCAGGTTGTCGCGCTCGATCTCGATCATCGAGAGGTCGTTCTCGAGATCTTCCATCCGACGCGCGGTGTCCTGATTGAACTTGTTGGTGCGATAGACGCGGAGCTCGGTCTGGAGCTGCTCGACACGGCGGCGCAGCACGCGAATCTCGGCGTCGGACTCGGCGGTGACCGGCGCCACGGGGGCGGCGCCGCTCGGGATCCCACCGGGCAGGGACGACGGGTTGACCGCCGAGACGTGGCCGGTCGGGCCAGCCGGCGCGATCGCCCCCATGCCGGGGTGCTGCATCATCGGCGTCGACGGATTTGGCGCAGGACCCGTCATGCTCGGGCTGACACCCGACGCGGCCGTGTCGACGAAGCGCAACCACAGGCTGCCGCAGCGCACGGCATCCCCGTGCTTGAACAGGTGGCTCTGGACCCGCTGTTCCTGGAAATAGACTCCGTTCGCCGACGACAGATCCTCGAGAACGTAGCCGCCACCACCCCAGAAGATCCGCGCGTGATGGCGCGACACCATCGCGTCATCGGTGCGGATCGCGCAGTCCATGGCGCGGCCGACCTTGATCTCCGCCGAAGCGAGATCGAGTGAGCCCTCGATGCCTTGCGCATCGCGCCAGAGGAGACGTGGCACGGTCCCGAAAAAGGTAAGCTAACTCGGCCAGATCCACAAGTTTGCTACTGGCGATCACCCCTACGTGGTAAGTGGGGCCCATGTGTGGCGTCTTCGGCATCCACGGACATGACGAGGCGGCCAACATCGGGTACCTGGGGATGCACGCCCTGCAGCACCGGGGGCAGGAGTCGGCCGGCCTGGTCGCCGCCGAGGATGGCAGGCTCCGCCAGCACGTCGCGATGGACCTGGTCTCGGACGCCTTTGACCGGGAGACCCTGGCCACGCTCCCCGGCCGGACCGCGATCGGCCACGTCAGGTACTCCACGGCCGGCAGCTCCGAGCTCCGCAACGCTCAGCCGTTCCTGTTCGAGTACTCCGGCGGGCAGATCTCGATCGCCCACAACGGCAACCTGGTGAACGCCACCGAGCTCCGCGCCGAGCTCGAGGCCCAGGGATCGATCTTCCAGACCTCGAGCGACACCGAGGTGATCGTCCACCTGATGGCGAAGGCCCGGGAGCCCGATGTCATCGGCAAGCTCCAGTCGGCGCTCCGGCGGGTCCGCGGCGCGTACTCGCTGATCCTGCTGACCAGCGACGAGAAGATGATCGGTGTTCGCGATCCGAACGGGTTCCGCCCGCTGTGCATCGGGCGGCTCAAGGGCTCGTTCGTGCTGTCGAGCGAGACCAGCTCGTTCGACCTGATCGAGGCCGAGTTCATCCGCGAGGTCGAGCCCGGGGAGATCGTCATCGTCGAGAAGGGCGGGATGACCACGCACCGGCTCGTCGAGCCAGCTCAGCTCCCCAAGCCCACGTTCTGCGTGTTCGAGCACGTCTACTTCGCGCGCCCGGACAGCCTGGTCAACGGCAAGAGCGTCTACCGCGCCCGCGAGAAGATGGGCATCGCCCTCGCCCAGGAGCACCCGATCGATGCGGACGTCGTGATCGCGGTCCCGGACTCCGGCGTCCCCGCGGCGATCGGGTACTCGCGCCAGAGCGGGATCCCGTTCGAGATGGGCCTGATCCGCAGCCACTATGTCGGCCGCACGTTCATCGAGCCGCAGGAGTCGATCCGCCACTTCGGCGTCCGGTTGAAGCTGTCCCCGGTGCGCTCGATCGTCGACGGGAAGCGCGTCGTCGTGGTGGATGATTCGCTGGTCCGCGGCACCACGTCGCGCAAGATCGTCAAGATGCTCCGCAACGCCGGCGCGCGTGAGGTCCACATGCGGATCAGCGCACCGCCGACCACGCACCCCTGCTTCTACGGGATCGACACCCCGAACCGGAGCGAGCTGGTCGCGGCCTCGCACACCGTCGAGGAGATCGGGCGGTACGTCACGAGCGATTCGCTCGCCTACCTGTCCCACGATGCGATGATCGGGGCCGTGGGCGGGGATGGCTATTGCTCGGCGTGCTTCACCGGCGAGTACCCGGTCCCGCTCGGCGAGGGCAACCTCGTCCAGCTGCGGACCCCGCGCACGCTCGGAGCCGCGCGCTGACTGTGCTAAACCTTCGCCCGTCATGGCGATCGAAGGTGTCGATGTCGGCGCGGTCAAGGCGCAGCTGAAGGAGCTCGGGACCAAGGTCTCGGAGCTCCGGGGGTTACTTTGACGTCGATGCGAAGCGCCTGAAGATCGAGGAGCTCGATTCGATCGCGGCGCGTCCGAACTTCTGGGACGATCAGAAGAAGGCGCAGGCCCTGCTCAAGGCCAAGAAGGGGCTCGAGCAGGTGATCTCGAGCTACGACGCCCAGGTCCGCGCGCTGTCCGATGGCGAGGTGCTGCTCGAGCTGGCGATCGAGATGAGCGACGAGGACTCCGCGAAAGAGGCGGAGGCGGGGATCGCCGCGATCAAGAAGCAGCTCGACGAGCTCGAGTTCAAGCGCATGCTCTCCGGCGAGCTCGATCCGGGCGGCGCGATCGTGATGATCACCGCCGGTGCCGGCGGCGTCGATGCCTCGGACTGGGCGCAGATGCTGATGCGCATGCTGATCCGCTACTGCGATCGCAAGGGCTGGAAGGCCGAGGTCGTGGAGGAGTCGCCGGCAGAAGAGGCCGGCATCAAGAGCGCCACGTTCGTGGTCACCGGCGACTACGCGTACGGGTTGCTCAAGGCCGAGAACGGCGTGCACCGGTTGGTCCGCGTCTCGCCGTTCGACGGCGCGGGCAGGCGGCAGACCTCGTTCGCGGCCGTGCTCGTGACGGCCGACATCGACGACGACATCGAGGTCGACATCAAGGATATCGATCTTCGGATCGATACCTATCGCGCGGGCGGCGCCGGCGGACAGCACGTCAACAAGACGGACTCGGCGGTGCGCATCACGCACTTGCCGACCGGCCTCGTCGTGCAGTGTCAGAACGAGCGCAGCCAGCACGCGAACAAGGACCGCGCCTTCAAGATGATGCGCGCGAAGCTGTACGAGTACGAGCTCGCCAAGCGCGAGGAGAAGGCGCACGCGGAGGCCAAGTCGCGGCTCAAGATCGAGTGGGGCTCTCAGATCCGCAGCTACGTGCTGTTCCCCTACCAGCAGGTCAACGATCACCGCACCGAGCTCAAGACCTCCGATGTCGAGGGCGTGCTCGACGGAGACCTCGACGAGCTCATCCGCACGCACTTGCTGCAGTCGGCGAACGCGCGCAGCTGACTGTGCGCCAGGTCCACTCGCGCTAGATCTCGCTAGATCGACGCGCGCTTGATCGCGGCGACCAGATCGTCGGTCGACATCGCGGCGCCGACCACCTGCTCGCCGCCGATGAACAGCGTCGGCAAGGACTTCACGCCCGAGGCGCGCGCCTCGATCGATTCTGCGGCGACGCGCCCCACCGCGAGCGGCAGATCGCGCCGGTACTGCGCGCGATCGCAGCCGGCCTTGACCGCCAGCTCCTCGCATCCATCGGGGGTCAACGACGCCTCGGGAGCGGTGAACAGCGCCTCGGCCATCGCGGCACCCTTGCCCTGGCGATCGGCGCAGCAGTACGCGAGCGCCGCGGGCATCGCATGGGCGTGGCGCGGCAGCGGCATCATCCGCCGATCGACCCGTGCCGAGACGCCGGCCTTCGCGATCGCCTCGGTGACCTTGGCCTGCATCATCCGGCAGTAGGGACACTCGAAGTCGACGACCTCGACGATCGTCACGGTGCCGGCCTCTTGCGCGCGCTGCACGAAGGCAGGCGTGCCGGCGGGGAGTGGGGGCGGCGGCGGCGCGTGGGCCCACAGCGCGAGGATCCCGACCACACCGGCGAGCGCGGGCGCGATCGCCGCAGGGCGCCACCAGGTGAACCGCATCGTGCGGGCACCTGCGAGCACCGCGACCGCATAGGCAATGGCGGCGGGGTCCGCGATCATGCAGAGCTTGCACCACGCGCCGATCACGAACGCCTGCAG
>JAYVRN010000264.1:0-6254 GCA_043776275.1 Myxococcales bacterium | reverse complement strand
CGTTCGCGAGCGGGATCGGCTTGCGCAGCAGCAGCGAGCTCGTCGGCCCCGCGGGCCCGAGGATCATCGAGCGAGCGCGCGTGTACGAGATCGCGAGCTCGTAGGGCGTGGCCGGAGCGTAGGGCGCCGTCGCCGGATCGAGCCGGGTCCGCCCGGGGCCGAACACGGAGAAGAACCGATCGGAGGTCCCGTGGCAGGTGGTGAAGCCGCAGTCCCGGAGCAGGATCGGATAGACCGTGGTCTGAAACACCGTGGAGTCCGCCGCCGGGATCGCGAGCTCACCCATGGGGTCGGTGCACGCGCCTGACACGCCAGCGACCAGGCCAGCCGTCAGTCCCGTCACGAGGCGGGCGATCGAGGCGATGCGCCGCACGTCAGTTGCAGCCGCAGCCGCCGGCCTTACCCGAGCCGCCGCCGCTCGCACCCTCACGATAGCCGCGCGCATGCTCCTCACCACTCGACAGCTCCGGTGCGGCGCCGAGCTCCATGTCGGGCCGCGCGAGCGTCTCGCGCTGGTTCGCGCTCACGCGATGACATCCCACCCCGGACACCAGGCCGCACAGCCCGATCGCGAGGACGAGAGCGTTGGCGGTCCCGCGGTTCACGAGTGGGACCGTACCAAGCGGGCCGGGGTCTGGCCAGGGCCGTTGTTCGCCGCGTCAGGCATGGTCGCTCGCGTGCTCGGCAGCGTGCGCGGCACCGCCGGGCTGGCCTCCGCGGGTGACGACCACCAGGAGGACGAGGACGACACCGACCGGCAGCACGGGTAACGGCACCGCGATCGATCCGAGGATCAGCGCGATCGCCACGGCATACGCGAGCGCCACGCGCGCACCGCGCGTGTTCGGGCGCAACACGAGCAGCCAGAGCGCTGCGAGGAACACCGAGGTCGGGATCGCCACGGCCGAGGCCGCGACCCACAGCTCGCCGGTGCCGCTGACCACGAGATCCGTGGCCGCCGCGAGGCCGGCCCCGACGGCGGCGAGCGACGAGAACACGAGGTAGTGGCCGTAGCCCCACATGAACGCATCGCGGCTCGTGCGTTGCACGTGATGGGGCGGCTCCGCGAAGTAGATCCACCACGCCGAGAACACCGTGAGCACCGCCCCTGCGATCACCGCGACCAGCATCGCCGAGAGATGGCCGGCGTCGACCGCGCGCTGGATGGCGACGGTCGCCGACAGCACCGACTCGCCGATCACGATCAACACGAGCAGCGAGTACCGCTCGATGATGTGGTGGGCGTGCCACGTGGTCGCGCCCGTGCGCTCGGCCCACATCGGGACGGCGAGCTCGCACGGCAACATGACGAGCCAGCCCACCCACCACACGTCCGCCGGGATCGCCAGCAGCGCGGTCCATCCGACCTCACACACCATGATCCCGAAGGCGTAGCGGCGCGCCGTCCGGCGACGTCCCGGATCCTGATCGGCGATCGACGCGCGGAGCCACAACGCCACCAGCCCGACGCGCATGATCGCGTACCCGATGGTGATCACCGAGTAGTCCCCATGCTCGAACGCGCGTGGCACGCCTGCGGCCAGGACCAGCACGCCCACGATCTGGACCAGGACCTTCAGCCGGTAGGGGACATCGTCGATGTCGTAGGCCGACGCATACCAGGTGAAGTTCATCCACGCCCACCAGATCGCGAAGAACACCTGTACGAAGCCGAGCACCCCTGCCAGACCGTGCCCGGCGACGATCGCGTGGTGGAGCCCCGCCGCGGCGGGCGCGACCGCGACGACGAAGCACAGATCGAACAGCAACTCGAGCGGCGTGGCCACACGATGGGCCTCGTGCCGATCGCGCGCAAGCATCCGCCGGCGCCATGCGCGTGGAGGGTGTGTAGCCATTGCGCGCTCAGTTCGCGATCAGCGCGACGTTCGTGATCGTGCCCGCGATCACCGGGATGTCGCCCTCGCCAAGCCCTCCGCCTGCGATCGAGAGCTTCGCCTTCCCCGAGCCGACGGCGACGTTCGGGAACACGACGTCGATGCCGGTGTCGCCGGCCGCCCAGCCGCTACCGCTGTTGACCTGGGCCGCGCCGTGGTCGCCCGAGAGCGTCACCGCTCGTGGCGTGACGCCGTTGACGTGGACCAGCACCTGGCCGCGCGTCGCATCGAAGGGCTGGCCGATCTGGGTGAAGAAGCTGGCCTGCCGCGCCACCGTCATCGAGCGCGCGCTGAAGAAGCCTCCGGCGCGGATCACGGCCTTGCTCGCATACAGGATCGTCGGCATCGGATAGGTCGACGCCGGCTGGGTGCACTCCGACGCCGCGGTCGGCTGCGTGACGTTCACGCGCGTGTTGACGTTGGCACCCGGGAGGCAGAGATCGAACCGGCCATTCGGGGCCGTGCCGTCCATGGCGCCGCCGCCGTCGACCTCGAGCGTCGCGTCCTTGATCCCGCAGAACGCGGTGCCCGAGTCCCAGTCGATGTACTCCCCCGTGAACCGGACCTGGTCCCCACACGACCCGTTGTCGATGTCGACCGAGGCATCCTTGCCCCCGTCGTCGCTACAGGCCGCGAGGACGAGTGTGACGGACGTCGCAAGCACGAGGCAGCGCATGCCCGGACGCTACCACGCGACGTCTCACTTCTTCGTGACGGGCTTCGCGATCGAGGACTTGCCGCCACCGAGCGCATCAGGGAGCGTCAGCTCCGCGAGTGCGTCCTGGAACTGCACGCGGGCGAGCATGATCTTCTCCTCCTGATCGACGATCTTGATCGTGGTCTTCTGCACGCGCTCCGAGATGTCCTTCATCTTGGTCTTGAGGTGGCTCATCAGGTCTCCGCCGGTCTTGACCGCGGTGAGGGTCAGGATCTGGGCGTGGAGCTCGTCCATGCGCTCCTTGAAGTCGACCTGGCGGCGGCGCAGGCTGACCTGCTCCTCGGTGAGATCGACGAGCCCCTTGTGGATCGCGAGCAGCTTCTTCAGCTGATCCTTCAGCTCCGCACCACCCTCGGGCGCCTCGACGTAGACCTTCATCATGTCGAGGGTGACCTCGGCGTTGAGGTCGAGCGTGCGCTCCATCGGCGTGGCCTCGGCGATCTCCACCGTGCGCACCTCGCCCGGCTTGAGATCGACCTCGAACAGGTGCGCCTCGCCGACGCGCTCGAACGCGGGCGGCGCCTCGAGCAGGGTCCAGCCCTTGTTGACGGTGTGGCGGATGAAGACCTTCGCCGGCTCGCGGAGGCGATTGGTCACCACCAGCTTCTGGCGGCGGATGTGCTGGACCTCGGCGGTCAGGACGCCGCGCTGGAGCGTGACGAGGCGTGACAGCTGGTTGTCCTCCCCATCGCTGCGCTCGATCACGATCTGGCGATCGAGTGCATAGGGCACCACCGCGGAGGCGCGCGGAGGCACGGGCTCGGTGAGGCCCTCGCCGATGAAGCGCTCGTTACCATAGACGGTGACCGGGCCGGTCTCGAGCGTGGAGTCCGTGGGGTTCTTGAACCGGACGGCGCGGAACGCGAACGCCGCGTTACCACGCTCGCTCTCGGCGTCGTACAGGTAGACCACTTCGCCCTCGGTCTCCTTGCGCATCATCGAGATCATCGCGCTCGCGCCCTTGTCGACGCTCATCGGCATCGGGTTCGCGAAGTGGCTCTCGCCGACGGGCTGCGCATCGATCGCCATGCCCTTCTGCGCGGCGGCCTGCGTCTGCTTCTGTTCTTCGGCCGTGGGCGCCTGGGCGACGAGGCGCACGCGCTCGGCCTGATTGGGCTCGATCTTCGTCACGATCTTGATCCGCGCCGGCGCCACGCCTTGATCGATCAGCTGGTTGCGCACGATGTTCGCGCGGTCGTTCGCGCGCCGGGTGGCATCCGGACGATTCGCGTCGGCGTAGCCCTCGATCACGATCGTGTTGTTGTTGTTCGAGAGCTGCGACGAGATGTTCCGCATCTTGGTGTCGCCCTGCGACACGCGCGCGTCCATCGGGGGCGCCGTCGGCGCGGGCTTGGACGGCTCTGCCATCGCGACCTTCTTGGCCGGACGGATCTGGCGACCCTTGGCCCGCTTGCCACCGCCGCTGATACTCCCGCCGCGAGAGCCGCCGGTGCTCGTGACGGAGACCGACTCTTCGCTATCGTAGGAGCCTGCGGCCTCGCCGTAGTCCGCCTGCGGCGAGGGTGCCGCGTTCGTGATCGCCACGCGCTCGGCGTTCTTGTCCTCGGGGTGACCCTGTGGCCGGCGGATCTCGTCATCGCCCAGCTCGGCGATCGCGGTCTCGCCGCCCTGGCCGTTCGGTCCGGCGCCACCGTAGGGCGAGATGCCGCTGGGCGGCGCCACGGCGAACTTCTCCTCCGACGCGAGCGTCTCGCGGTGGACCTGACGCACGCTCCACAGGTCGTACTTGAACGAGAGGGCCGAGCTCGACCCCACGCCGACGAGGACATCCTTCCAGTCCTCGCCCGAGGTGTTGTCGACGATCGCCCAGCCTTCGACCATGACCTTGCCCTTCTCACCGACCACCACCCGGTAGCTCGGCTTCCACGCCGGCGACTCGGTGACATAGGTCAAGACGACATCGGCCGGCGCCTTGCTGGGAAGCTGGAGCTTCATCACCAGGTAGTCGCCATCGCTGGCCTGCTCGCGCGGGATCGATACGGGGAGCGGCTGCTTGGAGATCGCATCGACCACCGTGAGCGACTTGAGGAAGTCATCCACGCGATCACGCGGGACGCTCACCGTCAGGGCGCCACCTTTGACCGTGGCGCGACGCTCGTAGTAGGCGACTCCGTTCCGATAGATCACGACGCGACCGAGCGCGACGTCATCTACCTTGACGAAGTTCGAGTGCTTGGGACCGCAGCCCGCGAGCGCAGCCGCGAGCAGGAAACCGGCGAGGACCTTGTTCATGACACCCCCGAAAAAGACGGAAACAAACGAGTTGGTTCCGGCGCAAACGCACGGGGGGTGCGGGGCGGTCTACTTCGGGGGCCGGTTTTTCCCAAGCCGTGCCTGGGGCGTGGTGTTGGCGGCAGGTGCGACCTTGCCCCCTGCCCGCTGGGCCTTGCGATCCTCGAGCTCGTCCAGGGTCCGCGGCCAGTCCTCCTTGAGCAGCCGGGACAGGGACCGGTCGGCGAGCAGCCGGCCCTCGGTCTGGCAGGTCGCGCAGTAGTTGGCCTCGTTGTCGGCGTAGACGATGCGCTGGACCTTGGTGCCACATACGGGGCACGGCTGACCGTACTTGCCGTGCACGGCCATCTCGGGGCGAAACGCAGTGACCTTGTCGGGGAAGCCGTCTCCGACCTCGTCGCGCGTGCGCTGCGTCCACAGGGTGAGCACCTCGATGCAGGCCCGGCGCAGCACCTCGATCTCGTCATCGGTGAGCGAGGAGGTCATCCGAAACGGCGAGAGCTTCGCGGCGTGTAGGATCTCGTCCGAGTACGCGTTGCCGATGCCATCGAACAGCGTGGGATCGGTGAGCGAGCGCTTGATCGTGTGGCGCTCGCTGCGCACCCGATCGGCGAACTCGGCGGGCGTGGCGGCGAACACGTCCTGGCCACCGCGATCGAACTCGGCGAGCCCGGTGCGCCCCGCGACCAGGTGCAGGGACGCACGCTTCTTCGGCGACGCCTCGGTGAAGATCAGCGTGCCGTTCGGGAAATCGAACGCCGCGAGCCCGACCTTGCCCGGGACCTTCTCGCCGCGCGCCTTCCAGCGCAGCCGGCCGGCGATCATCAAGTGGATCACGAGGAACCGCTCCCCGGTGACACCGATCACGATCCGCTTGCCGAGCCGCTCCACGGACTCGACCACGGCGCCCGCGAGCTCGCGCGGCGCGGGCGAGACCGTCCGCAGCACGAACGGGCTGGCGATCCGCATCCCCTCGAGCGGCTTCCCGAGCGTCAACGCGGCGAGGCGCTCGACATACACCGCCACGTCGGGGAGCTCGGGCACGCCGCGACTGTACTGCGGAGCCGCCCCCCTCGTGTTGTGGGTTGCGAACCGGCCGCCGCCCGTGGTCAAACCGGAGCGTGAGGCGCGCGCTCCTGGCGGTCGTCGTGTTCGCAGGCTGCCGGGACGTCCCGGCAGCGCCCGACGCCCGCGTGCGCGAGGATGCGCCGGATGCGTCGACCGACAAGGCCCGCAACTGCGCCACCGTGTTCGGCAGCGCGCTGACCAACGCGTTCGGCCGGCTCGACGGCACCGTGCTCGCGGTGGTGCCGCCCGGTGATCGGTCGTGCCCGATGCCGAACGGGACGCACCTCGTGCTCCAGGTCATGATGGCCGGCCAGGCGTAC
>JAYVRN010000263.1:0-6266 GCA_043776275.1 Myxococcales bacterium | reverse complement strand
TTCGTGTACCTGCTGGTCACGCTGATCCAGAAGGTGTTCTTCGGCATCGCTCTCGAGGGTTACGCATCCCTGTTGATCGTGATGCTCGGATTCAATGGCCTGCTGCTGCTCTCGAACGGGATCCAGGGCGAGTACATCGCGCGGATCTTCGATGAGGTGAAGGGGCGGCCGTTGTTCGTCGTCGGCAAGAAGTGGGGCTTCGACGAGGCCAGCGTGCACGTTGGCTCGGGCGCGCTGGCTCCCGAAGCCAGCCGCGACGTCGCGTCGTGAACCGCAAGGCACCGCTGGCGTGGGCGGCGATGCTCGCATCGCTGTGGATCGTGATGATCCTCGGCACGCACTGGGAGCCGGTGGTGCGCGATGGCTGGAGCAACCTGTTCTGGTACCGCTGGCACACGCTCGATCTCGGGGTGGCCTGGGGCTTCATCCGCGATGGTTGGCTCGGCTCGAACCCGCGGCTCGGTCAGACGCTGACCACGCTGCTGTATGCCCCGGGGCCGTACCACGTGATCGTCACGCCCGTGCTCGAGCTCGGGCTGCTCTACGTGATGGCCGCCGTTGCGCTCGGGCGCTGGCCCTCGGTGCGTCGCACCGACGATGCGCTGGTGTTCGCGACGACGACGGCGATCTTCGCCGCGTGCACGCCGCAGTTCGGCCCGATGCTGTTCTACCGGCCGTTCATGGGGAACTACACGTTCGGCCTGCTGCTCAATCTGCTGTGGCTCGTGCCGTACCGGTTGCATGTCACCGCGCCGCGCAGCTGGCGGATGTGGTGGGCGCCGCTCTTGCTCGTGCTCGGCGTGGCCGCCGGGATGTGCAACGAGCACACCGGCCCCGCGTTCCTCGGACTCGGTGCCGCCGCGGTGGTGTGGTCGGTGCGCGGTGGTCATGGGATCAAGCCGTGGATGATCGCGGGTCTCCTCGGGCTCGCGGCCGGGTACGTGCTGCTGATCCTCGCGCCCGGTCACAGCGCGCGCTATGGCGGGCTCGCGCAGGAGGCGGGCATTCTCGGCCGGATTGTCGATCGCGGCGTGGGCGAGAACCTCCGGATCGTGGTGATGCTCCCCCTGTATCTCCTGTGGGCGGTCCCGTGGATCGTCCTCGCGATCGTCGCCCGCCGGCGCACGCGGCCCGAGCCGCTGTCCCCGATCGCACGTCACACGCTGTGGGCGCTCGCCGCCGGCGGTGCGCTCGCCACGCTCGCCTTGCTCGGCTCACCCAAGCTCGGCCCGCGCCTCTACGTGCACTCGGTCGGGCTGGTCGCGATCGCCCTCGCTGGTGCGGTGGTGTCTCAGCTCGGCGCCTCGTGGGCTCGCAAGGCGTGTGCCGCGCTCTCGATCGCCGTGCTGCTCTATGTCGAGGTGCGCCTCGTGATCACGTATCGCGCGGTGGGTGCGGTCGGTGCCGAACGCCTTGCGCTGATCAAGGGCAGCCCGTGGAAGGCGAGCGTGGTCGTGCCGCGGTTTCCGTACGGGCCGGGCAAGTGGTTCCTCGGCGAGGACCTGGCCTCTGACGCGGTCCGCGCAGCGCTCGCATCCGATAGCGGCCTGACGAAGATCGAGCTCGCGCCCAAGTAGCTGTTGCAGCAGGGCACTCCCGGCGGGATAGTGGCCGAGCGATGATCCCGCAGGCCGAGATTCCCGTCGAGCTGATCCACAAGCTGCCGAAGACCGATCTGCACTGTCACCTCGATGGCTCGCTGCGCCTCGACACGGTGATCGCGCTCGCCAAGAAGCAGGGTGTCCAGCTGCCCACGTTCGATCGTACCGGGCTTCGCGACATGCTCGCGGCCGGCGAGCACGTCGCCTCGCTCGACGACTACCTGCGCGCCTTCGACATCACGCTCAGCGTGATGCAGACCGAGGAGGGCCTCGAGCGCTCCGCGTACGAGCTCGCCGAGGACGCCCACGCCGAGAACGTGCGCTACCTCGAGGTCCGGTACTCGCCGCTGCTCCACATCCGCGAGGGGCTGCGGCCGGCACAGGTGGTGGAGTCCGTGCTGCGAGGGCTGCGCACGGCGAAGCGCGAGCTCGGGATCCGCTACGGGCTGATCCTGTGTGCGATCCGATCGCTCGGCCCGGAATCGAGCCTGCGGATCGCCGAGCTGTGCGTCGCGTTTAAGAACCGCGGCGTCGTCGGCTTTGATCTGGCCGGGTCCGAGGTCAACAACCCCGCCAAGCTGCACCGCCAGGCGTTCCAGCTCGTGATCGACAACAACATCAACTGCACCGCGCACGCCGGCGAATCGTTCGGCCCGGACTCGGTGCACCAGGCGATCCACAAGTGCGGCGCGCACCGGATCGGCCACGGCACGCGGCTCGTCGAGAGCGGTGACCTGCTCAACTACGTCAACGATCACCGGATCGCGCTCGAGGTGTGCCCGTCGTCGAACGTGCAGACGCGCGCGGCCACGAGCTGGGAGAGCCACCCGGTGGACTTCTACGTCGACTACGGCCTGCGCGTGACGATCAACACCGACAACCGCCTGATGTCGGACACCACCGTCACCAAGGAGCTCCATCTCTGCCACCGCCACTACGGCTGGTCGCTGCAGACGATCAAGGAGATCATCATCGCGGGGTTCAAGAGCGCGTTCATGCCCTATCGCGAGAAGGCGGACCTGCTCGCAGAGATCAGCCGCGAGCTGTCCACGTTCGCCGATCCGCGTGGCGAGGTCACCGGCCGGGTCGGGCTCGTGGAGTCCGATGCGCCGACCACAGGCCCGGCGCCGACGAAGCCCAAGCTCACTGCGTCGTGAACGTGAAGGTCACCGGCGCGGCCAGGGGATTGGTCGCGTTGTCGGTGATCGCGGTGGTCAGCGTGACGGTGACCGTCGCGGCGGCGGTGAGTGCGAACCCGGGGGTGAACGTCCACGAGCGCCCGCCCATGCCGGTGGTCAGCACGCCGATGACCGCGGAGCCATCGTTGACCGTGAAGCTGGTGAGGCTGACGTTCAGCACGGGCTCGTCGAACACCACGGTGATCGCCGCGTTGATCGAGATCGCCGTGGCACCGTTGGCCGGCGCGGTGCTCTGGACCGTGGGGGCCACGTTGTCCGCGCCCGTGGTGAACGTCCAGGTCACCGGTGCTCCCGACAGCGCGTTGCTGGCGAGGTCGGTGATCCCTGAGGTCAGGGTCGCGGTGAGCAGCGTGTTGGCCGGGAGCTGGCCACCCGGCGTGAACGTCGCGGTCTTGGTCCCGGCGGTGTAGGTCACCGTGCCGGTGATCGGCGTGCCGCCGTTCAGCAGCGTGAACGTGGTGCCCGAGACGCCCATCACGGCCTCGTTGAACCGCGCGGTGACGGTCGACGTCACCGCGACTCCGGTACCGCCGGCCGCGGGCGTGGTCATCACCACGCTGGGCGCGACCAGATCCGCACCCGTGGTGAAGCTCCACGACGTGGTCGTGATCGGGGCACCGTCCGCATCGACGATCGCGCTCGACACGCTCGCGGTGTACGTGGTGTTCGCGGCGAGCTGCGCGCTTGGCGTGAGGGTGGCGAGGAAGCTGCCGGCGCTGTAGCTGACGGTGGCGGTCACCGGCGTGGCGCCCTGGACCAGCGTGAACGTCGTGCCGCTGACGTTGAGGACGTTCTCGGAGAACGTCGCGGTGACCGTGGAGCCCACGCCCACGCCGGTGCCGCCGTTGCCCGGTGTGGTCTGGACCACCGCCGGCGCGACGTTGCCATCGATCGGCACATCCGACGGCGGGTTCGGTGCATCCGCATCGATCGAGCCTGCATCGATCGAGAAGCACATCGTGGCGGCCGCGCCATTGAGGTGGCAGCGGTTGTCCGCCATGCAGGTGTAGTCATCGGGGCAGGCACCGCTCGATCCGCAGAAGAAGCCACACACCGGCTGGGGGACCGAGTAGCAGCCCTGCGCCAGCGACACCCCTGCGACCAGAGCGAGGCACAGACCTAGCGCCATTCCGACGTACGCGATCCGGCCGAGCATCTCCAAAACCGTACCACGACCGTCCAGCTGAACGCCTGGCCCGCGCCCGGTGTACCATCGGACCTGACATGGCGGCCAAGCTCGACCGAGACCAGCTGAACAAGCTCGTCGAGCCCCATTGGCGCCAGCTCTACAACTTCGTGTTCCGGCTCACGCTCGATCGCGACCGCGCCGAGCGCTACGTCGCCGACGTGTTCACGCTCGCGGTTGCCGTCGATCCGGTGCCCACCGAGGAGCTCGAGATCTGGCTGCTCGGGCTCGCGAACAAGCTCCTCGAGGAGCGGCTCCCGCGTCAGCCCGAGGTCAACTTCGACATCCTCGATGACACGCTCCGCAACGAGGCCACCCGCACCGATGTGGTCCGCTCGCTCAGCGATCCCCAGCGCGACTTCCTCCTGTGGGAGCTCAAGCAGGGCTGCATGACCTCGGTCATCAACTGCCTGCCTCCTGGCGAGCGCGCCGCGTTCGTCGTGTGCCACGTGCTCAAACTCGCCGACGATGCTGCCGCCAAGAGCCTCGCGATCACCGAGAGCGCCTACAAGGTCCGGCTGTCCCGCGCGCGCAAGAAGATCGGGGACTACCTGGCGCCGCGCTGCGAGCACGTCAACCCGATGAACCCGTGCCGCTGCCCGGCGCGCGTGGGGACGGCACTCCACAAGGGCTTCATCCGCGGCATGGGACCGTCGGGCGGCGTGGTCTCGCTGCGCAAGCCCGTGGAGCCCTACGGCCGCTATGGCACGGGTGCGGGCAACGACGACGTGCCGATGCGCGATATCGCGGCGATCTACGGCAACCTCCCCGATCCGGATCCCCCGGCGGATCTCGGGACGAAGCTCATCGATCAGCTCGCGCGATGATCCGGACGCTGCTGTTCGCGATCGTGATCGTCGCCGGCTGCGACAAGCGACGCGAGCAGACCCCGGCACCCACGCCCGTGGGCTCCGCGACCACGCCCGACCTCCCCGATCCGTTGAGCCTCGACTGGCAGAGCCTGCGCTACGATCTCGGCTCGCTCGGCGCGGTCAAAGCAACGCACGGGCGCGCCGAGTTCCGCGTGATCGAGGACGAAGGCGGCTCCGTTCACGCCAGCCAGGACCCGTCGGCCGCCGCCGAAGGTGCAGGCTTCCTCGATCTCGATCCGCCCGCGCTCGTCGATCTCGACGGCGATGGCCACGAAGAGGCGGTGATCCCGTTCCAGCTGAACAGCGGCCACGATGCGGTGTTCGGCGCGTTCGTGTTCACCCTGCGCGCCGGCGAACCCGTGCAGCTCGCGACGATCCCCACCACGAAGCAGCCCGGCTTCACGATCGAGGGCGCGATGATCAAGACCAGCGAAGGCGCCGTGTGGCGCTGGGACGCGACGACCAGGCTGCTGGTCCTGGCGCGCTGAGCGATCGCAGCGTTCGGCCAGCGTTCGCGTGCGTCACTGCGCCGCGCAGGCCGTGATCTGCACCATGCACTTGCTCTGGATGCAGGTCTCGTCGAGGCCGCAGTTCATCGCGCACGCATCGAGCGAGGACAGCGCGTGGGCGTTGATCGGGGACATCCTCATCGCGCAGCTACAACCGCACTTGATCGCGTTGTTGCCGTTGCAGCTGTCCTTCTGACAGGTCGCCGCCTGGCGGCAGGTGCCCGCACCGCGCAGCACCTCGGAGCCACACACCGCGCGCATCCCGCAGGTCGCCATCTGGTTGCAGCTCTTGTACGGCGGCTTGAGGCAGGTCCGCAGCTCGCGGTTCGCCTTGCAATCGGCCTCGCACCGCGCCGAGACGTTGTAGCAGGAGCTCTTCGCGCTCTGACACGACGCCTTGCACTCGGCCGCGATCGTCGCCTCGGTCTCCACCACCACCGGTGGCGCCGTGACGACCGGCGTGACCGGCTTGGTGCTCGCGGTGGTCCCCGGCGGCGTGACCGTCTTGACGTTCGGGTTGGTCCCCGGCGGCGTGATCGGCCTGGTGTTCGGGTTGGTGTTCGGGTTGGGATGCGCGCCAGCGTTCGGGTGCTTGCCGGATCCGGCGCCCGCATCGTGCAACAGCCCGGCGAGGCGCGCGGCCGCGATGGCATCGAACGCCGCGGCGTCCGGCTCGGTCTCCGCGACCGCGGCATCGGATGGCGCCGCGAGACTCGTGCCCGGTGTGATCGCCGATCCACTGCCTAGGGTGGCGATCGCGGAGCCACTCCCCACACCGTTCGGTGCCTGCTTTCGCGTCGCCTTCACCGCGATCACGATCACCACGATCGAGACCACGGTTGCGAGGCCGAGCCCGAGCACCCACGCGCGCTTGCTGGTCCCCTCAGGACCGACCGGCG
>JAYVRN010000262.1:0-24108 GCA_043776275.1 Myxococcales bacterium | reverse complement strand
GGCAAGGCGATGAAGCACACGCGCGCGCTCCAGCTCGTGCGACCGGTGCTGGCCAGCGCCAAGATCCTCGGCCGATCGATCCGGACCGGCGCGGCCTTCCTGCGGACGATGCGCGAGGACTGCGGGATCCTCACCGGCGATCACCCCGGGTACGTCGCGTTCCAGCACTTGCAGTTCCGCGAGTACCTCGCTGCCGGCCACGCCGCGCGCGACCCGCGCCGCGTGAGCGAGCTCGCCGCCAAGCTCGGCGGCGATGCCGGGACCCACTGGCGAGAGCCGATGCTGTTCGCGATGCAGCTACCAGGGGTGTCTGGGCCGTTCTTCAAGGCGGCGCTGGCCGGCGACGCGCTCCACACGTCGTTCGAGCTGCTGCGCGCGTGCGCGGTCGAGGCTGGAGTGCAGCTCGACCCTCGCCCGATCGATGCGGCGATCCGGCGGGCGCTGACCGGGCTGCGCGGCACCAAAGCGGACGGGGTGCGGAAGGACGCGGAGGGGCTCTCCGCGCTGGTCCGCGACCTCGACGTGCCCGCGCTGCGGACGAGCTGGTTGGCGCTCGACGCGGCGCTGGCGCGAGCCGAGCCGGACACGGTGGCAGCGTGGACGGCGGCGGCGCCTGGTGGGGCCATCCGGTCGGCCCTGGCCGGGACGTTCCACTGGATCGGGCCGGGTCGGTTCGACATGGGGTCGAAGGACGATGACGCGGACGCCTACGATGCCGAGAGACCTTCCCATCCGGTGACGATCACGCAGGGCTACTGGATGGCCGAGCACCCGGTGACCAACGCCGAGTACCGCGAGTTCATGAAGGCGACCGGCACCGAGAAGCCCGCATTCTGGGGTGACCGTCGCTTCAACGATCCGGCGCAGCCGGTGGTCGGGGTGAGCTGGCACGATGCCGCCGCGTTCTGTGCGTGGCTGAACCGTGTCAGGCCGGCGGCCGGCGGCCTCCGCTTCCGGCTGCCGACCGAGGCCGAGTGGGAGTACGCGGCGCGCGGTGACGACGGACGGCGGTACCCGTGGGGGACCGAGCCCGCGCCGGATTCCGAGCGAGCGACCTTCGACCTCCCCGGGAGCACGGGGCAGCCCTCGCGCGTCGGGGCGCATCCGCTCGGCGTCAGCCCGTTCGGTCTCCACGACATGGCCGGCAACGTCTTGGAGTGGTGCCTCGATCGCGAGCGCCGGTACCTGGACCGCCGAGAACGAGATCCGCGCCTCGACGACGCCATGGACGCAGATGACATCCCCCGGCGCCCCGATCGCGACTTCCTGGCGGGGTCCTTCCGGGTTCTTCGCGGCGGCTCCTGGAGCAGCGACGCCAGGTTCGTCCGCGCGGCGAACCGCTTCGCGTTCATTCCCGACGCCCGCTACAACTACTTCGGGTTCCGGCTCGCTCGAGGTCACCAGCCACGAGGGCCGCGGAGCGGCGCGGACGGAGGCGAGCCGCGGAGCGACGGAGCCGCCCGCCGGAACCGCTGAGCCCCTATCGCGGCCGCCGAACGACTCACAGATCGGCTGGTGACGCCGGCTGACCGCGACCGCGCAGAGGCGGGTGGGGCGGATCGTGGGGGCCGGCGTCGGCTGGGGCGGGGACCGCGATGGGGCGGAGGGTGATCGTTCGGTGCTGGTCGCCGCTCGCCTGGTCGAGATCGAACGCGACCGTCTCGGGGAGATGGCCGGGCAGGGTGAGGCGATAGCGGAGCCGGCCCGCGCCGCCGAGCTCCTCGGTTGCGAACGGCGTCGACCCGAGCTCGACCCCGTCCGCCGCGCGAGACACGGTCGCACCGGCGGGGACGCTGTCGATCCGGATGGTCAGCGTCACCGCGGGTGGCGGTGACGGTGTCGGCCCGCCCGACGCGCGAGGCGGCGACGTTCGCGATTGTTCGACCGCTGGTGAGGCGCGGCCTGGACGCGGGGGCGCGAGCACAGACTCGACGACCGGCGCGATCGCGATCATCGTCGACGAGGTTTCCGCGACCACAGGATTGCCTGGGGCACGTCCCGCGTCCGCGGGCTCCGGGATCGCGGCGTCGTCGCTTGCACGCGACGGCCACCCCGCGGTGCGCTCGGCGGCGGTCGTTGCCCGCCGGTCGATCGACCTGGCCGCGGCCCAGGTCCCGGCGACCGCGATCACCACGAGTACGGCGGCGATGGTCGCGCGGCGCCGGCCTCGGGCGCCGTGGATCACCATCGTGGCGGCGCCGAGGGTCGTCAGCGGGGCCCTGGCGGCGGGGATCCGACCGGGCTCGAGCGTCGTCACCCCGGCCTCGAGGGCGCGGGTCCGCTCGACCACGGTGCGCGCCGCTGAAGCGTCGTGGGCGTGAGGTGCGAGGGCCGCCGCCAGCTCGCCCATCGTGGCGTAGCGTCGGTCGGGGTCCTTCTCGAGGCAGCGTTGCACGACCTCGGCCAGGCGGGCCGGGAGCCACGGGGGCAGGGGCGGCAGGACTGCCTGGGTGACCAGGATGCACAGCGCGGGCATCGAGTCGGCGTCGAACGGGCGGCGACCGGCGACGCACTCGTACAGCACGACGCCGAGCGCCCAGATGTCGGCGCGACCATCGACGTCGCGACTCGAGCGCATCTGCTCGGGAGACATGTACGCGGGCGTCCCCATCGCCGCGAGCGACCGCGTCAGCGCCGGCCGGTCCGTGGCCGAGACCTTGGAGATCCCGAAGTCGAGCACCTTCACCAGCCGCGACCCGTCCGGGCGCCGGGCCAGGAACACGTTGCCGGGCTTGATGTCGCGATGAACGATGCCGCGGGCGTGGGCCTCAGCCAGAGCCTCGCAGACCGGCAACGCGCAGTCGACGGCCTCACCGGGCGGCAGCGCGCCGCGCGCGGTGATGAGGGCGGCGAGGTCAGCGCCATCGAGGTACTCCATCACCATGTACGGCGCGCCGTTCGCGAGGGCGCCGACGTCGAGCACCCGGGCGATGTGCTCGCCCTTGAGCCGGGCGGCAGCCTGGGCCTCGCGCACGAACCGTTCGACCAGGTGACGCTGCCCGACCACCTCCGGTAGCAGGAACTTCAGCGCGACCCGCTCGTGCAGCGTCAGGTGGGTCGCGGCGACGACGTAGCCCATGCCGCCCTCGGCCAGGACCCGATCGACGCGGTACTTGCCGTCGAGCACGGCGCCGGGCGCCACCCGCGGCTCGGTCGGAGCCGGGACTTCGAGCACGGGAGTTCGGGGGGGCGCCATCTCGCCGCGGGTCCTTACTGGTACCGGACCTTCACGCAGATCCCCGACACCTGACAGCCCGAGCAACCCGGCAGCGACTGATCGTTGCAGATGTCCTCATTCGATGTGTCGCCGCTGCAGCCGATCTGGCCGATGCCGGTACCGGCCTGGACCGCGATCGGATCGATGTCGTCACGATCGGTGTCGATGTAGTGGTGGACGCTGTTGGGCGTGATCACGCTCGCGACCGTGCCGGGCGTTGACACGCACCGGGAGACCGTCTTGCGTGCCTCGGACGGCGGGTTGCCGGCGGTCTCGAGCATGCGCACGTAGACGTCGGCGCAGACCTGGGTCCCGTTCGGGCGGTAGCTGGTGGACACCCAGACCTCGGGACCGTGGCCGCCGAACTCGTTGTCGCCAGCATACGGCGGCGCCATCCGGTCGACCAGGACGGTCCCGATGGGGATGCACGCCGTGCAGGTCGGGATCTCGTCGGTGCTCCCGTTGCAGTTGTCGTCGCGGCCGTTGCACACCTCGGGGACCGGGCCCTGCGCCCCGGCACAGGTGCCGCTCCAGGTCCCGGTCGCGGTGCACGACTCCACGCCTGCGTGGCACTCGCCGGTGTCGGTGCCACAGCTGCGGGTCTGGCCGGGGCAGCACGGCCCCGTCGGGGTCGCACCGGCGCAGGTGCCCCACTGACCGTCGAGGGCGCAGCTCTGGACACCGTCGCTGCAGTTGCCACACTGCCGCACCTGACCGGGGCAGCACGCGCCGGTCGGCGTGGCGCCGGCGCACGTGCCCCACTGACCGTCGGCGCCGCAGCTCTGGACGCCATCGTTGCAGCTCCCGCACGGCCGGCTCTGGCCGGGGCAGCACGGCCCCGGGGGCGTGCCGCCGGTGCACGCACCCCACTGCCCGGCGAGGTCGCAGGTCTCCCTCCCGTCGTTGCACTGCCCACAGTCGCGGAGCTGGCCATTCGTGCAACTGCAGACGTCGGGCTGGTCGACCACGCCGTCGCAGTCGTCGTCGCGGACACCGTCGCAGACCTCCATGGTCGGCGCCGTCGCCCCGACGCAGTCGCCCCACTCCCCGCCCGCGCACGTCTGGGTGCCGTCCGCCGGGCAGGTGCCGATCGCGCACGGCTGGGTGCGGCCGTCGACACAGTGGCAGACGCCGGCGTCACCCGGGCCGGTCTCGTCGATCAGGCCGTCGCAGTCGTCGTCGATCTCGTTGCACTGCTCGGGCTGGCCGCAGCGGGCGTCCGTGAGGTCGGGGTTGTGGGTGCAGGCACCCGCCACGCAGGTCTGCCCCGGCGGACAGTCGCCCGCCCCACTGCACGGCAGGCCATCGGGATAGTGCGGATCGAAGCACTGCGCTGACAGGGCGACGAGGACCAGGACGCCGGAGACGATCAGGGCGCGCATGACTAGAACCTCCCGGCCACGGCGAGGCCGCGGCTCGTGATGACCGCGGTCAGGGCGTGGGCCTCGCCGGCGCCGCGGTCCCGATGTGCGTACCAGAACAGGACGCCGGCGGTGACCACCGCGATCCCTCCGCTGGCCGTGAACACGATCATGCGGCCCTCGGCCCGCTGGCCGGCCGCGAGGTCGCTCTCCGCGGCGGGAGTCCAGTCGTCGAGGGTCGACAGCTCGCGTGACAACGTGTGGGCGCGCCAGCCGTAATAGGCCCCCGTTCCTGCCAGCCCCACGCCGACACCGGCCACCACAGCGCTCGCGAGCTGCCATCGCCGCCGCCGCGCCCGCTCGCGCTGCGCCTGGGCGAGCGACCGCTGCTCTGCCGCGCGCTCATCCGCGAGCCGCGCGGCCTCGGTGTCGATCGCGGCTTCCTCGGCGTCGATGTCGCTCTGCAGCCGGAAGACGTACGAGCGGGCCTCGTCGCTCAGCCGGCCCTCGGGCATCCAGTTGAGGAAGTCGCGGAACCGGTCGAGCGCCTTCTTCCGATCGTCGACCGCGGCGCGCCGGTCGTTCAGCGCCTGGTCCGCGGTGCCGCGGTCGGTCCCTTCGGCCCCCGCCGTCTTCGCCGCCTCGGTCGCGGCCTCGGCCCGCCGCTTGTAGGCCAGCCCCATGTTGAAGACCATGGCGGCCCGGAACTTCCGGTCCGGGCACGCGCCGAACGCCTCCGTGTACTGCGCGATCGCGAGATCGAAGACGCTCTCGGCCAGGTACTCGTCGGCCTGCGTCGTCTGCCGCATCGCCTCCTCGCACGCCGGCCCGCTGGACGATCCGGCCTCCGGTGCGGCGGTGGGGCCCGCGGGTTCCGGCTGCGCCGCGGCGCCTCGCGCGCCGATCGCGATCACGAACATCATCGACAGGACCGTTCGCATCTGTTCTCCCCCCGGGCGTGGCGGCCGAACGCGGCGGCGGAAGGCTCCACGGATCGGGCCTCTCCAACCGCCGATCACCGGCCTTCGCTACCCAAGACGCCAGCCCGCCCCCGATCGGACAGCCCCCGCTGATCTTGGCCAACGCCGCGGTCGCCTGATCTCAGCGATGGCGCGCCGTGGGCTCGGTCCTGCGAGCGGAATCCGAGTTCGATGGCTGTGCCGGCCAAGCAGCCACGCCGGCGCTCCGCGGTCTCAGGACCGGATCATGATGGGAGGCCAGCGCTCGACGGTGGCGCCGGCGGCGCGGGCGTCGAGCAGGTCGCTATCGAGGCCGGTGTCGCCCGGGGTCGGGATGACGGTGGCGGCGCGGAGTACGATGACCCGATACGCGCCGGGCGCGGCCAGGCGCAGGTCGAGCTGCAGCGTGCCGGGCGCGACCCGACATCCCGTGGCCCCAGGGCACCGGGCGAGCAGGTTGGCGTCGAGATAGAGGCGAAGCTCGGCGTGCGCGGCCCGGGTGCGAACGACGACTCGCAGCAGGTCGTCGACGGCTGGGTCGCCGCCCCGCGCGGCCCCGTCGGCCGAAAGCACCGCGACCTGCAGGTCAGGTTCGGGATCGCGGCCGCCACGGCGCCAGAGCGCGATCATGGCCGCCGCAGCCAGGGCCCCGGCGATGGCGAGCCCGATGCGGTTTCTACGCCGGCGCTCCGCGGCACGCGCGGCCTGCCACCGGACCTCGGCTCGCCCCTGCCAGCCAGCGTCGGGTTCGACCGGCGGCAGGTTCCGGATCCGCTCGAGGAGCCGGAGGTAGGGCTCGCGAGCTGCCGCCTCCTCGGGCGAAGCCGGCTCGCGACCGGCGTCGAGGCGGTCGAGCAGGTCGTCGTCGCGATCGTCGACGGACCCCGGCGGTCGCGGCGGCGGCTCGCCGGTCATCGGTCGACGCCCTTGGCCTCGAGACAGGCCCGCAACCCCTGGAAGGCGCGCTTCACCCGCATGCGGATCGCGTCGACCTCGAAATCCAGATCCTCGGCGATCTGTTCCCAGGGCGCCTCGTCTTCATGACGCATCAAGAACGCCGCGCGGGTATCGTCCTCGAGCTCGGCGAGACAATCGCGAAGCGCCGCGTGGTCGCGCTCCTGGTCCTGGCCGTCGAGCGGCGGGCTCATCGAACACTCCTCGGCATCGCCGACCTCGCGCATGCGCTCGACGCGCGTCCGCTCGCGTCGGCCCGCCCGAAGGACGTCGAGCGACGCCCGTGAGGCGATGCGCATGAGCCACGCGCGCAGGTTCGCGACGTCGCGGATGTGATGACGAGCGCGCAGCGCCTTGATGAGCGCGTCCTGCATTGCGTCCTCGGCGAGCGCGCGATCACGGAGGATCCGGAAGCATCGCTGGAAGATGGCTGGCCCGTACCGGTCGCGCAACAGCCGGAACGCGGAGTCCTGATCGCGTCGGTCGAGCGCCGCGCGAATGTCGTCATCCCCCACCCTCCGATGCTAGTCGAGTCTGCGGGGGCTTCGCATCGCCTGAGACACATGATTGGGGAGGTTCGCACGTGCAACACCTGCCGGCATTCCGGACCGACGTTGCATGGAAGACGTCCGCGACGGCGCCGAACGAACGTGGAACGGGAGGGCGCCACCCGGTCATCACTCCATCGCGGCCCGACCGTGGAGCGGACCGCTCGTGTTATCGTGCGCACTTGAAGGTCTCGTCGGCGCTCGGGGTTGCGCTCGTCGCCGTCGTGGTCGCGTTCGAGGGCTGCGACCCTCGTGACTGTCCCGACCGATGTCTCGCCGCGGTCGACGCCCGTGACTGGGCGCAGGTCGAACGGGTTTGTACGACGGGGCGCAGGCCGCTGCAAGCCGCGCTCGGTCACGCCTGGCGGGTCGCATCGTCGGGCAACAAGGACGAGGCCCTGGCACTGGCTGGCGCCCTCGCGCACACCGAGTATGCCGCCGATGCGGTCTACCTGACCGGCTACATGCACATCCGGAACGCCAGCGATGACGCCGAGCTGGCCGCCGGCCGCGAGTTGTTGTGGCAGGCGCTGTTCGCGTACCAGGGCCTCGGTCGTCACGCCGGTGCAGCGTCGGCCGCTGGCTTCCTGTCGCGCGTCCCGCGGCCCTCGGCCCGGTTCGCCGACGCGTTGTACGCCGCCGAGGTTGCCGTCATGGAGGCCACCCGCAGCGGCGATGCTCGGATCGCAGGGGCGGCTGAGACCGCGCTCGCCGAAGTCTACGACCGGATCGGCCTGACCGAGGACGCCCGCGAGAGCTTCTTTCACGCCGAACAGTGGCTGATCTCGTCGCCGGATCGTCTAGCGTTTGCGTACCTCAAGCACGGCTTGTTCCTCCTCGATCTCGGCACCGACCCTGACCTGCGCGCTGCGCTGCGGTATCTTGAGGCCGCCGACGAGCAGCTCGCGTTGGTCGCCGCGGCCGGCGGCGAGCCGGCGGCCGACGTCCGGTTCGCCGTGCATCTCAACCGGGCCGACGCCCTGGCCCAGCTCGGTGACCTCGATGCCGCAGCTCGAGCCCTCGCCGTCGCGCCGACCAGCGACGGCGAGCGCCGCAAGCTGGAGCTGGTCGAGGGCTACGTCGCCGCCCGCCGGGGCGACCTGCTCGCGGCCACGGCGAAGTTCGCGGCCGCGGACGACGACGGTGAGCTCGAGCTGGACTATCGCTGGCGGGTCGCACTCGAGATCGCCGAGATCCATCATCGCGCCGGCCGGCTACCCGAGGCCGAGCGTGCGCTGCGAGATGCGATCGCCGTCGTCGAGGAGCTCCGTCAGGATGCCGGTGGCGTCGAGATTCGCCCCTGGGTCCTGGCCCGCCGGTCGCGTCCGTACCTCGACCTGCTCGGGCTCCTGGTCGAACAGGGGCGCGGCCTCGACGCGCTGACCGTCGCCGAGTCGCTCCACGCCCGGGCCTGGCTCGATGTCGTGCTCGGCGACCGCACCGGCGGGATGCTCACCGCCGACGAGGTGCTGCTCGGGGCGCGGGTCCGCGACCGCAACCCGGCCGAGCCTGCGCTCGCGGGCCAGGCACTGCTCGATCGCGTCGGTGATCGCGAGGCCTTGGTGTTCATCTCGCAGGGGGACCACACCTGGCGCGCACATGTACGTGCGCGCGAGGTCACCTTCGCGTCGCTCTCACCCGCTGATCTCGCCGCCGTCGCGGGCTTCCGCGACCACCCGGGTGACGCCGCGATCGCCGAGCGCGCGGCCGCGGCCCTGTTGCCGGCCTCGGTCGTGGCCAGCGATCGGCCCCTGTACATCGTGGCCGGTGGCCCCCTCGCCGACGTACCCTTCGCGGCCCTGCGGCGCGGCGGTCGCTACTTGATCGAGGACCGCTCGGTCGCACGGCTCCCGGGCCTCGCCGCGCTCGCCTGTCGGCCCGGAACCTGGACCGATCGCCGAGTCTTCGTCGGCGACTCGCGCGGTGATCTGCCGCTCGCCGCCGCCGAGGTACGGCGTCTCGCCGGGGCCAATGCCCAGGTCGGAGCCGCCGCCACGCTCGCGGTCGTCTCTGGTGCCCGTGACGCCGCGCTCTTGCACGCCGCGGTCCATGGCCGCGCGACCGCCGCCGGTGGCGCCATCGATCTCGCCGACGGCCCATTCACCGCCGCCGCCGTCCTGGACGCCCGCATCGCCCCCCGTGTGGTCATCCTCACCGGCTGCGCCACCGCCACCAGCCCCGACGCCGAGGCCTGGGGCGGCTTCCCGTCCGCCTTCCTCGCCGCTGGCAGCCGCCACGTCGTCGCCACGCTGCGCTCGGTCACCGACGCCGACGCCGCGGCCTTCGCGCGGCTCTACTACGACCAACTGGACTCGCTCGACCCGATCGCGCGACTCGCCGCCGCCCAGCGCGCGGCCGCGCGGGATCCGCATGCGCCGGCCGCTTGGTCCACCTTCGCGGTCTGGGGCGTGGCCGGCTGCGACTGAGCGTCAAGGATGCACCGGCCTGATCGAGTGGCGCCGAGCGTGTTCGATCGGCGTGGGTCGCAGCGTCTTGTCCGGGCACCGCCAACCTCAGGAGTAACGATGACGGACCGACATCGAGTGTTCGTGAGCTACCACCACGCCAACGACGAGAACTACAAGAAGATCTTCGAGCTGCGCTTCGGCAACGCCTACGACATCATGGTGCCGGGGTCGGTCCAGCTCGGCGACATCGATCCGACCAACCAGACCGAGACGATTCGCCAGCGGATCCGCGACGAGTACCTGCGCGACACCAGCGTGACGGTGGTCCTGGTCGGGACCGAGACCTGGCAGCGCAAGCACGTCGACTGGGAGATCGCGTCCAGCCTCCGCCACACCGAGTACAACCCGCGGTCGGGCCTGCTCGGCATCTTGCTGCCGACCCATCCTGCCTACGGCGCGCGCAAGTACGATCCGGGCACGATCCCGCCGCGGCTGCACGACAACCTGCAGTGCGGCTTCGCGGTCCTGAAGGACTGGTCGAACGACGCCGCCGACGTGCAGGAGTGGATCCACGAAGCCTTCCTCCTGCGCAAGCGGGTGAATCCGGACAACTCCCGCCCGCTCTTCGGCAAGAACCGAACGGGCGCCCGCTGGACCGACTGACGCAGGGCCGGACTGGGGCATCATTGGCAGCAGGCTGCTGTTCGCAGTTCGATCCGACCGCGGCAGAGCGTCTTGAGCCGGGGTGAGCCGGGGCTCGTCCCTTCCACCTCCACCGCTGCCCGGGAACCCACGATGCCGAACCTGTTCACGTGGCTGCACCTGTCGGACATCCATGCTCGCCACGGCGACCGCGACTACCGCGCCGCCCAGGCGCAGGTGCTTCGCGACCTGATCGCCAGCCTGCGGCGGCCACCGCCCGAGGTCGGACGGGTCGACGCGATCTTCGTGACCGGTGACCTCGGGTTCAGCGGCGGGGCGGTCGACCCCGGCGAGTACGACG
Organism: Myxococcales bacterium; assembly: GCA_043776275.1. Taxonomy (GTDB): domain Bacteria; phylum Myxococcota_A; class Polyangia; order Haliangiales; family Haliangiaceae; genus JABFXX01. The sequence continues at coordinate 13,658 of JAYVRN010000262.1, read as the reverse complement.
ACGTCGCAGCCGTCCTGGCGGCGGCGGCGTCCGCGCTCCACGTCCCGGCCGACCGCGTGTTCCCCGTCGCCGGCAATCACGACGTCGATCGTGGCGCGGTCGCCGCCGATCCGGCGATCGCAGCGTGGCTCGATCAGGCACGGCGAGGCGATGCCAGCCTGGCGGATCCGTCCGCGATCCGCGGCCGCGCGTCGGCGGCGCGGTTCGCACGCTGGCGCGACCTGGTCGCGCGCACCGCCCCACACCTGGTGCCGCACCTCGCCGACGACGGCGCCTGGTCATTCGATCTCGCCGGCGCGACCGGAGCGCCGATCCGCCTGGTGGGGCTCAACACCGCGCTGCTCGCGCAGGACGACGCCGACCGCCAGCGCCTCCGCATCGGCTGGCGCCAGGCCGATCCGGTGTTCTCGGCCGATCGCATCGTGTTGATGCTCGGCCATCATCCACTGTCGTGGCTCGCCGACCCGGTCGACCTCCTCGGCCCGGTGCGGCGCTGGGTTGACGTCTACCTGCACGGCCACATCCACGAGCAGGGCAGCCACGCCTTGCTCGACGGCGGCGGCGACCTGCACGTGACGGCGGTGGCCGGGGCCACGCACCTGGACGAGCGCGAGCACGTTGGCAGCCGGTCGCCGATCGCCACCGGACGTGGCCGTCCGCTCCAGCATGCGTACGGCTTCGGCACCATCGCTGGCGACAGCGGTGGCCCGCTGATGCTCCGGTTCTGGCCGCGCGCCTACGACCCAAGCCGGGGGTTCATCGTCGATGCGCGCAACTGTCGGCCCGGGGTCGATCACGCGGAGCTGCCGGTGCCCAAGCAGCTCAGCTGGATCACGCCGCCTGCGGCCGCGCCCGCATTGCCCGCGTCCGCGCCCCGGATTCCGACCGCCACTCCACCGGTTCCGTCACCACCACCGGCGCCCGTCGAACGTGCGGGGGCTCGCGGCTCGCGGCCGTACCGGCCGCCGTTGGAGGTCTACGTGGCGTGGAGGCCCGGCGGACCCGAGACCGCCGAGTTCGCGACCCACCTGTACGGTCTGCTCCATCGCAGCGTCGACGATCCCTTCTCCTATGCCGACCTCGACATCCCGCTGTTCTTCCGTTCGGCACCCGCGCGCGGCAGCGATCGACCGATTCCGATCGACTTCGACCGCGCCGAGGCTACGGCCGTCGTCGCGCTCCTCGACGAGGCCAGCGCCGGGGAGAGCGCCGCACCCTTCCGCCAGTACGTCCGCGACCTCGCGAGCGAATGTGATCGACGCGGCGGTCGCACTCGGGTGATCCCGGTCGCCCTCCATCCGAAGGCGCTGAAGATCCCCGGACTCGATCCGGTCCACTTCGTGCGCGCCGACGAGAGGACCGGTCGCGATCGGATCGACGCGGTGACCAACGGCGTGGTCCACCATCTGTCTCGCCTGCTGCGGGTCGCGGCCGACGCCCGGCCCGACGCGGCGCCACCCCCGCCCATCGACGTCTTCCTCAGCCATACCAAGCGGGACCAGCGGCCCGACGAGACCACGAGCGAGGGCGAGGAGATCGCCGAGCGCGTGCGGGCGTTCCTCCACCATGGAACCGGCGCCAGCACGTTCCTCGACCGTCACGAGATCGCGCCGGGCTGGAAGTTCATCACCCAGCTCGATCAGCGCATCTCCGACCCGCGCGTGGTGTTCCTCGCGGTGGTGACCGACGCCTTCGCCCGCAGCGAGTGGTGTCGCGAGGAGATCGCGACCGCACGACGCGAGCGGCGGCCGATCGTGGCCATCGACGCCCGGAAGGGGCCGCAACACCAGAACCTTCCGTTCCTCGGTCACGCCCCGGTCTTCCGCTGGCTCCCCGACGACGTCGCGTTCTGGCGCGAGCTCTTGCGCACCATCCTGGTCGAGGCCCTGCGCTACGCCGCGGTGCCCCCTTACCTCGCCTCGATCGAACGGCTGTGGCTGGCGACCAGCGACGGCTCCCTCCACGTGCCGCGTCGCCCCGACCCGACCGATCTCGTCGATAACGTCCATCGGTTGCTGCACCCCGATCCGCCGCTGATGCCCGCCGAGGCCGATCTCTTCCACCGGGCCGCAGCCGACCTCACCCTGGCCACCCCCTCGACCCTGCCGCTCAAGGTGCGGTGACCCCATGACCCCGCCCACCAACCCGTCCGTCGACGACACCTTCCTCACCGGCAAGGAGATCGCGATCTCGATCTCGGACAGCCCCGACCTGACCGCCCTCGGCTACGGCGCGGACCACCTGGTCGCGGCCATGGTCGAGTTCGCGCGCCACGTGTTCCTCCACGGCGGCAGCGTCGCGTACGGCGGCGACCTGCGCGCTGGCGGGTTCACGCAGCAGTTGCTGCAGCTCGCCGAGCGGGCCCCGGCCCGGCGCGAGGGTCTCATCCACTGTTACCTGGCCTGGCCGCTCCACCTGGCGCTGGTCCAGGCTCGCGTCGACGACCTCGCCCTCGCGGTCCAGTTCGAGCGCCTGCCCGAGGCGACTGGCGCCGTCGACCCACCGACGTCGCCGAAGGATCCGCGCGGCGCGCTCCTGTTCGCTCAGAACCTCACCGCCATGCGGCATCGCATGGCCCGCGACGCCGCCGCCCGCGTGCTGATGGGTGGTCCGGTGGCCGGCTCGCTGGGGGCCATGCCCGGGCTGGTCGAGGAGGCGCTGGTCACTCTCGGGGCGGGCAAGCCGACGTTCCTCGTGGGCGCGTTCGGCGGGTGCGCCAGCCTGCTCTGGCGCGCGCTGACCGGCCAGCCCACGCCCGAGCTCGACGTCGACCACCAGGACGCGATCCGGCCCGGCTACCGGCAGGTGGTGGCCGGCTACAACGCGTGGGCGCCCGGCGCCGGCTACCCGGTCGTCGACTACCCGCGAATTCGCGAGCGTCTGGCCACCCTCGGCCCGGCCGGCCTGGGCAACGGCCTCTCGATCGCCGAGAACACCCGCCTCATCGAGACCCCGTACGTCCCCGAGATGCTCGCCCTCGTGCTCCTCGGCTGCCAGCGGGTGTTCGGAGGCAAGGCGGGTGGCTGACGGGCCGGGGGGCGCCGGCGACTCCGGCGGCCCGTGAACCTGGGTTCCCATACGACGCGTTCGTGAGCTACACGACCAAGGTCGACTACGGCCTCGCTCGGCGGGTTCCGCCAGCGCGGGCGCGTTCTCGCCCGACGTGGAGCTCGAGGCGGAATGCACCAACGGCCGGCGCTGCTGGTTCGTGGCGGTGCACGACGACGGCACGGCTCGCCTCTACGACCTGGCGAGCCGCAAGGAGCTGCTGCGAATCGGCGGCGACCAGCCGGTGACGAAGGCGGCGTTCGTCGCCAAGGCAGGCGAGGGCGGGGACACGCTCGGCATCGTCACCCTCGCCCAGGCGGGCCGGCTCCAGGCCTGGGCCACGCAACCCACGCAGCAGACCGTGCCCCAGGCCGTGGCTCGATAGCTGCGCGTCGCGGTCCTCTGTTCGATCAGATCGGGGTGCGACGTCTGGTCGAGACAAGCCGTCGCGGGCACCGCCCGCTCACCACACCCAGGAGACCTATCGTGCCCGACCTCGTATCCCGATCGTGGCTCATCGCTGTGGCCAGCCTGGTCCTCGCTTCACCCCGCATCGCCGTGGCCGAGGATCCGCCCGCGACACCAGCGGCGGACCCGGCGGTCGCGACGCCGCCTATCGATCCGGCGACCACGGCTGCCACCAAAGGCGCCGCGCAGGTCGAGGAGACCAAGGCGGCGGCCTACTCGCAGCCGCAAGTTCCGACCTTCCGCGGCGGCAGCCTCGGCATCCCGACCCTGGGCGGCGGCGAGGTGGCGCAGGCCGCCGCGGTCGGCAAGGTCGCCAGCGGCGGTGGCAAGAGCGACGGCGGGAGCAAGAGTGGCGCCGCCGTCGACTTCAACTTCTTCACCAAGGTCGGCGGCCTCAACCTCTACGACACGATCTACGCCGACATCATCGGCGAGAGCTACGACCAGGCCATCCCGCAGGTGGTCCTCGGTGCCGCCGGCGCGCTGCCCAAGATGGTCACGACCACGATCACCAGCGCCGGTATCCGGCTCAAGTATCGGTTCACGGACCGGCCGGTGCAGGTGGTGCGATACGAACAGATCGAACCCGTGACCGGACGCGACGGCGCGGACAAGGCCGCGGTCGTGAACCTCAACGCGCGTCAGATCTTCGCCGGGAGCACCGGGCGGTCGCTCACGCTCGGCCTCCGCATGCTCCACCCTGGAGTCGCCGGTGCGGAGGCGGACCGGATCGCGGGCCTCGCAGGCGAGGTCATCTTTCAGCAGTCCACCAACCTGCACACGACCGGCGCCGTCTGCGCCGGGGCGACCAAGGCCGTGAAGGATGCGAAGGCAGCAGCGGCAGCCACGCCTGCGACCCTCGCCACGCCTCCCCCGTCCACCGGACCTGCCCCCCTGGTGCCCGACGCGGCGGGCGCGGGGACCGACGGGGCGACCCCTTCGGACGAGGCCCGGGCGATCGACTTGCTCGACCAGGTCGGAGAGATCAAGGGGCTCGCCGAGGTTGCCAGGGTCGCGAAGGCCGAGGTGTCCACGGCGAAGGTGAAGGCGGCGACAGTCGTGGCCGAGGCCTGCCAGAACGGCGATCGGCGGCGCACGTGGTTCGCGTCGCTGTCCGGCACGTACCTGAACTCGCAGACCCTCGCGACCGACGCCGGCATGACCCTCGACCTGCCGAGCTTCCGCGAGGTCCGGGCGGCGGCAGGCTTCGAGGTCCAGGCCGGCAAGGAAGAGGTCGGTCTGCTCCTTCCGCGGGTTGGCACCTACGTGACGGTGTCGCGGGGTGTGTGGACCAACGCCTATACCACCACTCCAGCGCAATCCGCTGATGCCCACGGCTGGCAGGTCGAGGCCGCGGTCTACGCAAGCGGTCATTTCGCGGGCGGCTTCAGCGGCCTGTTGTCGTTCGGCGTCCTCCTGCCGTACGGCCATGACGCCGAGCCGCAGGGGTTCATCAACATCTCGCCATCGATCGGCACCACCCTCGGGGGTGGCTCGTGAGGGCGCCGGGTCTGGCCGTGGCCAGTATCCTGGTCGCGATCATGGGTGCGTGCAGCGACGACACCTTCAGCGACACCATTCCGGCGTGCCTGCCCGCGTCAACCGCCGCCTGCTTCTGCCCCACCGGCGCACCGGGCGCCAAGGTCTGCACCGACACCGGCCTCGAGTACGGCGCTTGCGCCTGCCTCCCCGACGCGGGCCTGGACGCGGCCCCGCCGGTCGACGCGGCGGTCGCCGTCGACGGCCCGCTCGTTCACTGATCGTGCGCCTCGACGACCATCCGATCCCGAAGCGCCACGGCGACTACCTGTGGATCGATCTGTCGCACGGCCTCGACGAGGCCGGCCGCGACCAACTCTGGCGCGCGATCACCCACACCGCGCTGCTCGGCCCGCGGGTCGGCGTCGCGCCTGGCGGCCGCGTGTTCTCGCGGCGGAAGCGGTGGAGCGCGTGTCGAGTACCCAACGCGCCGCCGGCTTTGGGTACGATGATCCCTGGCGGCTGGACTGGTGGCCGCGGAGGTGACGATGGCCGCGACTAGCGAGCGAAAGTTCGACGTCGTTCTCAGTTTTGCGGCGCCCGAGCGCGCCTACGCGCAGGCGATCCACGCCATCGGCGTTGCGAACGGAGTGCGGGTGTTTCTCGACGAGGAGTTCCAGCACGAGATCTGGGGCAAGAACCTGGTCGAGTATCTCGACCGCACCTACCGGGAAGGTGCCAGGTACTGTGTGATGCTGGTGTCGGCCTCGTACCGGGCGAGCGCTTACGGCACGGTCGAGCGTCGCGCGGCGTTCGATCGCATGCTCGAGGCGACGGGCGACTATATTCTGCCTGTGCGTGTCGACGACACGAAGATGGACGGCCTGGCGAACAGCACCGCCTACGCTGATCTGCGGACCAGCGGCGTCCTCGGAGTATGCGAATTGCTCGTGCGAAAGATCGATGGGCGGCCCGCCGGGCTGCTCGCGATTCCCGACGGCTGTCGGATCCCCCGCGTACCTCGAGGCGCGTTTCCGGCGGAGCACCTACGGGTCTACTTCAAGCGCCTGCTCGAGGATCAGCCCCACATCGTGTTCGGCGTGCTGGTCTACGACGAGAGCTGCGTCGAGGTGCGCAAGATGTTCAGGGACCGCGACTGCTGGGACGCGCTCGACAAGGCCTCCGGTTCCGATTTCGAAGTGTTCGCCGTGAGGGACGAGACCGACAGCTCGGTGCTGCAATCCGTCGAGTTGATGACCGCCGCCTCCCTGGGACGGTCGCGGGACCGCGCACGGTACTTCTCTCGGCTGCTCAAGCAGCACTTCGGCGAAGAGGCCCGGCTCGTATATCCATCGATGCTGCTGTTTGTCGCAGCCGGTGGCAACGTCACGCACGCTCGGCTGATCCCATTGGGCCGTGGCAAGACCGTGGAGCAGACGTTCCAGCGCATCCAAGGGCTGATTGAGGAGGTGGCGACCGCCGTCGCCGCGTGGAGGGGTTCGGGTCAAGGCGCCGATGCGTTGTGGCCTGTGCTCAAGGGCCGGCTCCTCGCCTCGGACTACACGGTGTACATCCAGCGCGCGCCGCGGGACGCTGGGGTCACGATCGACGAACTCACTCGTTTCGTCGAGAGCCCATAGGCCCCGTAGGCGAGGGCGCGTAACCTCGTCGATAGCCACGTCACGACCGATCGGCCGACCGTCGGCCGGCGGGGGAGTCCCGGTCGCGGTCGCCACCGCGCACCGCCTGGTTGCCGTGTCACGCGCCGGTCAGCGGCCAGGGCGAAGAGCCGCCCGCCATCACCGATGGTGAGACGTGGGCCACACCGGCGCGCGCCGCCCACGCTGCTCGAGTCGCTAGCGTTGTGGCACCTCGCGCGGATGCGCGCTGTCATCTCTGCCGGCGACCTGGACTCGTGGTCACGCTCGTGGTCGCGCCTCGTCGACGATCTCGCCGGGGCGGCCGAGACCATCCACTACGCCATCGAGGTGCGCGAGCCCGGTCGCCGGCGTAGCCAGCGCCTCACCGGCCTCGGTTCGTTCGACGACGTGCGCCAGCTCGAGCTGGGCGGTGTGCGATGATGACCACGGCGGAGGTCGAGGCGGAGATCGTGCGCCTGCACTGCGCCGAGCACTGGCCGGTCGGCACGATCGCGACCCAGCTCGAGCTGCACCCCGACGTCGTCAATCGCGTGCTCGGGCTCGGCGTCGCGAAGACGCCGTCGCTGATGAAGGCCCGGATGATCGACCCGTACCGCGAGTTCATCGACGACACGCTGCGCCGCTACCCGAAGCTGCTGGCGACCCGGCTCTACGACATGGTCCGCGAGCGCGGCTTCGCCGGCGGCGTACGAACCCTGCGCGAGCACGTCGCCCTCGTTCGTCCGCGTCGACGCCGCGAGATCTACCCCACCACCGAGACGCTGTCCGGCGAGCAGGCGCAGGTCGACTGGGCCTTCGTCGGCAAGCTGCCGTTCCCCGGCGGCGAGCGGCAGCTCTGGTTGTTCATGATGGTGATGGCCCACTCGCGCGCTGTCTGGGGCGAGTTCGTCCTCGACCTGTCGGTCAACTCGCTGTGCCGGTCGCTGGTGCGCGCCTCGACCGCCTTCGGTGGCGCGCCGCGGCAGTGGCTGTTCGATAACCCGAAGACGGTCGTGCTCAAGCGGGTCGGCACGGCGGTGCGCTTCCATCCGACGCTGCTCGCGCTGTGCGCCGCGATGCGGGTCGAGCCCCGGCTCTGAACCGAATCGGCCGCATCGCGTCGGCGGGCTGGGCGAGGCGGCCGTGCGCCGATCTTGAGGCGGACGAGATGACGATCGCGCAGGCCGCCGCAGCCAGGGCCAACTCGGGGCCCGAGCTGGTCGAGCGCTATCGCCAGGTGCGCGCGCACCGGGCGCTCGAGCCGGCCGGCTCGATCTCGATCACGCCGGAGGAGCGTGTCGCGTGGTTGGGGGAGGACGGGGGCGCGAGTCGCGTGATCGTGCGCGGCGACGGCCTCGTGCTTCGTCGAGTCGGCACGCCTGACGCGTTGGCTCTCGACTGCTCGTCGCCTGGCGATCTGGTTGCGTGTGACGACGGTCTCCCGCTGGTCGCGTGCGCCGGCGAGCTCGCGACCTTCGACGGCGAGGGTCGGAAGGGTAGGCGGGTGGCGCTCGCGGGCCAGGTCGAGGGGCTTGGCTGCGCCGGCGAGCGCCTCCGCGTGTTGCTGCGCGACGGTGATGGACGCTTGCGGACGTACGCGCACACCGGGGCCGACGCCCTCGTGCCCGAGCAAGGGGAGCTGGCGCCTTCGGCCTGGACCGACGACGGCCTGTGCGACGGCGGCGCGGCCGACCTGTTCGGCGCCCGCATCGAGGGTGGCGCGCTGTTCGTCGTGCGCGCCGGGGCGCTGCAGGGCGGCAAGGGCGCGGCCGTCCATCGATCCGGTGTCGACGGTGTCGTCACTGCTACGGTCCGCGCCGCGGTGGGCTGTGACCGCTTCTTCGTGCAGTACACGCGCACCGAGGTGGAGGGCGCCGAACCGTGGGGACTCGCCGCCGTGAGCCCGCCGGCCTGGGCGATGGTCGACTGGGACGGTCTCGTCACCGAGCGCGACCTCCCGGCCGCGATCCGCGAAATCTGGCCGCTGCCGCAGGGCAGCGGCGCCTACGCGCTCTTCCTGACGTCGAGTGGACAGCTCGGGCTCGTGCCCGTCGTCGACGCGATCGTCCGGGAGCTCGCGCCGACCATCTTCGCGGTCGGCGTGACCGCGGCGGCGGTCGCTCCAGGGACGGACGACCTCCACGCGATCCGCACCTACAGCATCGAGGACCGGTGGCTGGTCGTGCGCGACCGCGGCGCAGTCGACGGCGTGGCGGAGCCGTCGCGGGTCGTGCTCGATCGCCGCGGCACGCTGGTGGCCGTCGAGGGCGCGCAGACGGTGCGGCTCTGGCGTCGGGCGGAGCAGGCCGTCGAGCCGACCATCCCGACACCGCGCGCGGTGGCCGACGCGGTCGGCGTGCGGCTCGATGAGACGGTCGAGTAGCTGGGGCACGTCGCGGCCGGCCCCGCGGCGCCGAACGGCCGCGCCTTGCGGAAGTCGAGGTTGGAGGCGCCGTAGGGTTTCGGCTTCGGTGGATGGTCGGTGCGTCACATCGAGGGGCGTCGCCGTCGGGGTGTAACCGCCGGGGCCGGCCGGCGCTGCGCCCGGCTCGCCGGTCCGGGCTCGGGCGCGAGCGCGATGCCCCATGTGCGGAGCAGGGTGCGACAGCCCTCGTCGAAGTCCCCGGTGAAGTCGATCATCTGGAACCCGCTCAGGGTCCATGACAGCGCACTGACGTCGCACGGTTCGAACAGGAGCGGAACGATGCGATCCTCGTACCGTTGCTGCTGGAGCGCGAACAGCAGTTCTCGCTTCACCCACGGGCGCTTCACCGACCGCCGCGACAGCGCCACCAGGAACCAGTCGCAGCGATGGAGCGCACGCCCGATCTCGTCGTGCCAGACCTGGGCAGGGGACACCCCGGTCGGAGCGGTCCAGACCGGGACGCCGCGACTCCGCAGGGTCTGCTCGAGCTGCTGGATCGACTCCCGGATCGGCGCGCGATCCTGCTCGGCTCGCGACAGGAAAGCCTCGACGGGGCGCGCGGGCGTGGGGCGCGGGCTACGCCGCGGCATCGACCCGCTTGAGCGCGTCGACGACTCGCCGGCTTCCGGTGTGGACGTCCGAGCCGGCATCGATCAGCGACATCTTCCGGAGCACCCAAGGAATCTCGCGGGTCGGGCGGGCGAGGACCGGGATGAGCCGCCCCTTGAAGCGTCGCTCGGTGAGTGCGTACTCGATCTCCGACATGACCCACGGCGACTTCACCGCCTCGGGGGACAGCAGCACGACGATGGCCTCGGCGCGATCGAGCGCACGGCCAACCTCGAGCGCGACGTTCTGTCCCGGCGTGAGCTCGAGCTCGGCGAGCCACGGTTCGAACTTGGCGGCGCGGAGCTTCTCGGTCAGCTCGCGAGCGAACGCACCGTCGCCGACCGCATGGCTGATGAAGACCCTCACAGGGACCTCGCCACGCGAACTCTCGGGAGCGCAGCGCCGCCTGCGTGGGTCTGGAGCTCGTGACAACGCGCCATGGGAGAAGGTTAACGAGCGAGACCGGCCGATGCAACGCCGACTTCCGGCGGTGCCGCCGGGGAGCAGGTGCGGTCGGTCTGGCGTCGACCAGCTCGCCCGGAAGCGGCCCTTGTGATCTCGGAGGGTTTGCGATCCAATGCCAGGACTTCGGATGTTCGGTTGGCGGCGGGCGTATCGTCTGGATCGCGCATGGCGGGGACGCGCGTGTTCATCAGCTACCGGACGGCCGACCGCGCCCGCGTGGAGCCGCTGGCGGCGTGGCTGCGGGGCCGCGGCCTCGACGTGTTCTTCGACCGCTACGAGGTCGCGGCGGGCGACAATCTGGTCACGACGATCGAGCGCGGGCTGGCCGAAGCCGAGGCCGGGCTGATCATGCTGTCGAACACCGGCGTCGGGCGGACCTGGACGGCCTGGGAGCTGTCGACGATGATGGTCCGGCGGATCGAGGAAGGCTTCCGCCTGATCCCGGTCACGGTGGACGCCGATGCCCCGGTACCGGTCGGGCTGCGGAGCCTGCGGAAGATCCCGCTCGAGGATCGCACCGAGCTGCTGGAGAGCCTTACGGGCCCGAGGAAGGCTCCGCCGGTTGGCGATCCGGTCGACCTGCTCGCGAGCCCGCGGGCGTACCGGCTGCGGATCGCCCCCGCCGGCGCGCGGGGGCTGGCGGTGGTGCTGCGGGCGCCCGACGGTGCCGAGGTCGCGGCCACGACCGAGAGCCGGAGTCACACCCTCGCGGAGCTGATGGCCCCGGCCCGGCCGGCGGGCCCGTCGCGCGAGCCGGGGCCGCGACCGACGGCGCGCCCGCTGGCCGAGGTCGGTCGGGCGCTGGGCGAGCTGGTGTTTCCGGCCAGCCTGGCTGCGGCCCTGCCCGAGCGCGGGCCGTACCAGCTCAGGGTCGAGCTGGCGCCGTCGCTGGCGACGCTGCCGGTCGAGGCGGCCTGGGTCGGCGACGGCCGGCCGGTGGGGCTCGAGCCCCGGGCGACGGTCGGGCGCGTGCTCGACGGCACGTTGGCGGCGATGCCGCAGCAGGCAGGCCCGCTGCGCGTGCTCGTGATGATCGCGACCCCGGCGGGTGGCGCCCTCCTCGACACCTCGCAGGAGCTCCAGGTCCTGCTCGACGCGGTCGAGGATGTGCGCACCAACGCCGAGGTCATGTTCCTGGACGGCGACCGCGCGAACCTCGAGGAGCTGCGCACGGCGCTGGCCGCCTTTCACCCCCATGTGGTCCACCTGTCGACCCACGGCGATGGCGGGGCCCTGTCGCTGGCCGAGTCGACGCCGGTCACGCCCGCCCGGCTGGCGTCGTCGCTCACGTTGCAGGGTGTGCCGGTCCCGCTGGTGGTGCTCTCGGCCTGCTCCACCGGCGCCGCGGAGAAAGCTGGCCGGGGTGGGTTCGCCGACGCGCTCGTCGCGGCCGGCGTGCCGCAGGTGATCGCGATGCTCGGCGCGGTCGGCGACGCGTACGCGACCGAGCTGGCCAGCGAGCTGTACCGCGAGCTGGTGGCGTCGCCGGTCGCGGTCCGGGCGCTGGCGAGGGCGCGGCGCGAGGTCGAGCAACGCCGGCAGGAGCGGCTGGCGCGCGGCGAGCCGGCTCGAGGACCTGAGTACGGCACGCCGGTGTACGTCGCGCGGGCCGACGCCTGGAACGGGTCGCTCTTCGATCCCGACGAGCTGCCGGCCCCCCGGGCGGCGCCCGCGCGCGCGGCGATCGGTGGGCTGTCGGTGAGCCTTGGAGTCGGCGACTTCGTCGGGCGGCACCGGCTGCGCGAGCAGGCGAGGGCGGGGGTCACGACCAAGGGCAGGCGAGGGGCTCTGCTCTGGGGCATGGGCGGCATCGGCAAGTCGAGCCTGGCGCTCGACCTGCTGTGGCGGCTCGGACGCGAGGGCTGGGCCGTCGCGGTGCCGGCGTCGAGGACGCCCGGCGAGCTGAGCCGCGCGGTGATCCGGGCGGCGGTCGGGCGGCTGCCGGAGGGGGTGGCGCGGGCCGCGCTGCAAGGGCACCTGGCGGCGGGCGCCGACGATCGCGCGGTCGAGGCCGAGGCGATGCGGCTCCTGGGCGCCGAGCAGGTGGTGCTCGTGCTCGACGATCTTCACGAGCAGGCCGGCCCCGACCGCGCGCTGGCCGATCGCGAGCTGGGCGCCACGGTCGTCAAGCTGGCCTCGGCCGCCCAGGTCGGCGCCGTGCTGGTCACCAGCCGCTTCCGGCTACCGGCGCTGGCATCGTCGCTCGCCGAGCTGCACGTCGGGCCGCTCACCGACCCCGAGCTGCGGTTGTTGCTGTGGCGCCTGCCCGCGCTCGGCCGGCGGCCCGACGGGCTGACCCTGGCGCGCGGCCTCGGCGGTCACCCGCGGGTGCTCGAGCTCGCCGACGCGCTGGTGCGGACGACGCCGGGCGCGCGCTTCCCGCATGTCGAGGAGCGCCTGCACCGGCTCGCGACAGCCCACGACGTCGACTTGCCGATGGCGGAGGACGCCGACGCCACGCTCGCCGACCGCCTGGCCGCGGCTCGGGCGCTGGCGGCCGCCGACGTCATGCTGGACCTGCTGGTGGGCGAGCTCGAGCCAGACGAGCTGACCATCCTCCGAGCCATCGCTGTGTTCGATCGGCTGGTGCCGCTGCCGGCGCTGGTGGCGGTCGCGGATGCCGTGGCGCCGCAGGGCGGGCGGAGGTTGCGGCGGCAGCATGGCGTGCTCGATCGACTCGTCGACCTGACGCTGGTCGGCGAGCATGTGGAGGATGGAGGCGCCGGCGACGGTGCGAGCCGCCGGTGGATCGTGCATCGCTGGACGGCCGAGGAGCTGTGGGCCCGGACCGGCGGCCGGCCGGCCGCGGCAGATCGCGCGGCCGCGGCCTGGTGGCTCGGGGGCGGGGCTCGGAGCGGGGAGGATGTGTTGGCTGCCCTCGAGCACCTGATCTCCGCCGGCGCGCTGGACGAGGCCGTCGACCTGGCGTGGAGCGTCCTCTCAGCGATGGAGCAGGCTGGCCACGCGGCCGATGGGCTGGGAATGTGTGAGCGGATGGTCGCCGCTCTCGACAGACGGCCGAGAGACGGACTGAGGTTTCTCGGGGCGAGCGTCGATCACTACGTGCCGCTCGGGCGGAACGCCGAGGCGATGCGCGCCGCCACCGAGGCCCGCGACGGGGTGCTCGCCCTCGCCGAGCTCGAGCCGACGCGCGCCGACCTCCAGCGCGACATCTCGATCTCGTACAACAGGCTCGCCGACCTCCACCGCGCCAAGGGCAACGGCGCCGAGGCGCGCCGGCTGTACGAGGAGTCTCTCGTCATCAGCCGGCGCCTCGCCGCGCTCGAGCCGACGCGCGCCGACTTCCAGCGCGACCTCTCGGTCTCGTACGAGAGGCTCGCCGACCTCCACCGCGCTCTCGGCAACGGCGCCGAGGCGCGCCGGCTGTACGAGGAGTCTCTCGTCATCCGCCGGCGCCTCGCCGAGCTCGAGCCGACGCGCGCCGACCTCCAGCGCGACCTCTCGGTCTCGTACCAGGGGCTCGCCGACCTCCACCGCGCCCTCGGCAACGGCGCCGAGGCGCG
>JAYVRN010000261.1:0-6295 GCA_043776275.1 Myxococcales bacterium | reverse complement strand
ATCGAGTACTCGCCCATCATCTTCACGCCCGCCTTCGCGTCGGACATGTCGCTGGTGGCGCGGGACTTCATGGCGGTCATGCCGGGCATCGAGGAGCGCGCGTCGCCCTCCCACACGATCTTGTTGTCCTTCATGCCCATCGAGGTCTTCATCTCGCTGGCGCCCATCGAGTCACGCATGATCGAGACGAACTTCTTCGCGGCGGAGTCGTAGGTCACGTACTCCTCGCCCTTGAACATCGGGCCGGCGTCCATCGTGGACTTGATCCACCAGCCGCCCATGTCCATCGCCACCTTGACGGTCATCTTCATGTCCGTCATCTCGGTGGGCTTGGTCGGATCCATCATGGCCTTGCCGGCGCACTTCCAGGTGCCAACCATCGGCTTGCCCATGTCCGCGAGCTCCTGCGGCGCCTTCATCGGCTCCATCTTCTTCGGAGCTTCCTTCTTGGCCTCCTCCTTCTTCGCCGGGGCCGGCGCGGGGGGCGGGGCCTTGGCGTCACCTGCGAGGGCGACCGAGCTGAGGCCGAGCGTCATCGCGAGCGAAATCGAGATCTGCGTGAAGGTCTTCATGTGTCCTCTCTCCTCTACCTAGTGGATACCTGTCGCGCACTCTCGTCTCGCGCACCACGCGCGTCAAGCAACCCATGAGGTCTCCGCTGCAACGGACGTTGGTGCGATCTAGCGGATCACGATCACGCGAGCGTGAGGTGCGCTGCGACGGGCGTCCCGGCGGCGGCCGCGCGGACCTTGGTGAGATCGAGGAGCCCGCGGCTCGCGAGCTCGGCGATCGCGGTCGAGGCCGTGACGAGCTGGAGGCGACTGTTGTCGACGTCGGCCAGCTCCGCGAGTGCGGCAGCGACGCGACGTGGCGCTTCCTCGCCGAGCGCGGTGCCGAGCCGAGCCGCGAGCTGGGTGTCACCGATCAGCGCGGCGGCGATCATGGCGTGGGCGAGCGAGACCTCGGCCGCGGGGCCGGTGGCGAGCGCGCCCTTGTCCGCGAGCTCGGTGGCCACCTCGACGAGCGCGCCCGGATCGTCGGCGCGCCAGTACACATCGAGCAGCCGGCGGAGCGTTGGCAGGTGCGCGGGATCGAGATCGGAAGCGCGGAGGAACACATCGTCTGCGCGATCGATGTCGCCGAGGTGAAGCAGCACGGCCTCGCCGAGACGGAACAGACGCTCCGCGCGCAAGGCCGTGGTCGGCGCGAGCGGGACAAGCTGGTAGAGATAGCGCGTGGCGGCGGGCCAGTCCGCGCGGGCCACGTGCACATCGGCGAGCATCTCGAGCGCCCGCTCGTGCGCCGGATGATCGCGCAGGATCCGCTCGAGCTGGATCACGGCGCCGGTGAGGTCGCCCGCCTGCCGCAGCAGATCGATGAGGGAGAACTGGGCGCGCAGCTTGCCCTCCTCGTCGTGGAGCGGGATCAGGTCGAGGACGTGGCGGGCCGCCTCGAGCGCGGTCTCCAGATCGCCGATCCGGGTCGCGAGCTCCTGGACGCGCATCATCACATCGCGGCGCGCGGGCGCGGCATCGGCGGCCTGCTGCGCGTGCGTCAGCGACTCGGTGTCACGCCCGAGCTGCTCGCAGATGATCGAGCGCCGGAGCGCGAGCTCGTCGGCGCCGAGCACGGAGTCGCCCACGGCGAGATCTCGATAGATCAGCTCGGCGGTGATGAAGTCGCCGAGGCGGAAGGCGAGAGCGCCGCGTGCATCGAGCGCGCCGACATGGCCCGGATCCTCGACGAGGGCGAGGTCGTACGCGCGGGCGGCGTGTTCGAGCGCGCCGAGATCCTCCGCGAGCCGCGCCACCTCGAGCCACGCCGTCGCGCGCTCGTCGGCGGACTCCGCGCGGACGGCGCGGACGCTCGTCAGATCAGAGAGCGCCGCGAGATCTCCCGAGGTCCGGTGCACGTTCGCGAGCACGCGGAACGCCGCCGGGTGCCCGGGCTCGGCACGCCACAGCTGGTTGGCGAGCTCGAACGAGACCTCGATGTCTCCCGCGGCCTCCGCGCGCTCGAGCTGAGCCCCGAGATCCGGCGTGGCGGACGCCTCGGCGGCCACCGCACGACAGCGGGTCGCCGCGTCGAGCAAGGCGGCGCGGTCCGCGGCGCGCGCCGATGATGCGGCCTCCTCGTAGAGCTTCGCTGCCTCGAGCTCTCGACCGATCGTCTCGTAGCGTCGCGCCAGGGGCAGCTTCGCGGCGGGGATCGAAGGATCGAAGGCGAGGGCCTGTTCGAAGTTGACCTGCGCCTGCGCCTCGTCATCGAGCCGCTCGTCGAACACCAACGCGAGCTCGAGGTGAAGCGCCCCGCGCTCGCGCGGATTCGTGGCGGCTGCGATCTCGCGATACAGCAGCGACGCCGCGAGCGCCCACTCTCCACGCACCATCGCCGCCGTACGCAGCTGATACGCGATCTCGGGATCCGCGGGCGAGCACGCGTGGGCCTCCTTGAGGCAGCGATACGCCTCGGCGTCGCGCCCGAGCGAGTCGCGATAGATCTTTGCGCGCCGCCGCCACAGTGATGCGCGCGCGAGCTCATCCTCCGCGAGCAGGAGCTGGCGGCCGATCGCCTCGGACGCGGCCGTGATGTCTCCGGTCTGGAGGTAGAGGCCTTCGAGCAGCTCGAGCGCCGTCACGTCGTCGGGGTGAGTGTCGAGGACCTGCTCGGCGAGCTTGATCGCACCGGCGACGTCCTCGCTTCCGACCAGCGCGCGCGCCTGCTCGATCTCGGGGCGGAGCTTGCTCGCCGCGGGGGCTCGCTTCGCACCGATCTCTCCGGACACGATCGTGTGATCCTTGCCGAGCGCATCGGCGCGCTCCGCCGCGAAGCGTCGACGAGGCTCGTCGTAGGCAGGCGAGTGCGCGACCGCCTCGTAGAGCTCGCGGGCGGCATCGAGCTCGTCGGAGGCGGCGAGCGCATCGGCGAGCGGCATCCAGATCGGCGGATAGGTGGGATCGACGTCGTGCGCGCGGTTCCACAGTGCGGTGGCGCGGACCAGCTCGTGACCCTCGCGCGCGAGCGTGGCGAGCTCGTGCAGCGCGATCGCGAGGGCAGCGCCATGGCTCTGCTTCGCCGCTCGATCGAGCAGCTCTCTGCGCTCGGCCGGCTGGCCGGTGAGGCCGTCGAGCGCGGCGCGCAGGGCCAGCACATCGTCGGGCGCTGCCTCGTGCGCGGCGATCAGGCGCGCGAGCACCACGCCGCCATCCTCGACCACGGACAGGGTCGCCGGAAAGATCGGGAGCTCGATCGGGCCGGACTCGATCCGCGGATCCGTGACCGAGCGCCAGCCCGCGTCGTGCTCGGCATCGTCGGCTGCGTCGGCTGCGTCGGCTGCGTCCGGCACATGCACGGGCGCAGCGTCGGGCGCAGCCCTGGGGACGTGCACGGCATCGGGCTCGGGCTGCGCGGCCATGCGATCGGTCACGGCCGGGAGCTGCGCCGCCATTCGCGTCGCCCGCGCGGAGAGCTCCTCGGCGACGTCGGGGAGCTGCGCGGGCATCCGGCCGGTCACCGCGGGGAACTGATCGGTGACCCGAGGGAACTGTGCGGCCATCCGATTGGTGACGGCAGGCGTGGTGGCATCGCTGGCGTCGCTGGCGTCGCTGCCGACGCTCTCGAACTCGGCGAACTGCGCTGCCATCCGATCTGTGACCGCGGGGAACCTGTCGGTGACGTCCGGCGTGGGCGCGGGCAACCGGCCGGCGGCAGGGAACTGATCGGTGACATTGGGGCGCTGCGCGGGGAGCGCGACCAGCTTGATCCGCCCGATCGCCTGCGGCGCATCGGGGAGCCCGGCGAACGGCGGCGGGGCGGTGCCGGGGATCGTCTTGGTGCGTGGATCCGTGGCCGGCAGGGTGCCGGGGATGGTCTTGGTGCGCGCGGTGGTGGACTCGCGCAGCCAGACGGCCTCCTGCCGCATCGCCTCGGCATCGTCGGGGCGTACCGCGGTCTCCGCCCGTTGATCGAGCACCTGTGCGAGCTCGGCCCGGCGCGCGGCCTCGGCACGGACGATCGCGAGCAGCTCTCCGCCATCGTCGAGCCGGCCGGCCAGCATCGCATCCTCGACCAGCGTGATCGCATCGCCGTCGCGGCCCGCCCGGCGCAGCGCGATCGCGAGCTCCGTCAGATCGGCGGCGGTGCGGCGCGCCATCACGATCGCCTCGAAGGCCTCGATCGCGACATCCCACGCGAGGTTCGAGCGCGCCTCGGAGGCGAGCATGCGCAGCGTCGCATCGCGCCGGGTGCCGCCGAACGCGTCGGCGGCGGTGCGCATCGCTTGACGACCGCGCGTGGGATCGTCGAGGTGGTCGTAGTAGATCTCCGCGAGCTCGAGCAGCGCGTTGCCCTTGCCGCTGCCCGCGGCGAGCTCGGACAGCGCGGTGAGGTGCTTCGCGGCGGCCTCGTGATCTCCGACCTGCATGGCGAGCTCGACCAGCTCGTGCAGGACGCCCGGATCACCGGGGCTGACGTGGTTCGCGGTCTCGAGCGTCGCGAGCGCATCGTCGAACTTGCCGGCGAGGCGCGAGCGGGCCGCGGCGCTCTTGAGCGAGAGCGCGCTGCCATTGGACGTGGTGACCCGGCCACTCGCCGTGTTCTCCTCGCGCGTCGCCTCGCTGCTGGGCACGCCGATCGGCTCGCCGCGGAGACGGGACAGCCCCCCGAGGACCTCGGCACCGTCGACCGCGGCCTTCTGAAGCGCGGGTCTCGCGATCTCGCGCACCGCGTCGAGCTGGGCATCCTCGAGGCCCGCGACCAGCTCGGCGAGCGCGATCGCGGCCGTGCGTCGCTCCGCTGCCACGATCGCGAGATCGACACCCTGGTCCCCAGGGAGCTCGCCAGATAGCTGCGCCAGGCCGCCGGCGGCGGCCACGAGCTGCCCCGAGTCACGGAGGCGCAGCGTCACGTAGCGCAGGGACGGACGCCACGCCGGGTCGATCTCGAGGGCCCGCTGATGCGCCGCGAGTGCGACGTCGGGACGTCCCAGCTGATCCTGGAGATCGCCGAGGCGCGAGAGCAGCGGCTTCTGTCGGCTCGGATGGCGCGAGGTCGCCGCGACCTTGCGGCCGAGGATCACCGAGACCCGCTCGTGATCACCGCGCTCGCGCCACGCCATCTCGAGCGCATCGAGCGCGGGCAGGTGCGTATCGCTGATCCGCAGCGCAGCCTCGAGACACCGGATCGCTTCGTCTCCGCGATCCGCGCGGCGGAACAGCTCGCCCGCGCGGTACATCGCATCGGCACGCGCGCTCGGCGAGCTGTCGGTGGACAGCGACGCGAAGCCCTCGAGCGCGGTGGCCGCACCGCCGAGGTCTCCGGCGCGCTCGGCGAGCTCGGCATAGAGGCGGAGCGCCTGGCCGCGGAGCTCGGGCGGCGTGCTGCGTGCGAGCTCGTCGTCCTCGACGAGCGGGCGCAGCGTGTCGATCGCGCCCGCTGCATCCCCGGTCCGATCCGCGGCGACCGCGAGCCGGTAGCGGAACGTGCCCAGCTTCGGCGCCTCGGCGCCCGGATCCGCGATCAGGCCGCGATAGGCACGCATCACATCGGGCCACGCGCGCTGGCGCCAGGCCGCCTCTCCGAGCGTGCCGAGGACCTCGCGGCGCAGCACCGCGGGGACGTTGGTGTGCTCGAGCCCGAGGGCGGCGTGGGCGCGCGCGCCGTGAGGGAGCGCGGCCGCGGGCTCGTCGGCCGCCAGCCACGCGGCAGCGGCAGCCGTCTCGACCTCGACGCGATCGGCATCTCGCTCGGCCATCTTCGCGAGGGCGGTCAGCGCCTGCGCGCGGGCGCGCTGATCTCCGCTCTGCGCGAGGAGCTCGGCCTCGAGCTGGTACGCGCGGCGCCGCACCGCCGTGGCCTCGGGATTCTGCCCGTCCTGATTCGAGGACAGCTCCTCGCACAGCCGCAGGGCTTCGTGGAGATCCGCGAGCGCCGCAGCGAGATCAGGCGTGGTCTCGCGCCGACGAACATCGGCGCGCTGGACGAGCAGCTGGGCGCGCTCGGTGGGCGGTGGACGCGTCGCGAGCACGGCGTCGATCCACCGGCGCTCGATGTTCGCGTCATCGCCGGCGCGCGCGAGCATCGTCCGCGCTGCATCGCGGGCGAGCGCCGGTGAGTGCAGGCCCGCGAGATCGTGCGCGCGTTGCCAGTCCGCGCTCGCCGCGGCCGGCTGGCCCGTCCGATCCATGAGCCCTGCGCGTGCGGCGGCGATCTCCGCGGCGCGCGAGAGCAGGTGCTCGTTGTAGCGCTCCTGACCTGCCAGCGAGAGCAGCGCCGCGATCGCGGTGTCGAGCTCGGT